>JBGYFE010000138.1:0-56604 GCA_041819925.1 Capnocytophaga sp.
GTCTAAAATAATAATTTTCTGCAAGAAATTATAGCTTAAAATATCTAAAATAGTTATTTCTTATGAAGTATTGTAATCTATTATTTATAAAATATATTTTTAGTATCTATTTTAGTGATTCATAAAAGTTAAATTTGCTTTCAATAATCATTTTTTATGATTTAAGTAGATTTAAAATATAAAAAAAGCACGAAGTAAATGGCTTCGTGCTTTTTGACATATAGTTATATTTAAAAATTACTTAATCTCGAAACTTAATTCATTAGAATTATCAGAAGAATGCTGAGCTATCCATAGTTTGTACTTACCTGCTTCAACGATTTTCTTCATATCCTGACCATAGAAAGCGAGGTCATTTGCTTTAATATCAAAGCTAACGGTTTGTGTTTCTCCTGCTTTTAAGGCTATTTTCTTAAATCCTTTGAGTTCTTTCACAGGGCGCGTTACGCTTCCGACTAAGTCACGAACATAAAGCTGTACTACAATCTCGCCGTCAGTAGCTCCGGTATTGGTAACACTTGCCGTAGCAGTCAAGTTACCATCTTTTGAGAGTTCAGTTTTGTCTAATTTTGCATTCTTAATATCAAAAGTAGTATAACTCAATCCATATCCGAAAGGATACAAAGGTGTGATTGGTGAATCCTCATATTTTGATTTGTAATCTCCTTGTGGATTGTTCATATCTACGGGGCGACCTGTATTTTTCTGATTATAATATACCGGAACTTGCCCTACACTTCGAGGGAAAGACATTACTAAGCGTCCAGAGGGGTTATAATTTCCTGCGACAACATCTGCAATGCCTCTTCCGCCCTGTGTTCCAGGAAACCACACCTGCAAAATAGCATCTACATTGGCATCTTCCCAACTTAAATCAAGCGGGCGACCACTGAAAACCAACAAAGCTATCGGTTTTCCTGTCTCTTTTAATGCTTTAAGTAGCTCTCTTTGGGTTGCGTGCAAGCGAATGTCGGTCAAACACGCTGCCTCGCCCGACCAATTGAAATCTTCACCCAATGCCACTAACACCACGTCTGAATTTTTAGCCGTAGCAACCGCTTGGGCGATGCTTTGCGGAGTAGATTCAGTGAGTGTAGTTCCTTGTGCGTACGAAAACTGTACGTTACTATCCTTGTAAACTTCTTGAAGCCCTTTGAATAGCGAAACGCTTTGTTCTCGCTTGCCACGACCTTGCCATTCTCCGTTGAGGTTGATAGAATCTTTAATCATAGCCCCTATCAAAGCGACCTTTTTAGGCGTATCTTTTTTAATAGGCAATATGTTATTATTGTTTTTTAGAAGTACAACAGATTGCGATGCAGCTTTTCGAGCAACGTCCATAAATTCAGGTTTTTGTAGCGTTGCTTTTGCCCGATTTTCATCTAAGTAACGGTATGGGTCATCGAACAATCCGAGAATAAATTTCATTTCCAATACGCGTCGGGCGGCGTTGTCAATCGTTTTTTCGGATACCTTGCCTTCTTCAACCAATTTTGTTAAGTAGTTGATGAATGTAGCGCCTGTCATATCCATATCAATTCCGGCGTTGGCAGCCAATTCGGCAGCGAGCTTGTTGTCTTCGGCAATTCCGTGGAATACAAGCTCATTGATGCCCGTATAATCAGAAACGACAAACCCCTTAAAGTCCCATTCTTTGCGTAAAATGTCAGTCATCAGCCATTTGCTTGCCGTGGCGGGGATTCCATTTATTTCGTTGAACGATGCCATAAACGTAGCAACCCCTGCTTCTTTGGCAGCTTCATACGGAGGCAAATAAAAATTGCGAAGTGTGTGCTCTGAAAGCTCCGCCGTGTTGTAGTCCCTACCTGATTCGGCAGCTCCGTATGCCGCAAAGTGTTTGGCGCAGGCAAGCACGGTGTTAGTTTCCTTCAAACTTTGCCACGAATTGCCTCCTTGAAAACCTTCTACGCGCGCTTTGGCGATGAGGCTACCGAGATACGGGTCTTCTCCCGCTCCTTCCATTACACGTCCCCAGCGAGGGTCGCGGCTAATATCTACCATCGGAGCGAAGGTCCAATGTTGCCCGTCAGAAGCCGCTTCTTCGGCAGCGATTTGGGCAGAACGTTTCATTAATTCCAAGTCCCACGAACAGGCTTCGGCAAGCGGTATCGGAAATATGGTTTCATATCCGTGAATAACGTCATACCCGAACAAAATTGGAATACCTAAACGTGTTTTCTCAACCGCAATTTTCTGCATATTGCGAATTCCTTCCACAGTAGCGGCATTGAAGACGCTTCCCACCAAACCTTTTTCCAAATAAGGTAAGAAATCATTTGAGATTGAGGGACCTGTAACAGTCCAATTGGCTGCAAACTGAGTCATTTGCCCAATTTTCTCTTCCAAAGTCATCAATCTCAACACAGAATCTACTTTTCGTTCAATGGTTTTGTCGCCACTGAAACTCTTCCAATCTGATTTTGTGTTTGGTGCATTGCAACACACCAAACTACACGTAATTGCCGATAAGGCAAGCATTTTTACTTTCATTATTGTATGTTTTTTTATAATTTCGATAGTAATCCAAAACGGTTTTCGCTATTTTTTTATTCCATAAAGCCACGACAGAAAGTCAGGCGAGTTAAAAGCAGGATGCCAACTATTGTGATTAACACCGTAAAACTCGATGTACTCGACATCTTTTCCGTTTTTTTTCAAAGTTTTATATGCTTCTCGTGAAAGCCCCACAGGAACAACATTATCAACGTCTCCGCGATAAATGCGAAATTTGGTTTTAGTTTTCAATTCGTGCAAACGTTCGGTATTTACGCCTCCGCAAATGGGAATGGCGGCAGCAAATCGGTCGGGGAGGCGACAAACAATGTCAAAGGTAGCCATTGCGCCCATCGAAAGCCCCATTATATAGATGCGTGTTTCATCAACCGGATTTTTCTTTATAAAATCACTCAAAAGCTCCATAACGAGTTGCGTTTGGGAAGAAGCAGGTGCATCTTTCACAAACGGATTGCCCTTTTCAAATCCCTGTTCAAAGTGTTTGTCCATAAACCAATAAACATCAGGCGGACATTGTGGAAACAGCACAAACGACGGATATTTTTCCCGATTTGCCGGATTAGAGAACATTGTTCCGCCGTGCAGAAGTTGGCTCTCATTATCTTTTCCTCGTTCGCCTGCGCCGTGCAGAAACAATACCAACGGATATTTTTCTCCTTTTTTGACTTTTTCAGGAGCTAATAAACGATAGTTGAGTGAATCGTTCTCTGTATTGACAAAAATATGTTTTGAGAATTCTTCATTTTGAGCAAATAATCCCCAAGCGAATAAATAAAAGGAAATTATGAAAAGATTTTTTTTCAGATTCATATTAACTGTGATTTGAAGGTTTGCTTCTTTCTTTTAGCAAAAGAAAAGAAAAAAACTGATTAATCCAAAAAAAAGAACCTTTTTTCAGTGTACTATTGAGAACCGAATGTTTTAGATTGTTGTGTTGAGAGCGCTACAAAAGGTTGTAATTTTTTGATTTTTAGAGTTATCATATTCATAAAATGCTGAAAGAAAATTTTTAGGAATATAAAAAAAGAAGAGCGATTTTCCGTTTGGTTTTTGGTAGTGTTGCGGAACAAAAAACGTACGAATAATTTTGTCTTTAAAAAAATAAGGATTAAAACAGAACGCAAATTCTATCTTAATCCCTGTGGTTTGTGGAGAAGATGGGGCTCGAACCCACGACCTCTTGCATGCCATGCAAGCGCTCTAGCCAACTGAGCTACATCCCCAATGCGGGGGCAAATATAGAACAAAAAAATCATATAAAATAATTTCTAAGAAAAAAAATATTTAGTATCTTTGGAGAAAAAAAATAAGGTTATGACAACAGACAGACTGAATGGCTCTTTGTACACAAAAATAGAAAACAAAGTCGCCACGATTGAATTTGGGCATCCGAATGCAAATTCTTTTCCGTTAGAATTGCTTGAAAGATTAACGAAAGAGCTTGACCTGCTTTCTGACAATGATGATGTTAGTTTAATTATCCTGAAAAGTGAAGGAGATAAGGCTTTTTGCGCAGGAGCTTCGTTTGATGAGCTCTTGGCGATTCAAAATGAAGCTGAGGGAAATCGTTTTTTCAAAGGATTTGCCCATTTATTTTTAGCTATCAGAAGATGTAAGAAACTTATCATCGGTAGAGTTCAAGGCAAGACGGTTGGCGGTGGAGTAGGGCTTATTGCTGCGTTAGACTACGTTTTTGCTGTCGAGGCGGCGAGCATTAAACTTTCAGAGCTTTCGCTGGGTATTGGGCCGTTTGTAATTGCTCCTGTAATACTCCGAAAGGCGGGTCAAGCAGCTTTAAACGAACTTTTTATGGCGCCTGACCAATGGAAAAATGCGTATTGGGCGCAACAAAAAGGGCTTTTTGCGCGCGTTTTTGAAAATACAAAAGAAATGGACGAAGCCATTGGATATTTTACTGACCGATTGTTGCAGTCGAACCCCGAAGCACTCTCCGAAATGAAGCGAATTACTTGGCAGAATACAGAACATTGGGAAAAAGAACTTGTTGAAAATGCGCTTATCTCAGGAAGGTTGGTTCTTTCGGAGCGGACAAAATCAATGTTGGAAAAAATTAGAAATAAATGAGAAATTCACTATTAATTCTCCTGCAACAAGAGCAAATGCGGGAACAAATCAATGAGAAACTAAAAAATGCACCTGACAGTCAATACGGAATAGGAATATTTATCGGTTACTTGCTTCCGTTTGTGGTTTTTGCATTTTTAGCGTATTTAATTTATTCCTATATGAAGAGAAAAGGAGAAAATGATGAAACGATGTTCGACTGACAATTTAAAATAAAATTTAAAATTACTATCGGAAAAATTTGTTTAGTAAATTTATTTTAATTATCTTTGTCGGGCAATTTGATTTAGCTAACTAATTTTTTAAGTTTTTAGTCAGGGGGATTTTTTAGGTAAATAAAATCATAAATTTCTTGTCGGGCAGTTTTGTTTGGGTAAATAAAATCACAAAGTCTTTGTTAGGTGGTTTTGTTTGGATAAATAAAATCATAAAATCCTCGTCGGGTGGTTTTGTTTAGGTAAATAAAATCACAAAATCCTCGTCGGGTGGTTTTGTTTATGTAAATAAAATCACAAAATCTTTGTCAGGTGGTTTTGTTTAGATATATGAAATGATAAACTCCTTATTAGGTGGTTTTATTTAGGTAAATAAAATCATAAAATCTTTGTCAGGTGGTTTTGTTTATGTGTTTATGATGCTAAAAACCTAAAAAGGAGGGTTGGTGTTAGTGAATCTGTTTTGAAAGAATTTGTACGGCAGCCTGATGTCGTAAAATTTGATTGAAAATGATAGAAAAAGTTTCAGGATTAGGAAAATTAAATAAAATAATAATATATTAAAGGCAATACAGGAATAAATATGAGTAATTTAGTAAATTTAGACCTTTCTCGATTGAGAAATGCAGATGTAGCCTCTTTGTTAGGGCGATTGTTTGAAGATTTTTCAAAAGCATCACTTAGTGCGGAGACCGATGCAGAGTTTAAAGTGTTGTTTGACTCTATTCAGCAACAACTTTCGGTTTATAATGCAGGGTTAGACCAAGTTCGTGCGAGTGAAGACTCTTCTAAAATTAGTAAAGTCGATGCCGTGAGAGATAACGACTTAAAAGCACTTAAAGACTCTCTAAAACCTTTCCGAAATAGCGCTGTTCAAAAGGAAAAAGAGGCGTACGAGGCTTTGATGTTATTGCTTTCGGAATATAAAGGCGTAGAAAAAGACAATTACGAAACGCAAACAACACGATTGGCGATTTTATTGGAACGTTTGCAAGGAGATACGTATAAAAAAGCAGTAAAAGAATTAGCGATAGAGCGTTTTATTACGCGTTTGGAGAGTTCTAACACTGAGTTTAAGCAAATATTTGCAAAACGTTCGCTTGAAACCTTGCAGAAAACGACTTACGATGTGAAAGCACTTCGCAAGGTGCTTATTGAAGATTATAGAAAACTGACAAACTATGTTGCGTCGCTTGCTGCCGTAAAACAAGATACTTTTTATAAAGAAGTGCTTTCGGTTATCAATAACGGACGCAAATATTTTGCAGATACTATCTTGTCGCGCCGTTCAGTTAAAAAAGAAGCTCCGAAGGAAGCCGAATAAGAATTATTTGTGAAGAAAATCCGTTGAAGGAAACAGGAAAAAGTAAAGAAAAATAAATTTGTAATGACCGTTTTCGGGTGTTTGGATTTTTATTTAAAAAAAATCTAAAAGGAAGCCGAGAGAGGTTTTATGAGTTTATTTTTCTAAAAAATGGAATTTAATAAACGATTTTAATAACAAATACTTTATCAATTATGAAAAAATGTATATTAGCCATTGCTTTGGCATTTGCATTGGTTTCGTGTGCGGAGAAAAATCCGTATGCAGAAACCCAGAATGTGGCAAGCGACTACAAAGTAGTTCCGCTTCCGATGAAGATGGAAACCCAAAAAGGACGTTTCCTGTTGAATGACAAAACCCGTATTTATGCCGATGCTTCTCTTGTGAAAGAAGCCGAATTCTTGAAAGAATATGTGCAACTGCAAACAGGAGTAGCCATTTCGGTAGCCGAAGGGAAAACCTCATCAGGAATTGTCCTTGCCATTGACCCGAACATCGCCGAAGAAGAAGGCTACAAAATTGACGGTAACACAACGATGATTACCATAACCGGAAAAAATCCGCAGGGGGTTTTCTATGGCATTCAAACTTTGCGTCAGCTCATCACCGAAGTGGTTGCTGAAAACGGACAAAAAGATTACGTTATCCCGTCAGCAAAAATTGAAGATGCTCCTCGCTTTGCTTATCGCGGTATGCACTTAGACGTGGGGCGACATATGTTTCCTATGGAATTTATCAAAAAATACATAGATTTAATCGCTTTGCATAAAATGAACCGCTTTCATTGGCATTTGACCGAAGACCAAGGTTGGCGTTTGGAAATTAAGAAATATCCAAAACTTACCGAAGTAGGAGCGTGGCGTGCAGAGACCGCTATTGGTAAAAACTTCCCGCACGCTTACGAGGGAGCGACTTTCAAAGGTGATGGAAAGCGTTATGGTGGCTTTTATACCCAAGAGGAAGCGCGTGAAATCGTGAAATATGCCGCTGACCGTCATATAACAGTGATTCCCGAAATCGATTTGCCGGGACATATGTTGGCAGCTTTGGCTTCGTATCCCGAACTCGGTAACGGAACAGCTCCTTATAAAGTGGCTGAATATTGGGGCGTTTTTGACCAAATATTAGCGCCAAAAGAAGAAACGTTCAAATTTTTGGAAGATGTTTTCACCGAAGTTATTGACATTTTCCCGAGCGAGTATATTCACGTTGGAGGAGATGAAGCTCCGAAGAAAGAATGGAAAGAATCAGCACAAGCGCAAGAAGTTATCAAACAATTGGGCTTAAAAGATGATACAGAACCCAATCCGGTGGACGGTAAGAAACATACCAAAGAAGAAAAGCTACAAAGCTATTTCATTACACGCGTTGAAAAATTCCTTAACAGTAAAGGCAGACAAATTATTGGCTGGGACGAAATTCTTGAAGGCGGATTAGCACCGAACGCTACCGTGATGAGTTGGAGAGGTGTTGAAGGCGGACTGACAGCGGCAAAAGCTGGGCATAAAGCCATTATGACACCCGGTGGATATTGTTATTTTGACCATTACCAAAACGAGGTAGATGCTGAAACTAAACAACCTTATTTAAGCATTTGCTGCTTGACAACCGTCGAAAAAGTATATTCATACGACCCAATTCCTGCGGAGTTTACGCCCGAACAAGCTAAATTGATATGGGGCGTGCAAGCAAATCTTTGGACGGAATACATACACTCCCCTGCACAAGCCGAGTATATGGTTGCTCCGCGTATGACAGCCCTTTCGGAAGTACAGTGGACGCCCGTAGCACAGAAAGATTACAATCAGTTCAAAGAACGACTCGCTTCAATTAGAAACATCTTCGACAAGATGAACGTAAACTACGCTAAACATATCTTTGAAGAGAAAAAGTAACGTTTTTTGATAAAAATAAATAATATGAATTTATAAGGAAAACAAATAATTTAAAACTCTGTTAGTAATTAAAAAACTGACAGAGTTTTATGTCTTATATTTTATATTTGTAAAAAAATGCTATTCTGACTATGAAAATTATATTTGATTTAGGTAAAATTTTCACATAATAGGACAAATGTAATTAATAAAAGCAAATCTGATTAACCAAAAATGATACTTATGACAACAAAAACTTTTATTTTCAGCCTTGCGATGTTTTTATGCGGATTTTTAGCTTGGTCACAACCCGATTATAAGCCTTCCGCTGAAAATTTAAAAGCTCGTGAAACCTTCCAAGATGATAAATTCGGAATTTTTATCCATTGGGGGCTTTATAGTATGCTTGCCGATGGCGAGTGGGTGATGCACAACAAAAATTTGCATTGGAAAGAATATGAGAAGTTGGCAGGCGGCTTTTATCCGTCTCAATTTGATGCTGCACAATGGGTGGCTGCTATCAAGGCTTCGGGAGCGAAATATATCACCATCACAACACGCCATCACGACGGATTTTCAATGTTTGACACCAAACATTGTGATTATAACATCGTGAAAGCCACACCATTCAAACGCGACATCATTAAAGAGATTTCCGAAGAATGCAACAAGCAAGGTATTCGCCTGCATCTTTATTATTCACATTTAGATTGGCGTCGTGATGACTATTTTCCTCTTGGAAGAACAGGAAAAGGCACAGGGCGAACCACACAAGGCAAATGGGAAGATTATTGCCAATTTATGAACAACCAACTTACAGAATTACTCACAAACTACGGAAAAATCGGAGCAATTTGGTTTGACGGAATGTGGGATAAGGATATTTATCCCGACGGAATGACTGCCGAAACGTGGAATCTTTATGAACAATACAAACTTATTCACGGATTGCAATCAGCTTGCCTTATCGGGAATAATCATCATTCTGTTCCTTTTTCAGGAGAAGATATTCAGATATTTGAACGCGACCTTCCGGGTGAAAATAAAGCCGGACTGTCAGGGCAAGACATCAGTAGGCTTCCGCTTGAAACGTGCGAGACAATGAACGGAATGTGGGGATATAAAATAATTGACCAAAACTACAAATCAACCTCAACCTTAATTCAATATCTTGTGAAGGCAGCCGGAAAGAATGCTAATTTGTTGATGAACGTTGGTCCGGAAGCGAACGGAAATATTCCTGCCACAGCAGTTCAGCGGCTCAAAGAAATGGGCGAATGGATGCAGATTTACGCTCCTACGGTGCAGGAAACACGCGGCGGAGTTGTCAAACCTCGCGATTGGGGCGTAACAACGCAACGCGGAAAAACTTTGTATGTTCACGTGCTTAATTGGGAGGATAATGCTTTGTTTTTGCCTTATTCGGGCAACAAACTGAAAAAAGCCGTAGAATATGAGTCTAAAAAGGGCATACAATTCACCCAAGACAAAGACGGGATATGGCTCAAACTCCCTAAAAAACCCGAACTTCCTGACTACGTATTGGAACTTACCTTTGAAAAAGACCTCCCCAATACATAGCCTTTACGGGGTAAAGGTAAAGCCTATTGAAAATAGATTCTAATAAAACGGTGAAATATAAATTTAAAGAAATAATTATGAAGAAAATTACTTTGTTTTTAATCAGTATTTTATATTTGAATTGCAACAATCCGAAAGAACAAAAAGAACCTCCAATGAAAATGGAAGAAAATCCGTACACTCCGCAAGAATATGTACAAATAAAACACCCTGAATGGGCAAAAAATGCGGCTATTTACCAAATAAATACGCGTCAATTTACCCCCGAAGGGACGTTTCAAGCAGCACAAAAACAGCTCCCTCGATTGAAAGAGTTGGGAGTGGACATATTGTGGTTGATGCCGATAAATACCATCGGAGAGAAAAATCGAAAGGGAACATTAGGAAGCCCGTATTCGGTTAAGGACTATTATGGGGTAAATCCTGAATTCGGTACGTTGGAAGATTTAAAATCTTTTGTGAAAGAAGCTCACCGTTTAGAGATGTACGTTATTTTAGATTGGGTAGCGAACCACACGGCTTGGGATAACGAACTTACAAAGCTACACCCGGAGTGGTATCAACGTGATTATAAAGGAGATTTCCGTCCTACGCCTTGGTGGGATTGGTCTGATATTATCAACTTAGACTACTCGCAGCCCGAACTGAGAAAATATATGACCGAAGCGATGAAATATTGGGTTCGGGAGGCAGATATTGACGGATATCGCTGTGATGTGGCAGGTTTTGTTCCTGTTGATTTCTGGAACAATGTCCGTAAGGAGTTAGACGCCATAAAACCTGTATTTATGTTAGCCGAATGGGAGTCTCGCGATTTGCACGCTAAGGCTTTTGATATGACCTATGCCTGGACGTGGTATGACGCGGTGCATAAGATTTGCCAGCAGCAGGCTGACGTCAATGCGTTGTACATCTACTATTCGTGGAACGAGAGTGCCTTCCCTGCGAATAGTTTCCGAATGACTTTTGTGTCGAATCACGATAAAAATGCTTGGGAGGGCACGATGTATGAGGCTTTCGGCAAAGGTCTGAAAAATGCTATTGCACTTTCTGTCGTGGGAGAGGGAATGCCGCTTATTTATAACGGTCAGGAAGCCGGAAATGCCAAACGTCTTGCATTTTTTGAAAAAGACCCAATCGTTTGGAAAGAAGACGAAATCGGGGAGCTTTACAGGCGTCTGTTTGCATTGCAGAAAAAAAATACGGCGCTTTGGCACGCCAAATGGGGCGCAACGATGATAAAAATTCCGAATAATCGTGAAAGTGAAGTGCTAAGTTTTGTCCGTCAGAATGAAAAAGACAAAGTGTTTGCGGTTTTCAACTTTTCGGATAAGGTTCAGAACGTCCGATTTGGGGAAAGTCTCTTTTATGATACCTACACGGACTTTGAAGGAGGGCAAAAAGTAACTTTTTCAGAAGAAACGTCTTCCTTGCAACTTCCTGCGTGGAGCTATAAAGTGTTTGTGAAATAATTTGATTTAAGTAAAAGTAGTTAGAGGTCGTAGTTTTGGCTGTTTCATTTCCTTTTCGTTGCTTTAAGTGAAAACTATGCAAAGTAGATTTTTTTTGTACATTCAGAAAAAAAACATACCTTTGCCCCAAGTTCAAGCAAAGAACCTCAATGGGGTCGACCGGTTTTGACAGTAAGTCGAATTGGAATGTAAGCATACCGAGCTATGAAATTAATGCTCGTTAATCTCTATTTCAAAATTTTAAATGGCGAGAATAACTACGCTCTTGCTGCCTAATCTGAATCATAGTAAGATTTCTGGCTAAGTCTCTACAAGGTAGGGAAGCGAGATGTCTCTAAGTAGCCCTTGTTGATGGCGACTTTCAAAGAGGCACCATAAAAGTCAACATTGAATCGGAGGATAGTTTCCGCCAAAGATTCTGATTTTAGGAAACTAAGCGTATTGTGGGCGGTTTTTGGTCAGCGGTGCGACGAAAATCAAACAAAAACTAAGTATGTAGAAAGCATTTGAATTGCTTATTTGGACGAGAGTTCGATTCTCTCCGACTCCACAATATGATAGGACTCAAAATCCGAAACTTCTGTTTCGGATTTTGAGTTTTTTTGTGAATAAGGATTATTAAACAAGAAAGTTTTGAGAGTTATTTTCTTGTGAAATTGAAAAGTCGGTCAATTTCTCCTAAAACAAGGACGATGCTGGTTGCTCCGATAATTAGTAACCAATCTTCAATTTTTAGAGGTGTTACACTGAACATTACTCCACCAAAAGTCGTGATAATGATTTGTCCGACGATAATAGCAAGGGCAATGAGAATAAATCCTTGACTTTTTCCTAAATTCGTAAAAGTGCTTTTGCCTGTGTAATAAGCCTTTGCGTTGAACATATTCCAAAATTGGAGCATTACGAAAATAGAGAAAAATAAGGACAATTCATATCGTGAAAGTCCATCGGTTGTGTCTCCAAAATTGAAAAAGTTTGCAAAATAATCGCCTATTGAAAACTGCGTTAATGATTGTATGTCAACGTGTTTAAAGTACTGGACAAATCCAAAAAGCAACACAACAAAAAATCCACCAACACCAAAAATGGCACGTGCCATCACCGGAGTAACAATGTTAGTTCCTCTTTTTCGAGGTTGGTCATTCATCACTTGTTTGCTTGGTGGCAACGAAGCCAAAGCCAAAGCTGCAAAAGTATCCATAATCAGATTTACCCAAAGCATTTGCGTTACTGTTAACGGGGATTCTGTTCCCAAAAATGCTCCCAACAAAACAATAATGCAGGCTACTACGTTGATTGTTAGCTGGAATAGTATAAACCGTTGAATGTTCAAATAAAGCGAGCGCCCCCACATCACCGCTTTTCCGATGCTGCTAAATGAATTGTCCAAAATGGTAATATCGCTGGCTTCTTTGGCTACTGATGTTCCGTCGCCCATTGAAAGTCCTACTTGTGCGGCTTTGAGTGCAGGCGCATCATTTGTTCCGTCGCCCGTAACTGCCACAACTTCATTTTTTTGCTGTAACAAATTCACCAAACGTGCTTTGTCCAACGGACGTGCTCTTGAAAGTACTCTGAGGTCGCTCAACCGCTGTGAAAGCTCTTTATCATCCATTGCTGCAAATTCAACGCCTGTCATCAAGTTTTTATCAGAACACGTCTCGTCCCAAAGCCCAATTTGACGAGCAATTTCTTTGGCGGTGCCCGAAGTGTCGCCTGTAACAATTTTTACTTGAATGCCAGCGTGTAAGCATTCTCTGATAGAATCAGGAACATCTTCACGCACGGGGTCGCTAATTGCCGTAATTCCAATGAAATGCAAGCCATTTACAGCTAATTTTCCATTTTCAAAAACAACGGTATTTTCATCTAACTCTTTGTAAGCAAATCCGATAGTACGCATTGCTTGTGATTGGTATTGCAAGAGTTTTTCCTCATATTCTTTCTGTGAGATAGCCGAATTTAATCCGTTTGCTGACTGACAGAAAGTCATCACTATTTCAGGCGCTCCTTTTACATATAAAATCGTTTTGTTCAAATCAGGCGATTTTACGAAAGTTGCCATATACTTGCGTTCCGTAGAAAATGTTAATTGATTGATTATGTGTGTGCTTTCTCGAAAAGAAAGATAGTTTTTACCTTGTTCATTCAACCATAAAAGCAAAGCTCCTTCGGTGGGATTTCCTAATACTTTGGGTTTGTCTTTTTCTGAAAAATCGATGTAAGCCGTTGAGTTTACCGCCATCGATTCGGTAATGATTTGTGAAAGCTCATCATTGCCAAAGCCTTTGAAATCAGGGAAGAAAGTTTGGTAAATCTTCATTTGATTTTGTGTGAGCGTTCCTGTTTTGTCAGTACAGATAACTGTGGTAGCTCCCATCGTTTCACAAGCGTGCATTTTACGAACTAAATTATTGGTAGCCATCATACTACGCATACTGTATGCCAAACTCAACGTAACACTCATCGGCAAACCTTCGGGAACAGCAACCACAATTATTGTGATAGCAATCATTATCGTGTTTAAGAAGAAGCCTCCGAAATTCACCCAATCAATTGGTGAATGAGCAGGATTTGAGAAATAAACAATTAAGCGCCCGACTATTACCAATAAAGCGATTCCGTAACTTACCTTCGTGATGATGCTTGCTAATCGGTCAAGTTGTTCATTAAGAGGTGTTTTTACCGAATTATCAATCTGAACACCTTCAAAAACTTTTCCATACTCGGTGTTGTCTCCCACTTGCGTTACTTGGTAAATACAGTGTCCGTCAACCACGGCTGTTCCTCGACAAATGTGGTTCGAAGGATAGGTGGCTTCACTTTCAAATTCTTCCGGATTGATGGTTTTGTGCACCAAAGGTTCTCCCGTCAAGGTAGATTCATTGACTTGCAAGGATATGGCTTCGAGCAAATCACCATCGGCGGGAATTTCTTCACCCGTTTCCAAAATAATAACATCGCCAACAACAATGTCATTTTTGATAACTTGTGTAACTTGTTCATTGCGAATCACTTTGTAGTAAACATCGTCATTCACTTTATTAAGGATTTCAAACTGTTTATTGGCTTTCATTTCAAAATAGAAAGCTACACCTGTTGCCAAGAAAACGGCGAACAAAATCCCCACAGGCTCTAAAAACACGTGGAATCCAGAGTTATGAGCAAAAAATTCATAGAGTGATACTCCAAACGAAGCAACCAACGCCACCAGCAAGATGATGATAATTGGGTCGGAAAATTTTTCTAAAAATTGTTTCCAAAGCGGTTCACCCTCAACAGCTGTGAGTGCGTTATTCCCGAATTTCTGACGGCTTTCAAGCACTTGCGCATCTGAAAGACCTGTATAATGTTTTTTTTCTGCCATTTGTTAACGAAAATTTTTCTGCAAAAATAGATGTTTTTTCAGGACAATCACTAATCGCAGTTGAAAATTATGAATTTTAGAAAATAAAAATATTTAAAGATTAGAAAATCAGATAATTAAATTACTTCCTGTTTTATCTTAACGGATTTGTCAGAATAAACTACCTCACAGTTATAAGGGTTATTTACTAAAAAAATCTGTCATTTTTTTCATAATCGAATTTTGTCCGTCAACGTTTAGTGTTTCGCTTTTTGCTTGGAAGCACTTGTTTGCGACTTCAATCCAATATTTTGTTTTTTTGGTAGGAGTGATGACAATTTCTTTCAATGCCGACACGTCTTGGTCAGGGTCTTTGTTTGATTTCAGGATAATTTCTGTGGCGTTCATCACATTCCAACGGAGTTTAACAAGAGGTTCGTTTTTGGAAATATCACCATAAATTGCTTCAAAATCAATGATTTGAACTTTGTTGTGGACAACTATTTCAATTTCTTTTTCAACTTTTGTTTCGTTATCTAACGCAAGAATTTCAAGTTTATATTTTGCTGTGCGTGATAAGTTGATTTTTATTTCACCACGATTTTTAACAGTATTACAAACTCCGCCAGACCAAATATACGCTTTTTTAGCGTGTTTAATGTCCCACATTAGAGAGACGGTTTCCCCTTGTTCTATATCTTTTTTGCTTGGCGTAAAATTACATATTTCAGGGCGTTGGTGTACTTCTATATCAATGATTTGAAAAGGATGAATTTGTTGATTTTCATCATCTTGCACGGGTTTACAGAACAGTACATACGCCGTTGATTCGATTGGTTTTTTTTCGGATTGTTCCGCGTGCTGCTACCGTTTCAACCGTATCAGCCTCACTGCCTGCGAGTTTGCTCAATTCTTCAAAACTGTCCAAAAGATATACTTTTGAGGCATTTCTCACTTTCCAATTCAGTTCAATTTCATCGCCTTCAAGAATGGTGGTTCGGCTTGTAGTGAATTGAATCATAAGTGGTTGCGGAATGTCAGGCTTAAATGTCAGAATCTCGTGCTTTGTGGTTGTGTCAAGTTTCAAGAAATGGTAATCCTCCATTGGTTGAATGGTCAAATAGGTTGGATTTCGGGTGTAAACATCAAGTACAAAAGCCAAATTTTTAATGGTTTCTGACAGATTTTGCAGGTCTTTATAAATTTCAGATTTTTTGAAATTTACGAAATCAGTTTCGGAAAAAAGCAGGTGTTCACTATTTTCTAATTCATATTTTTCCCATAAATCAGAATTTTCAATAAGAGCCAAAACCGACAAATAAATAATAATTTCAGAAAAATAATCAGCTGTTAAAGAGGATTTTTTGTGCTTAAAACGCGACGGATGTTGATAACCTTTCAGTCCTGAAACAATTTCTTCCTCACCTTCAATTTCAGGTATGCAAACTGAATCATAGTCTACCAACTTAATGTTATTTTGATGGTCAATCAAAATGTTTCCGTGTTGCAAATCACCGTGAGAAATTTGATTTTCGTGAAGTGTTTTTGTCATCTGTCGGAATTTTTCAGCAAAATCAAGTAGCTTTTCTTTTTCATACAAATTTTCTTTCAAAAAATCTTTAAGAAGTTTACCTTCAAGCCATTCCATTCGGATAGTGTCTTGCAGAGTTCCGTTGACTAACAAACCTTTGGAATCGTATATAAAAGTGGCAAAATAAGGTAAGTGTTTATTTTCTAAATAGTTGGCGATTTTCTGAAAACGTTCTTTGTTTGCCCCGAACGGAACGTGCCACACCCGAAAAGCCCACTTTTTTTCTTGGTGTTCCAGCTGAAAAACCATATTAAACCCGCCTGTATAACAAAAAGGTTGCCCATTTGCTTTTTTCACGGCAACAGCTCCTTGCAATTCAGGAACTTTAAGAAACGTTTTTAGATTCTTAATTGAGGTTACTATGCTTTGCATACTTACTGCCATCGTCTAAAATTTATCAAATACGTTTAATGGTTGTTCAACAGTTTTTATAATGTTTTTTTGGCGGGCTGCTTGTTTTTCTTTTTCTCCTTTTTTTGCTAATTTCTGTAAATTACTGAAATGAGCCACCGAATAGCTGAATGTTTCATTTTGGTTGTCTATCACTTCAATTATCAAAATTGCCGAATCGTCATTTTTCAATACGTTTTCATCTCTTTTAGTTTGCACGATTTCCAAAAAATCATTTTGATTTTTGAGGTCGGTAAGCGTTTTTACAGCTTCTTTTACATCTTTTTTCAATTCAGAGATAAACCACTCTGAAAGCGCATCGGTCATCAAAAAGAAAAAGCCTTCTGTAATTTCTTCTTCGGCAGAAATGTGTTGTTCTCCTCTGTGATTATTTTCAATGCTTGCTAAATAGTTTGGGTAGTTATCAAAAACAAAGTTGTTCTGTTCTGGATATTTGATAACTCCTTCAAAATTAATACAATCCTTTGGAATAAAAAATAGAAAACTATCTCCAATGAATTGCGCTTGCCATTTGCGTTTTTCTTCAAAAAATTCCAACCCTACGAGTGTGGCAGCAGCAAAATCTTTTTTGCTGTATTTTGATTTTACAAACCATTTTACGTCAGGTTTCGTAACAATTTCCTCTATTTTCTGTTGCCATTGTTTTTGGCATTCATCAATGAAGTTTAAATTATTTGATTTGTTGAATTTTACATAGTTATCAACCAAGATTTGCGACCATATTTCTGAAAAAAAAGAAACAGACACTCCGTCAGAAATAGCGAAACGGTGATTTTCAGTGCTGAAAGCGTAATTGTCAGCACAGTCAGAGTAACACTCTGAATTTTTGTTTGTTACAAAGCCTTTGATGATAAACTTCATTGTGAGTGATTATTTAGAACTTGAACCAAAACTGATGAATTTTATAAAACTATCAGGGCTGGCGTTTGAGATAAATCCGCGAGAGTTTGGACGTATGTCGAAGTCATAGCGTTTCCCTACTTCCTTATAAGCTCTGGGGACTTTGCTCGAAATACTGAATAAAAATCTGGCATTTTCGTCGGGAAGTTCAAGAGAACTTTCCTCAAAACGGCATTCCAAACCGATTCCTAAATGAATATTGAAAACCAGCGGATTGCCATCATTCATTTGCATACTCATTATTTCATACGCTTTGCTTGCAGTGCGGCGGATTTCTTCCTCTTCGTCATCATTTCCCGTGAAAGGAAAACCATCAGAAATGTTGATAACCACAGGGGCAGGATTGTCAGGTTTTTTTTCCATCCAAGCAGCAATGAGCCGCTGTGCAAACTCGAAGGCTTCTGCCATTGGCGTAAGTCCGTTTTCAGGGCAAGTAGGTTCGATAAAAATTGGAATTTCTTCTTCGATTTCAATGAAATTGCCTTCTCCATCAGAAATTTTTTTTGTAACAGTTTCAAAGCGCAACGGATTGTCAGCAAATGAACCAATATAACCTGAACGAACGTCATCAACTGAATTTCCGCCCTTGCCGCCGTAGCCAATCAAAGAAACAAAAAGGCGATCTTTCACCACATTGCCACTGCTACATTGTAAAATCAAATCGTTTATTGTTTCATTGATAACAGCGGCTGTAAATTCAGCTTTGTTTTTTCCGTTGATAAATTCCTCTTGCATTGAAGCTGACTGGTCAATCAAAAATATAATCAATCCGGGGGTTGCCGAGCTCCATAAAGTATTATAGTTTGTCATAAGTTCTCTTTAAAAACATTACAAAGATAAGGATTATTTTTAAAAATCATTGTTTTTTTTGAATTATTTTGCCTAAACAGTTGTGTTTTCGAATTAAAAACAATTTTCTGTTTTTTATTTGAGGGAAAATGGTTGGTAAAGATATTTTTTATTTCTTTGGAGGACAGTTTTTCTGCGTTACTAAAAAAGTGGCACGAAATTCGATTATTTAATCTCAAATGCTAAAATAGTACTTTTATGAAAAATATATCTTTTTATTTGTTGTTTTTACTTCCGTTTGTTGGCGTAGCGCAAGAAATCGGAGGTGCAGGGCGTTGGCTCAAAAATGAAAACCGTCGTAATATGGCAATGGAAGAAAACGCGCAAGCCAATTACAATTATCGGTGGGAAATAACTTACGATGCGGGTTATGCCGAAGTATTTATACGCATTCCTGAAATGGGTCGTTTTACCATTAGTTTGGGCGACCAAGAAATTTCAAATAGCAATGGAATGTTTCGTTTTTTTGACGTATCGGCACAAACACAGCAACTCAGCATTTGGCGCGGGCGCAAACTTATCTATCAAGTGACTATAAATCCGCTCAATAATACGCGTTTGGTACTTGATTTTTTTTCACAACGTGGGTTGTTTTTGCTTGAAGAAGTTGATTTAGCCAATGTTCGTGAAGTGCATTACGGCAGTCGTTGGAATGATGTTTGGAATCATTCTTACGGAACAAAACCAATGCACCACAGCGATTTTCATTCTTTTTATACAATGTTCAAAGACCAAGCGTTTGATGACGGTAAACTTCGTTTTTTTAGAATGCAGAAAAATGTTACAGCCTTTACTTCTGACCAAATTGGTCAATTGATGGATTGCCTCAGTTTTGATGAAAATCGATTGGCTTTGGCGAAAGAAGCGTATGAAAATGTGATTGACCCTCAAAATTATTACAAACTGCACGAAAAATTCTCATTCAGAAGCGGAGCGAAAGATTTTGCCGAATTTTTAGAAAGAAGAAACACTCGTCGCTAAAATTTTTGTAAAATATACAAGAAAATTCCAAACTTCAAAATGCACGAAGTTTGGAATTTTCTTTTCAATTCTACACCTTTTTACTTAAATTTTTGCGTAGTAAAAAATATTTGCTACTTTTGCCCACAAATATCAAATATGTCAATTCAACAGATTCAGAATGAGATAATAGAAGAGTTTTCTTTCTTTGATGATTGGATGCAACGCTACGAATATATGATTGAGCTGGGCAAATCGTTGCCTTTGATTGATGAAAAATATAAAACAGATGAGTACACCATTAAAGGTTGTCAAAGTAAGGTTTGGTTGTTCGCTGATTTTAAAGAAGGAAAGGTGATATACACCGCTGATAGTGATGCTATTATCACCAAAGGAATCGTTGCATTGCTTATTCGTGTTTTTTCAAATCAAAAGCCAGAAGACATAGTGAAGGCTGACACGGAGTTCATCGATAAAATTGGGTTGAAAGAGCATCTTTCACCTACACGAGCCAACGGATTGGTCAGTATGATTGAGCAGATGAAACGCTATGCTTTTGTCTATCAACTAAAATCTTAAAACTATGTCTGACACAATCAACACAGAAGCCTTAGGCGAAAAAATAGTTGAAACCCTAAAAACGATTTATGACCCCGAAATTCCGGTAGATATCTATGAATTAGGGCTTATTTACGATGTATTTGTAAATGAGAATTTCGATGTAAAGATTTTAATGACGCTCACCACGCCTAATTGTCCCGTAGCGGAGGTGTTACCTATGGAAGTGCAAGAAAAAGTCAAAAGCATTGATGAAATCAACAATGTGGAAGTTGAAATTACTTTTGACCCGCCTTGGCATCAGGATATGATGAGCGAAGTAGCCAAATTGGAGTTAGGTTTTTTATAAAAAATGAATTCTTTTGACAAACGAAATCATAAACCGAGTAGCAAAAAGTCCACTTGAAATATTTGATTTAGAAGATTTTTATCCAACAGAAAGACGTGTTTTGTTTGACTTAAAAGATTTTCTTTTTGAAGGTCTAATTCTTAAAGAAAAAGATTTTAGAGAACAGTTGGATAAACATTCGTGGACAAATTATGAGAATTGTTATGTAGCTATTCATAATTCAGCTGAGGCAATCGTGCCTGCTTGGGCGTTTATGCTGGTGGCGTCAAAGTTACAACCTTATGCAAAAAAGATTGTCAAAGGTACTTTAAGTGAATTGGAAATATCTATATTTCAGGAAATTATTTCAAATATAGATGTTTCGCATCTTGAAGGAAAACCGGTTATAGTCAAAGGGTGTTCCAAAAAAACAATACCAGAAGAGGCTTATGTTTTTGCCATAGAGAAAATCCAGCCAATTGCCAAAAGCATAATGTATGGGGAGGCTTGTTCGGCAGTTCCTATATTTAAGAAAAGTAAATAACTAAATTAATTTTAAATATTTTAACAAATGAAAAAAATTTTATTATCAGCTTTATTTTTGTCTTCATTGAGCATTTTTGCACAAGAAGGAGAGACACCAACCTCAAATTGGACACGTGGAGGAAATGCTTCATTGATGTTCAGTCAAGCCGCTTTTAACAACGAGTGGACAGGAGGAGGAACTAACAACGTAGCTGCAAGTTTAGCAGTGAGTTATGCGTTTAACTACAAGAAAGATTCTTGGGCTTGGGATAATAACCTATTTGTAGATTATGGTATCACGAAGTTGAAAGGAGATAAATACACCAGAAAAACTACTGACCGTTTGGAATTTAACTCTCTTTTAGGAAAACAAGCTACTGAAACTTGGTATTATTCATTCTTTTTGAATTTTAAAACTCAATTTG
Organism: Capnocytophaga sp.; assembly: GCA_041819925.1. Taxonomy (GTDB): domain Bacteria; phylum Bacteroidota; class Bacteroidia; order Flavobacteriales; family Flavobacteriaceae; genus Capnocytophaga. The sequence continues at coordinate 20,980 of JBGYFE010000138.1, forward strand.
CCGATGGATACAACTATGGGGATACAGACAGAACACTCATTAGCCAATTTTTCTCGCCTGCTTATATTCAATTTGGTCCAGGTATGTTGTGGAAAAAAAGCGATAACTTGAAAGTTAATATCGCTCCTGCGACTTCAAAAATTACGTTGGTAAATAGTAAATTTACTGACCCAACTTCCGCACTTTACAAACCTTATGGTGTAGATGACTACAAAACATCACGTTATGAATTGGGTCTTTCTCTTGCGGGATATGCTAAGTTTAACTTGATGGAAAATGTTTCTATGGAAAACATTTTATCAATGTATAGTAATTATTTGAAAAAACCACAAAACGTTGACCTTGATTACACAGCGAACTTTGTGATGACTATCAATAAATTTTTGTCAGCAAATTTCACATTCCAAGCTATTTATGATGATGATGCTGCCAAAGGCTTCCAAATCCGTGAAGTGTTAGGTTTAGGAATTAATTACAAGTTATAATTTTTAATGAATAAAAAAACCGTCCGAGAGGACGGTTTTTTTATTCAACTTTCTGCCATATAGGTATAAAAGATAAAATTTATTGATTCAAATTTTGAAAGTTTCGTTTTACGAAATCGGTGAGTTCTTTGCCTTTGAGCAATCCTTGTGAAAGGCGCGCCAAATCGAAGGCTTGTTTCACCAATTGTTGCTTTTCATCATCAGTTTTGGCATTGAGAATTGCAGTAGCCAATGGTGAATTGGTGTTTACTACCAGATGATACATTTCAGGGAACGTTCCCATACCAAACATTCCGCCTCCGCCTGTTGCACTCATTTCTTTCATTCGGCGCATAAATTCAGGCTGATTGATGGCAAAAGGAGTGTCTTCGCTTCCTAAATCTTCCAATTGAACCACAAAATTTTCCTGAGAAATTCCAGCTTCAACAGCTACTTTTAAGGTTTCTTTCTCCTTGTCTGAAATTTTGGAAATTGTCGTATCATCTTTTTGGATTAATTTGGCAATTGATGCCGAATCTACACGCGCAAAGGTTAATTTTTCATTGTCTTGTTCCAATTTTTGAATTAAGTGCGATACGATAGGCGAATCCAACAACAGTACTTGATAGCCTTTTTCTTTTGCTTCGTCAATAGAAGCGTGTTGTTTTTCCTTATCTTGCGCATAAAGAAGCACTAAATTTCCATTTTTGTCGGTTTGTTGGTCTTTGACGGCTTCTTTTAGTTCTGAAAGTGTATAAAATTTGTCATCAACAGTCGGATATAGCACGAAATCACCTGCTTTTTCGTAAAATTTAGCATCAGTAAGCATTCCATATTCCAAAACTATCTTGATATCGTTCCATTTTTTCTCAAAATCCTCTCGATTGCTATTGAAAAGTGATTTTAGCTTGTCCGAAACTTTTCGAGTAATATAATTTGAAATTTTCTTTACGTTTGAATCGGCTTGTAGGTAGGAACGTGATACATTCAGCGGAATGTCAGGTGAATCAATCACACCTTTGAGCATTGTTAAAAATTCAGGAACAATTCCTTCCACATTATCAGTTACAAACACCTGATTTTGATAGAGTTGAATCCGGTCTTTTTGAATTTGCATATCGTTGGATAGCTTCGGAAAATATAAAATTCCTGTCAAATTAAATGGATAATCAACATTCAAATGTATGTGAAACAGAGGGTCATCGAACTGCATCGGATAAAGTTCGCGATAGAAATTTTTGTAGTCCTCATCGGTTAAATCCGCAGGTTGTTTTGTCCACGCCGGATTAGGATTGTTGATTATATTATCAACCGTTTCATATTCGGTTTTGTAATCATCAGGAGCGTTTTCAGGAAGAGGTAGTGGCTCTTGCTTTGTTCCGAATTTAATTGGAATAGGCATAAATTTGTTGTATTTTCGCAACAATTCTTCGATGCGATATTCTTCTAAAAATTCCAATGAATCATCGGCAATATGCAGGATTATTTCAGTTCCTCGCTCTGTTTTATCAGCAGTTTCGAGTGTAAATTCAGGGCTTCCGTCGCACGTCCAATGTGCGGCAGGAACACCATCAAGATAAGATTTTGTGATGATTTCAACTTTGCTCGCCACCATAAAAGCGGAATAAAACCCTAAACCAAAGTGCCCAATTACACCTACATCTTTGGCAGTGTCTTTATATTTTTCTAAAAACTCTTCTGCTCCTGAAAAGGCAATTTGGTTGATGTATTTTTCCACTTCTTCGGCACTCATTCCGATACCTTGGTCAATGATGTGTAAGGTTTTATTTTCCTTGTTGATTTTCACTTCAATCATTGGGTTGCCATATTCCACTTTTGCTTCTCCAATGCTTGTTAAGTGTTTGATTTTGAGTGTAGCGTCTGTTGCGTTTGAAATAAGTTCACGCAAAAAGATTTCGTGGTCACTGTATAAAAATTTCTTGATAAGAGGGAAAATATTTTCCACCGAAACATTGATATTTCCTTTTGTCATTCTATGTGTTTTTTAAGTTTGTTTTCGATGAATTTCAAAAAAAATACCAAACTAAAAGAACTGACAAAATGTCGGAGAAGTTGCGAAAGGAAATGTGTTTTATTTGTAACAGAAAAGAAAGTTTCTCAAAGGATTTTTAACTAATTTTGAAAGTCTGTCTGTTTTTTATTGATAAAAAGAAGTTTATTTATCAAATATTTGATTATTTTTTATACTTTTGCCGAGTTTTGAAATAAATATGTTATTGATAGATGAGTTATTTAATAAAACCCCAAAGTTACACCCCTCTTTTAGATTTACAACAAACCGAATTGGGCATTCAGAAAATTAAAGATTTTTTTCAAGTTAATTTATCTTCTGAATTACGATTACGCAGAGTAACTGCTCCTTTGTTCGTATTACAAGGTACAGGAATTAATGACGATTTGAACGGTGTGGAAAGGGCTGTTACTTTCCCTATTAAAGATATGAACGATACTCGTGCCGAAGTAGTACATTCACTTGCCAAGTGGAAACGTGTAATGCTTGCCGATTATCACATCGATAAAGGGTATGGAATATATACCGATATGAATGCAATTCGCGCAGATGAAGAGTTAGGAAATCTTCACTCACTTTATGTCGACCAATGGGATTGGGAAATGGTCATTTCAGAAAATGAGCGAAACATAGACTTTCTTAAAAACATTGTTTGCCGTATTTACGCTACATTGCTTAGAACGGAATATTTAGTTTGCGAAAGTTTTTCAGCAATTAAACCAATTCTGCCTCCTAAAATACATTTTATTCACGCCGAAGAATTACTACAACGCTATCCTTCACTCTCTGCAAAAGAACGTGAAGCTGCCATAGCAAAAGAATATGGTGCAGTGTTTATTATAGGAATTGGTGGAAAACTTTCTAATGGAGAAAAACACGACGGGCGGGCACCCGATTATGATGATTGGAGCAGTATATCAGGCAAATATGCAGGGCTGAACGGTGATATTATACTTTGGAATCCTGTGTTAGAACTTCCTTTTGAAATTTCTTCAATGGGAATACGCGTCAATAAAGAGGCCTTGATTCGACAATTACAATTAGAAAGCAAAGAAGACCGTCTTAATTTATATTTTCATCAGCGATTAGTCAATGGTACACTTCCGCTTTCCATAGGCGGAGGTATCGGACAATCCAGATTATGTATGTTCTTACTGCACAAAGCTCATATAGGAGAAATTCAGGCGAGTATCTGGTCTGAACAAATGCGTGAAGAATGTAGAAAATGGAATATTCCATTGATATGACGTCGTTGCAAATTTTATAAGATGCGATTACTGATAAAAAAACGAATTTTAATTCGTAATTCGTGATTTATTCGTATATTAGCGACATTAATTTCAAATTTAAATTTTATGAGTGATTTATTTACTTCTCTTCCGTTTGTTCTTGTGGTATTAGTGCTTTTTTTCGGAATGTTTTTCACCGTAAAGCAACAAACCGCTGTTTCTATTGAGCGTTTTGGAAAATTCCAAAGCATACGCCATTCAGGATTGCAACTCAAAATTCCGATTATTGACAAAGTTGCGGCTCGTATCAGTTTGAAAATTCAGCAATTAGACGTAATTGTCGAAACCAAAACACTTGACGATGTGTTTGTAAAAATCAAAGTATCTGTGCAATATGTAGTCATTAAAGACAAAGTGTATGATGCCATTTACCGATTGGAGTATCCGCACGACCAAATTACGAGTTATGTGTTTGACGTGGTGCGTGCCGAAGTTCCTAAAATGCGTTTAGATGATGTTTTTGTAAAAAAAGATGATATTGCCATTGCTGTTAAACGCGAAGTGCAGGAAGCTATGGAAACGTATGGTTATGACATCATTAAAACACTTGTTACTGATATTGACCCTGATGCGCAGGTGAAAGCGGCAATGAACCGAATTAATGCTGCTGAAAGAGAGAAGGTTGCAGCGCAATATGAGGGAGATGCGCAACGCATTTTAATTGTAGAAAAAGCCAAAGCAGAAGCAGAAAGCAAACGTTTGCAAGGACAAGGGATTGCTGACCAGCGTCGAGAAATTGCACGTGGTTTAGTGGAAAGCGTTGATGTTCTTAACAAAGTGGGAATCAGCTCACAAGAGGCTTCGGCTTTGATTGTGGTCACGCAACATTATGACACGTTGCAAGCCGTTGGGCAACAAACCAGCAGCAATTTGATTCTCTTGCCGAACTCACCCAATGCAGGTAGCGAAATGCTTAACAATATGATTACCTCATTTGCTGCATCGAACCAAATTGCGGAACAAGTGAAAAATAAAGACAAAAATTCGTAACAACATAAATGGCTAACAATTAAATAATTCAGTAGAGAAAAATTACTTTTCTTACTGAATTATTTTTTTATTCTATTTGTGAGATATGTTTTTATTGATTACCTTTGTCTGTTCGAGTGTTAAAGAAATATAAACTATGCCTAAAATACTGAATTACAGCTATATATTTATTGTATGCTATGCCTTTGCTTTTTTTTGGGAATACCTCATCATAGTATAGTGTTGTCGTTTCTCGGAATTTTAGTGTTTGCAAGCGTATTTTATGCACATTTCAAAGATTATCGAAAACAAGTTTATTGGGGTTTGATAGTATTGGCTATTATTTCGATGATTTTGAGTTATTTACGACAATAAAAATTCTGTCCAATTTCCTTTTTCGTAAAATTAGAGTTTAAAATAAATATAAGTATATTGATAAAAAAATGAATCACTTCACAGCAACCGATTTTGAGATTTTATTTAAAGGGTGGATAACCAATTTACTTAATTTCGTTCCTACATTGATAGGAGCTGTTGCGGCTTTCTTTATTGGGAAATATATCATTCGGTTTTTGGTAAAGTTCCTACGGAGAATTATGGTGCGACGTGAAGTCGATGTCTCTTTGCAAAATTTTCTGATTCAACTTGTTAGATGGATACTCTACATTGCTTTATTTTTAATAATAGTACAAATAATCGGCATTCCTGCCACACAATTTATCGCTATTTTAGCAAGTGCGAGTGTTGCTGTGGGATTGGCGCTACAAGGTTCACTTTCAAATTTCGCAGGCGGAATTATGATATTGATTTTCAAGCCTTTTAGAATAGGAGATACCATTATGGCAAAAGGCGAAACGGGGACAGTAAAAAACATTGGTTTGTTTGCTACAACGCTTAACAAGTTTAGTAATGAGGAACTTATTATCCCTAACGGACCTCTTTTTGGTGATAATATTATCAATTTCAGTCGGGAAGAAAAACGAAGAGTAAAAATTCTTATCGGAATTAGTTATAGTTCTGATATTCAGAAAGCAAGAAATGTTTTGCTTAACATTGCTCAAAAAGACAGTCGGGTGTTTTCTGACCCTGCCCCTGTCGTATTTGTGGAAGAATTGGCAGATAGTTCCGTAAACATCTCACTTCGATTTTGGTGTCATAACGACGATTATTGGAACTGTAATTTCCAGACTTTGGAAGAAATAAAGGTTCAATTTGATAAAGAAGGCATTGAAATTCCTTTTCCGCAACGGGAATTACGCATTGTTGGTGGAGAACATTTGCCACAATAAGTACAATTACAAATTAGCTTAAAAAAGTAAATATTTAAAATAGTAAAATATATGAAAATAGTAGTAACAGGAGGACTTGGATTTATTGGTTCTCATACCGTTGTTGAATTGCAAAATTCAGGTTTTGAGGTAGTTATAATTGATAATTTATCAAATTCTTCGGAAGATGTATTGCCTCGTATTGTGAACATTACGGGCAAAAAGCCGATTTTTGAAAAATTTGATTTGCGCGACAAGGCGGCTGTTGTTGATTTCTTCAAACGCCACCACGACATTCAAGGAATGATTCACTTTGCTGCATCAAAAGCCGTTGGCGAAAGTGTTGAAAAACCGTTGTTGTATTATGAAAATAACCTAACAACTTTGGTGTATCTTTTGCAAGAATTGAGCAATTTTAAAAAAGCACATTTCATATTTAGCTCATCTTGTACGGTTTACGGACAAGCCGATGAATTGCCGATTACGGAAAATGCACCTGTAAAAAAGGCCGAATCTCCTTACGGAAACACCAAACAAATTGGAGAGGAAATCATCGCAGACACTTGTAAAGTAACTCCTCATTTGCAAGCCATTTCATTGCGTTATTTCAATCCGATAGGAGCGCATCCGTCGGCTGAAATTGGCGAACTTCCTATTGGTGTACCTCAAAATTTAGTTCCTTTCATCACACAAACAGGCATCGGACTTCGTGAAAAATTATCTGTCTTTGGTGATGATTATCCAACTCCTGACGGAACTTGCATTCGTGATTATATTCACGTGGTGGACTTGGCAAAAGCACACGTGGTTGCATTACAACGCTTGTTGGACGGTAAAAACACTGAAAACTACGAAGTTTTCAATGTTGGAACAGGCACGGGAAGCAGTGTTTTGGAAGTAATCAACAGTTTTGAGCGTGTTTCAGGAGAAAAACTCAATTATCAAATTGTAGGCAGACGTGCAGGCGACATCACAGCAGCTTATGCCAATACAGATAAAGCCAATAACGTACTCGGTTGGAAATCCAAATCTACGTTAGATGAAGCGATGGCATCAGCTTGGAAATGGGAAAAGAAAGTGCGCGGAAAGTAATTTTTTGTAAACCATAAAAAGGCTGTTTAGAAAATTGAGTAAAAAAAGAGGATTTTTTTATTTAATTTTCTGGCAGCCTTAATTGTGTTCAAAATTGTGATGAAATATCGCTCCTTTTGGAAATGGAATAGTAAGTTTTTTATATTTTACCGAAAAATCAAGTTAAGGCAAAATAGCTCCAACAGCAATATCGCATCGGTGTCCAGGCTGACCGTGTGGCGGATTGGGTTTTCCTGAAAAACCTTCGGCGGTAACACCCGTGTGAACGCCCGTTTGTGGCGCCACGGTTACTTGTTGTTGAATAGGTTGAGGTGTAGCAACAGATTGATTTTCAGTATTTGCCACAGGCTTGCTGTTTAGAGGTGCGCCTACGGGAATATCACAGCGGTGATAAGGTTCTCCGTGCGGTGGATTTAACATTTCACCTTTTTCATTATACTTCGGACGACTACTAACTTGCTGATTTACTTGCACTTCTCCTGTTGAAACTTGTGGCAGAACTTCACCACTCGTTACAGGTTGCAATTGCGTTTGAGTTATCGCATTGGTATTAGGCAATGGTGCACCTACGGGAATATCACAACGATGATAAGGCTCTCCGTGAGGCGGATTTAACATCACTCCTTCTGATGAAACGGCAGGTAATTGCGGATTTGAAACATTTTGAAGTCCTGAGTTTTGTAGCAATGAAGAGGCTGTATTTTCTTGTTGACGCAACGATTCCGCCTTTTCTGTGTTCGCTTGCGCTTCTTCTGAAACGGCAATTTCTTCTATTCGATTTTTACACGACAAGAGCAATAACGAAAGTGTTAATGCGCTAATTTTTATGTTCATAGCAATTAAATTTTGGCAAAAATAAGGAATTATTTTTAGATATAAAATCACCGAAAGTAAGAATTGCGTTTGAAAATTATGTATATTTGCAAATCCAATCAGAAAAATCATTTTTACGAAATGCAAAATTTACAAGATAATTTAAAAAAATACACACAAAAAGCGGTTACAGAAATTTTTGGTGTTTCATTAGAAAATGTTGAAATACAGCAAACTAAAAAAGAATTTGACGGAGATTTAACTATCGTCATCTTCCCGATGCTTCGGCAAATAAAAGGCAATCCGCAACAAATTGGTGAGCAAATTGGAGCGTTTCTGCAAAAAAATATGGAAGAAGTCGTAAGTTTTAATGTAATAAAAGGTTTTTTGAATTTGGTAATTTCCGATAGTTATTACATTGATTTTCTAAAAGATATAAAACATATGTCCGATTTTGGATTGGCAAAACCCGCCTCCAAAGAAACGATAATGGTGGAATATTCTTCCCCAAACACCAACAAACCTTTGCATTTGGGGCATATCCGAAATAATTTGTTAGGATATTCAGTAGCGGAAATTTTGAAAGCTGCGGGGCATAAAGTTTATAAAACACAGATTATCAACGACAGAGGAATTCATATCTGCAAATCAATGATTGCTTGGCAACGTTTCGGAAACGGAGAAACTCCCGAAAGTTCAGGGCTGAAAGGTGATAAACTTGTTGGGAATTACTATGTAGCTTTTGACAAGGCTTACAAAGAAGAAATAAACCAACTGATTGCAGAAGGAAAAACAAAAGAAGAAGCTGAAAAACAAGCACCTATCTTTGTTCAAGCACAAGAAATGCTCCGTAAATGGGAAGCAGGAGATGCTGAAATTCTCGCTCTTTGGAAGAAAATGAATGGTTGGGTTTATGACGGATTTGAAGTTACATATAAAAATTTAGGTGTAGATTTTCATTCTTATTATTACGAAAGTAACACCTATCTACTTGGAAAAGACGTGATTGAGGAAGGATTGCAAAAAGGCGTATTTTTCAAAAAAGAAGACGGTTCTGTTTGGTGCGACCTCACTTCTGACGGATTGGACGAAAAATTGGTGCTTCGTGCAGACGGAACTTCCGTGTATATCACGCAAGATATCGGAACAGCAATTCAGCGTGTAAAAGATTATCCCGACGTAAAAGGAATGGTATATACTGTTGGAAATGAGCAAGATTACCATTTTAAAGTGCTATTTTTGATTTTGAAAAAATTAGGTTTCGATTGGGCAGAAAACTTGTTTCATTTGAGTTATGGAATGGTTGATTTACCAAGCGGGAAAATGAAAAGTCGTGAAGGAACGGTAGTTGACGCCGATGACTTGATTGCCGAAATGGAGCAAACTGCCGAAGAAATTTCGCAAGAATTAGGCAAATTAGATGGTTATGACGATATTCAGAAAAAAGAACTTTATCACACCATTGGTTTGGGAGCTTTGAAATATTACATTTTGAAAGTTGACCCCAAGAAACGAATTTTGTTTGACCCAAAAGAATCAATTGATTTTCAAGGAAATACAGGACCTTTCATTCAATATACGTATGCTCGAATCCGTTCTATTTTGCGAAAATACAATGAGTTAGCCTCTGAAAAAAATCTTGATTTTGGTGTGTTTGCATTGCATCTGAAAGAAAAAATGTTGCTCAAAAATATGGAGATTTTTCCAGAAGTGGTGCAAGGAGCAGCATCGGCTTATAGTCCTGCGGTAATTGCCAATTATGTATATGAATTGGTAAAAGATTTTAATTCATTTTATCAGAATGTTTCTATTCTTGGTGAAGAAGATACAGAAAAACGCAATTTCAGAGTACTTTTGTGTAAAAAAATAAGTGAAATCATTGCGTCTTCGTTCGCTATGCTGGGAATACAAGTTCCTGAACGAATGTAAGATACAGTTACTTCCGTAAATATTTTTCAAAAAAGTTAGAAAAATATTTGTATTTACAGAAAAAGTTACTACATTTGCACTCGCAATCAGATAATGTGATTGTTCAATTTTCATAGGTAAGAAGCGAAAATAGCTCAGTTGGTAGAGCGCAACCTTGCCAAGGTTGAGGTCGCGGGTTCGAACCCCGTTTTTCGCTCTTTTTTTATTGTTTTAAAGGAAGATGCTCGGATGGTGGAATCGGTAGACACGCTGGACTTAAAATCCAGTGGGCAGCAATGCCTGTGCGGGTTCAAGTCCCGCTCCGAGTACATACAAAAACCGTAATAACTTAAAATATGAGTTGTTGCGGTTTTTTTGTTTTGCTTCTAATGAAAAGATTTTTTATGCTGAAAAAAAATAAATAAATAGTACCAAATGGAACTTTTTTCTATATTTTTTTAACATTATCTCTGGAAAAAATTATATTTTTTTTATCGAGAAATAATTTTTAAAGTAAATTTAATTTGTACCTTTGCCCCGATTCTTGATGCAGAAATATGAAGTTAATTTATCTTTTAGGAAGTTACGACTATTTTGATAAAACCTCAAAGAGAAATCTTTTTTACAATAAAAATGAAATAAAAAGATGTTAAGATATTAATTAGAAAAGAATGGAAAATATGAATAAAAACGTAGAATTAAAAACAAAAGCGCATAATTTTTTCAAAAAATTGACCGTATTGACAATGGCAATGACAATGTTCTCTGCGATAAGTTGCAGTAAGTCAGATAGCGGTGCGACAGAACAAACTACTGTTGCGGAGCAGCCAAATCCTGAGGAATTGGGGCTTAAACTTATTGAGGGAGGCACGTTTATTATGGGAAGTTCAACGAGTGATTTAGATGCTCAATATGATGAACGTCCACAGCATAAAGTAACGGTAAGTAGCTTTAAAACAAATATATATGAAGTAACAAACACGCAATACGCAAAGTTTCTAACGGCTAAGGGAAATCAAACAGAAGACAATAAAAAATGGTATCAAGGCTCAGATATAGAACAACAAGGAAGCACATTTGTTGTTAAAAGTGGCAGAGAAAATTACCCAGTGGTGAATGTTTCTTGGTATGGAGCTAAGGCATACGCCGAGTGGGTGGGAGGAAAATTGCCTACCGAAGCTGAGTTTGAATATCTTTTAAGAGAAGGAAACAGCATTACGAACGGAGATGGAACTGTGGGAAATCAAGGTGTTTTTGCAGACGATGACGGAACGGGCACGAACATTGGTGAATATGCTTGGTATGGAGCTAACTCAGGAAATCAGTTGCATCCTGTGGGGCAGAAAAAACCAAACAAATTGGGCTTGTATGACATCAATGGGAATGCTTGGGAATGGACAGCAGATTGGTACGCCCCGTATTCAAGTGCTGACCAAACCAATCCGACGGGAGCCAAAGAAGGAACGTTTCGTGTGCGTCGTGGGGCAAGTTTTTCTTGTACGCACGATAAAACTCGCATCGCAAACCGTGGTACTTACACCGCCCGAGACGGACAACCAAATGTTACTTTCCGTGTAGTTTTTCCTGTGAAGTAGTCAGAAAAAAAATTTTAAACTGCCTCTGTTAATTTTTTAGCAGAGGCAGTTTTTTTTATTTATTATGTTAAAAAATAAAAAAGAAATATTGCAAAAAAAATCTTTATAATTCGTATATAAAAATCTTATCTACAATAAATAAAAAAATGTACGTTAGATTGAAAATTTTCTGACGTGAGAAAAAATATTTCTTGACGTGAGAAAATATTTTTTCTCACGTCAAGAAATAAATATGTGTACGTCAATATAAAAATAACTATACTTTAATTGATAATTTTGTTCCAATGAAAATAAAAAGAAATGTACTTATAAATAAAAATAAATCGTGTGAATAGTGTTTATTTTTGAAATAAGATTTGAAAAGAAAAAGTAGGGAAGAATGGTAGTGATTTGCTGTAATCTGATATAAAAATTCAGTCTTTGCGTAAATTTGGGAAGGTAGGTTTATTTATTCGGATACGTCGAAAAAAATTTATTTTTCTTTCCAAAAATAATGATTTAAAACATTTCCGGTTTTGACTTCGAGCAGTTCTTGGTTGGTGGTTCGGCTGTCAAGTCCGCCGAGTGAAGGAATCCATTTTCCGGTTTTGATGTAGTCTAATTTTGTCAGCAATTCAGGATATTTCTTTTTTATTTGCTTCAAATTCAATCCTGTATATAAAGCTGTTTTCAGATTTCTATTTTTAGAAATTTCTATGAAACGCAACAAATATTCAATGTTCCATTCGCCTCCCATAAAAAGTACGCAACTGATGGTTTGGTCATACTTGTCGAGCAACTTTTCCAAAACGACAGCCGTCATCGGCTCGCCAAGGTCGGGATTCCACGTGTACTGGGAATGGCAACCTTCGCAAGCCAACGGACAGCCCGTTATGGTGAAACATAACGAAATTTCATTCGGAATTTCTTGTAAAACAATGTCGTAGCTGCTATATCGTAGCACTGCCATAATATCTTTTTTTGGCTTCTTTTTGTCGGTCTTTTGAGAAATTTGTGATGCGTTTTAAATAGCCAATGATGCGAGTGGCATAGTCCACATTAGTAGAATGGCACTCGGTGCAATGATTGAGCGTATGTTTATTAATATGTCCGCAATCGTTGCATACGGTTACTTTTATGTTGAAACAGAAATAATTACAACCTGTTTTGGCGGCAACATTCAGCAGTTTCAAAAATCCTTCTTTGGTAGGATATTCTTCTAAATTACAGTGATATGCCGAACCTCCGTCTAAAAATTGGATATATTCGTGTCCGTGCAAATAAAATTTATCGATGATGTTTATTGACTCATCTTCAACAATATAGAAATAGGAATTATAACAATCACGTGGAACGAAAAGCCCGTCGGCTCTGTCCCAATTTGCATTTTTTACACCCAGATTTTCAGCAGGAACAAACTCCGTATTGAACATATAGCCATACTTTTCTTTGGCTTCCCGATTTTTATCGTAAATCAATTTCAGATTTTTATTGATAAAAGCCTTGTAGGTTTCGTTATCCGATATTTTTATACCTAAATATTCCGCTGCTTCAACCATTCCGTTGATGCCAATGGTGAGGAATTGTTTATCGAGCGAAATAAAGCCTGCATCATATACGGGAAGCATCTTGGCGTCTTTATATTCTTGAATAATAGCACGATACGCTATTTGATATTTCTGTACTTTATCAATCATTGCTTCGAGCGAAAGTCCTTTTTGATACAATCGATTCATATTGATAGTAATCACATTGATGCTTCCTGTGGAAACGCCTCCCGCTCCGAGTGAGTAGCTGAACGTATTGTCTGAAATTTCGTTACGCAAACGGCAACAACTCGCCAAGGAGTCGGCATTGTCAGATTGGTAAATAAAAAAAGCATTGCCTTCGCTGAGTTCTTCGGCACAAAAGTCTGAAAAATTAAGGTCGTGCACTTTTTGGTCTTTTGTGAGCATTGCCGCCGTAATCACCGGAAAGGTCAGAATGGCTTTGGTGCGCTCTTTATTGAACCATTTCATAAAATAGCGCTGCAATCGGTCTAACGACTCGTATGATGGCTGGCTTCCGTCGGGGAAGACAAACGTTCCGAACATCGAATCGAAATACGGCTTATCGTAGAGTGAAATATTCCAAAAAACAGACTGATAACCACGCGCAGCCGCAGGTTGATTGATGGCATACACCACGTGTTGCAATTCGTTTTCTACTATCTTTTGATGCGTATGCAGGTAATCATCGCCATAATCTTTTCGGGCAAAATGGTCGAAGTACATCAAAAATTCAACCGTTGCTACGGCTCCTGCGAATTGAGAAGATACTGAAAATAAGAAGTTTACGAACGAACCACAGAAACTCGCCAAATGACGCGGAGCTTTTGATTCTCCCCCGAGTTTAAGCAATCCGTCGAGCAATAATGGATACATCGACACGCTTGCGCAATAGGGTTTTAGGCTTGTTTCATCGTGTACGTAGATTTCGTGCTCCTCAATCTGCCGTATGTATTCATCAGCCAGTTCCTGAGAAAACAATTGGGCTATTTTGCGAGAAACCAATGTGCGATTTACTTGAATGTTGATATCTTTGTTAAGTTCGGCTTCCATTGTGGCGATGTTTTTATTGGAAACATTCGCATTGGAATCAAACAGCGAACCACTTGCCGCATTCTGTGATTGCAAGTAGTTTTCAATGAAATTGCATTTGGTTTTCAGCTGCTGGGCTGTTAGTTTGGTGAATTTTGACATAACTCTTTCAGATGTTTTGTGTTTATAATAAAGCTATTTTTTGCACTGAATTGGAGTTAGTGATTAAGCAGAATTTTATTCCTCAATGGATTTCTGTTTATAATAGTACAACAACTTTTATTTTGTATATTGTTGTATATCAAAGAAATGATTAAAAAAAAGCGATTGAATTTTAGTGAGGTAAAGGTATGAAATAAAAAAACGTAAAAACATAGGGGGATAGATATAGTTTTTCACAAAATTATCAACAGGGTATTTTGAGGAAATGTGAGTATTTTATTACTAAAAATTAACAGTAATACTACAAAAAAAGGTTGTTTGAAAAGTCAAAACAACCTTTTTGATATGTTATAAGTTTAAAATTATTGGTTCAAGAGGTTTTGCAGCATAGCAACCCTTGTAGAAAGGTCGGATTTTTATGGCAAATATCCTACCTATACAAAACTTTTTGCTTTTTCTAACGCTTCATCAATCCCATTCGGATTTTTTCCGCCTGCGGTAGCAAAAAACGGTTGTCCACCACCTCCGCCGTGAATATATTTACCTAATTCGCGTACCACTTTTCCTGCGTCTAACCCTCTTTCTGTTGTCAATTCTTTGGAAATATAGCACAAAAGCAACGCTTTTCCGCCTTCTTGTTCAGCTCCAAACAGAATGAAAGCATTTTCTACTTCGTTCCCCAACTGAAAAGCGAGGTCTTTCAATGTGGCAAGGTCTAAATCTACTTTTTTCGATAAGAAATGGACACCATTCACGGTTTCAAACTCCGATTTTAAGGTTGTTTTGAGGTTTTTCGCTTGTTCTTTTTTCAAAATCTCCAATTCTTTTTGCAAACGAGCGTTTTCAAGTTGAAGTGTTTCGATGGCTTTGCGCGGGTCTTGCGTATTTTTGAGCAAACATTTGATGTCTTGCACTGTTCTTTCCTGTTCTTTAAAGTATTCCAATACCATTTCTTTGGTGATGGCTTCAATACGGCGTATGCCCGATGCTACTGCTCCTTCTGAAATGATTTTGAAAAACCAGATGTCAGAGGTGTTTTTAACGTGCGTTCCGCCACAAAGTTCCTTACTGTCAGCAAATTGAATCATTCGTACGCGGTCGCCGTACTTCTCTCCGAAAAGTGCCATTGCTCCAGCTTCTAACGCTTGTTGAATAGGAATGTTTCGGTGTTCTTGCAGATTGATTTTCTGCTGAATACGCTCGTTTACACGTTTTTCCACTTCCGCTATTTCCTCATCGGTAAGTTTAGCAAAATGCGAAAAATCAAATCGCAAAGAGCGAGCATCAACACGTGAGCCTTTCTGTTCAACGTGTGTTCCTAACACCTCACGCAAGGCTTGATGCAAAAGATGCGTTGCCGTGTGATTAGCTTGGGTGGCATTTCGCCCTAACGGATGCACTTCGGCTTTGAAAGGGTCGCTTACGTTGCTCGGTAAGTTTTCCGAAATATGGATAATTAGGTTGTTTTCTTTCTTTGTATCAGTGATATAGGTAACTTCCCCATTAGCGGAATACAGCATTCCTTTGTCGCCTACCTGTCCGCCTCCTTCGGGATAAAACGGCGTGGTATTGAATACTAATTGGTAGTAAGTTCCGTCTTTTTGGCTTTCCACTTTGCGATATTTTACCAATCGAACTACTGCCTCCAAAGTGTCATATCCGATAAATTCCTCCTCTTCATCATCTCGCAAGATAACCCAATCATCGGCTTTGACTTGAGCCGCAGCTCGAGAGCGTTCTTTTTGCTTTTGCAGATTTTCCTCAAAGCCTTTTTCATCTAACGTAAATCCTTTTTCTGAAAGGATAAGTGCGGTCAAATCTATCGGAAATCCGTAAGTATCATACAGTTCAAAGGCTTTGCTTCCTGAAAGTTGTTTGTCAGGTGAATTGTTCATCATCACATCAAGCATCAACAAACCTTGTTCCAACGTATGTAGGAAAGAACTTTCCTCTTCTCGAATTACGTTTTCGACCAAGAAATGTTGCTTTTCAATTTCAGGAAACACTCTTCCCATTTGATTGGCAAGGGTTGTAACCAATTTAAAGATAAAAGGTTCTTTTTGATTGAGAAAAGTGAATCCGTAACGAATAGCACGGCGCAAAATCCGACGAATGACATATCCCGCCCCATTATTTGAAGGCAACTGCCCATCGGCAATGGCAAACGATACAGCACGAATATGGTCGGCAATGACACGGATAGCAATGTTAATCTGTTCTTCTGCGGGCGTAACCTTGTTTCCTGAAACGTATTTACTTCCCGTAATTTCTTCAATTTTATGAATAAGAGGAGTAAAAACATCGGTGTCATAGTTCGATTGTACGCCTTGTAATACCATACAAAGGCGCTCGAATCCCATTCCTGTATCTACGTGCTGTGCGGGTAATTTTTCAAGTGAACCATCGGCTTTTCGGTTGAATTCCATAAAGACGTTGTTCCAAATTTCGATAACCTGCGGATGGTCATTATTTACCAAATCACGTCCTGAAATTTTGGCTTTCTCCTCATCGGAACGAATGTCCACGTGAATTTCCGTACACGGTCCGCAAGGTCCTTGGTCACCCATTTCCCAGAAATTATCTTTTTTATTTCCGAGCAAAATGCGGTCTTCTGAAATTAAGCCTTTCCAAATGTCATACGCTTCTTGGTCAAAAGGTACGTTTTCTTCTTTGCTTCCCTCAAAAACAGTTACGTAAAGGTTTGATTTTGGAATTTTATACACTTCTGTAAGCAGTTCCCACGCCCAAGTAATGGCTTCTTTTTTGAAGTAATCACCAAAAGACCAATTTCCGAGCATTTCAAACATCGTATGGTGGTAGGTATCACGTCCTACTTCTTCCAAATCATTATGTTTTCCGGATACACGTAAGCATTTTTGCGTATCGGCGATGCGTTTGCTTTGGGGTTTTCCGTTTCCGAGAAAATATTCCTTAAACTGGTTCATACCTGCATTGGTGAACATCAGTGTAGGGTCGTTTTTGATGACCATCGGCGCTGATGGCACAATCAAATGCTGTTTGCTTTCAAAAAAGTCTAAAAAATGTTGTCTAATTTCTTGTGAAGTCATATACTTATTTTCTTAAAGTAAGACAAAAAGAATGAAGATAAACTATCTGCATCCTTTCTGAGAAAAATTTTCGGCAAATATAGAAATAATTATTGAACCTATTTAAACTTTAAAAAGAAAAAGTTATTAGAAAAAATACTCTTACGTTCGAGTTAAAGAGATAATATTCAGTAGTTTTAAACAATATAAACCAAAGGGGATTTGCCTATTTTTTCATCACATACTTTAAGTTGTCAAAGAAACGTTGGATAAGTCTTCTGTCTTTGGTGATGATTTCTCCCAGTCCTGAGGTAGCTTTGTTTGTTTTGATGTATTCTCCATAATTGGTTTTTAGCCCGTTATCAAATCGAACTAATACCAAATAGGCTTCTACATTTCCTTGTGAAGTTTGTTCTTGTTTTTTGCTTATGGAAATAGATTCGACAGTTCCGCGTACAGAACCATATTCCAAATACGGAAAATCGTCAAGTTTTACAACTACTTCCTGTCCGACCTGCACTTTTCCCGCTCCCGAAGTGGGTAGTAACATTTGTCCAAATATTTCTTCTTGTGTTGGAACAACTGCAAAAACTTCCGTTCCTGATTGAATAAATTGATTTTCTGCCCAAAAGTTAAGTGTTTGCAACTTGCCTTTAATAGGTGATTTTATAATATACAAATGTTCCCAATTATTCACATTCTCCATAAAGTGATTATACGAAGTTATGATGTTTATTTCCAATTCCTTATACTTAATGGTTTTTTGAGTATGAAGTTCTTTGATGGAATTAGCGGTTTGTTCGGCTTGTTTTTCCATAGCCACTAAATTCCCTTGATTAGAAATGAAATTATTACGTGTTTGTAGAAGTGACATATCTGATTTGTCCATTTCAGCTTCGGCATAAACTTTTTTGGTATAAAGCACAGAATCTCTTTGGTGAGATTTTTTTGCAAAAGTGTAATAATCCTTGTCTAAATTCAAACGTTTCCGAAAAACTTGTATTTCTTCGAGTTGTTTCTGGTATGTTTTTTCCAAATTGGCGATTTGTAATTCCAAGGGTTGCTCCATTTCGTATAGTTTGAGTTGCTCTACATTGGAAAGAAACTCGTAATACGAGGAGGTAAGTTCGCCCAAAGTGATTTTATTGGGGAGTTTTTCTAATATTTCAGTTGCTTTTTCTAACGATAAGAAGTTGGTGAGTAGCGTTTTTATTCTGATGATAGAATCATACGAAACGGTGTTTTGAATGTAGGCAATGGGTTGATTTTCTTCAACTTCTGAAATAAATTTATCTGAAAATAAATGGATTTTTCCGCTACTGTTTGCTACTAATTTTACCGATTGGGAAGTGTTGTTGATAGTGATTTGCCCCGTAACAACATCGGGATATCGAATCAAAAAACCAAAGAGAAAAAGAAAAACAACTAAAAATATGACGAAATAAGTTACATATCGACTGAATTTGTTGGGCATTCGGTCAATAATATCCTGTACTTCTTCTGTACGCTGATTTTTGTGGTATTTTTCGGTGTTTTCGTTCATTATGAATTTATATCTAATTGTGTTTTAACAAGTTGGTAATACCTTCGTTCGAGTTTCATAAGTGATTCGTGGTTACCTACTTCAACCACCATTCCGTTTTGCATTACCACAATTTGGTCGGCTTTGCGAATGGTACTAAGACGATGTGCGATGACTACTACGGTCTTGTCTTTGAATACATTGTCTAAGGCTTCCACAATTTTCTGTTCATTGATGGTGTCCAACGCATTGGTGGCTTCATCTAAAAATAAATAATCAGGATTTTTATACAAAGCTCGTGCGATGAGAATCCGTTGTTTTTGTCCGCCACTAAGCCCACGCCCGTGTTCGCCCATTTTAGTTTGATAACCCAATGGAAGTCGCTCAATTTCTTGGGCAATATTGGCTGCATCAAGGGCTTTTTTCAGTCGCTCGTAATCAATTTTTTCATCATCAAGCACGATGTTGTTTAAAATCGTATCGTTAAAAATTTTGCCGTCTTGCATTACAGCTCCGCACTTTTCGCGCCATTGCTTTAAACCGATATTGTTGATATTCATATTGCCAATCATAATTTCCCCGTAAGAGGGTTTGTAGAGACGCAAAATCAGCTTTAAAAGTGTAGATTTTCCACTTCCACTGTCGCCTACAATGGCAGTTACCTTTCCTTCAGGAATAATCAACGACACATTTTGCAATACCAAGTTGGAATGTGGTGAATATTGAAAACTCACATTATTGACCACAATACTTTTGGACGATGGTAAATCCATTGAGTTGTTACCCACACCATCTTGCTCATCTTTTAGCTGGTGAATTTCGTTCAAACGAAGAAAACTGATTTTTGCAAATTGATACGAAATGATAAACTGAATGAACTGCACCACAGGAGCGTTCAGCATTCCGATGATGAACTGCGTGGAAATCATTACCCCGAAAGTCATTTCGCCTGCAATTACAGCTTTGGCACAGAAAAACGTAATGGCTAAATTTTTGATACTGTCGATAAATTGAGCTCCTGTGTTTTGCAAATTGGTTACATTCAGCACTCGAACATTTACTTTGTAAAGTTTCGCTTGAATATCTTCCCATTTCCAACGTTTGGGACGTTCATAGTTGTTGATTTTAATGTCCTGTACGCCCTCGATGGTTTCTACCCAATAACTTTGATTTTTGGAAACCAACTCAAAATATTCCCAATCTAATTTCTTCCGAAGTCCCAAAAACGCCATTACCCAAACTACATACAAAATGCTTCCCCCAATGAAGATGTAAAAAATAACCGAGTTATACACCGCCAAAATGATGGCAAAAACCACGAAAGTGAGTGTGGAAAAAATCATTCCAATGGAGTTATTCATAATGAAACTACGGATACGCTCGTGATCGTTAGCTCGTTGCAAAATGTCGCCCGTCATTTTATTTTCAAAAAATGTGATGGGTAATGCCATTAGTTTGATTAGATAATCCGAAATCAGTGCGATATTGACTCGTGAAGTGATGTGCATCAAAATCCAATCACGCGCTAAATTACCAAGCAAAATACTCAAATAAATGGCAATGTTGGCAACCAAAACAATATTGATAAAATCAATGTCGTGTGTTTGTATTCCCACATCAATGACAGCTTTAGAGATGAAAGGCAAAAAACCTTGCAGAATTGTTACCAAAAGCATTACCACAAAAAGCGTAATAAAATTCTTTTTATAGGGGCGTAAATATCCCAGAAATGATTCAAACGTTTTTCGGCGGCTTTCTTGCTGTTCTTCCGTTTTTTCATAAAAAGAGGCTTGAGGTTCGATAGCTATCAAAACACCCTTTTCGTTTTCTTCCGTTTTACACCACTTTTTCTGAAAATCTTCAGCAGAATACGAAACATACCCTTTAGCAGGGTCAGCAACGTAAATTTTGTTTTTTTTAACGTTTATTTGATAAACGACTACAAAATGGCTATTATCCCAATGTAAGATAACGGGTAGAGAAATCTTGTGTAGCAAATCACTTATGGTGCATTTCACAGAGAGAGTTCTTAATCCCAATTTTTCAGCCGCATAGCTTAGATCAAGTGTTGACACACCTTCTTTGGTAACACCACACAAGTCTCTCAGATGCTGTAGCGAGTAATATTTACCGTAATATTTACAAATCATTTTCAAGCAAGCGGGACCACAGTCCATCATATCAAGCTGTCTGTCAATAGGAAATGATTTGAAGTGTATAGTGTTAATTTTTTTGCAAAAATATAAAAATTTTCTTATTTGAAGCGTTCTTAATCTAATTTCTTTTTCTTACCTTTGCAGGGTATAATTTTTAAAACAGTAAAAAAATGAAACTAAACAATCGACAACGTGCCAAATTGACTTTGGATGAACTTGAAAAAGAAATGGAAATCCTTACGAAAGAGGAAATGAATGCTTGTAAGGGAGGTGAAATGCTTTCGGGATATACGGGAGGTATTGTTCAAATAGGAAGCGGTATCATTATAGGAGACGTAATTATACCTTACGACTATGGAGGAAGTAATAGCACTGGAAATGGCTGGCTTGGAGGTTCTGGAACAGAAAACGACCCTTACCTTTTAAGCGAGGTCGTCGTAACTGCCAATAGAGGCGGGGGAGGTGGAGACTCCCGAGAGGGAGGTTCTTCCAATTTTGGAGGTAGTGTTTATTATACGGGAGGAGGAAGTAGTTTCTCATCATATGGTAGTGTATATGGGCCTAATCCTAATATGGGAGGAGGTTATGGAGGAGGAGGAAGACAAAGTTTACCAAATAGAACGACTCAATATAAGGAAGGGGAAATGAGAAGTCCTGATACTATAATGTTCTTCTCTAAGGCAGAGTCGTATTCACACGCAGTGGCAGAGTCGTTAGATGATAGGGGAATTTTTATACAATTTGATAATAAAATAGGAAAGGAAGTATCGGGGTTTGTTTTAGAGAATGGAAGCTATATTGTTTTAGATCCCTTTGATAACAAGTACGACAAGTCCCATAATGACCAATTAAAGACTTTTCATAGACAAGGCAAATGGTTTGTTGAATATGATGGGCAAGAATATGCTATAAAATCTCATTTTCACACACATCCTCCAAAATCTTATTCAGAGACAGATGGAATAGGAGTTTCAGATGCAGATTTATCTATGCTAAAACAATTAAAGGTGAATTCCATATTTATTCTATGCAATGGTGAAGAATATGAGGTAAGCTTAGGAGGAAATTATACATCAAAATCAGGAGTAAGATATTCCGTAAAAAAAGTAGGCAGATGGTAAAAATTAATTTTCTAATATTGCTTTTATGTTTTCCTTTTTGTGTTAAAGGGCAATCCCTTATGACCACACAGAATCAGGAAATTATGTCAAAAACTATCACTGAAATTAGTAGGCAAAAAGAAAAAGAAAATTCGGTAGTTCGTATTCATTTCACTGATAATGAAGATGATAATATGATAGCTTATGTTTTTAAAGACACTAATTTCTATCTGTATGAAAATTATTTCTATATAACACAGATTGGAAATAAAGAGGTTGTAATTACTTCGGATATAATGGCTTTTTTGCCTTCGGATAAGTTTGATTATTTTTATATTTTCAAAAGATATTTTCCGACGCAGTATGATAAATTTCTCTCAGATTATCGCTTTTTGGGAGAAAATAATGTGATTTTTAAAGCAAAAATCAACAATAATCACAAAGGAATTGCACTTCATTTCAGAGAAAATCAATTTTTAAAGAAAGAAAAACTTTCTTTTGAGATAAAACAAAATGAAAATCCTTTTGAAAATTTTAAAAATGGCGCTTTTATAAAAGAATTTAACCGAATTTCTCGGAATTTTGATGGAATTACCGAAGTTTCTATTTCCAAAACCTCAAAAGGTTTCGTTTATAAGATACATAAAATAGACCATTCTTTTTCTAACCGAAATGACTTTTTCATAGAAAAGAAATTCGATTCAATTCCATACATTTTGAGCGATAAAGCTTTTGAGTATATCAGTGTCAATGAAAAAGAAAAGTTAAATATTTGCAAAAGATATTTTAACAAAGAATACCAATACTTTTTGCAGACAGGTGAGTTCCTTTATTTTTTACCTCCAAATGATGAAAAGAAAGCGTTCAGTATTTTATACTTCAATGATAATATTTTAGAAAAAATCGTTGATGAAAATCAAGAAATTAACGAGAAAACAATAAAATTTCTAAAAGAATATCAAGAATTTAGAGAGTATGAATGATTTTTTATGGATAAAATACCTATACACATTTATTTTATTGACTACTATAACCCATTGCAAAACAATGGGTTATGTTCTTATATTGTTCAACTAACGAAAAAGTTTATATCACAAAAAGATATTCAACTACACATTATTTGGGCAAGTGCACCATTTTCATCAGAAATAAAAACAAAAACAATTGAAAATGTGGAACATATTCATTTGCCTTTTGACATTGCTCTCCAAAACCAAACCAATGAAAATGATCATAAATTAACCGTATTTCTTGCTGAAAAAAACAAAAATCAGAAGAATGTGATATTTCATTTTAATTGGATTAACCACGGAGCATTTGCTTTTTTGTTAAAACAGCATATTCCACATTGCAAAACCATTTTAACCAAACATTGTGTGCCTTGGAGAGATTTTATAACTTCTAATTATTCCTTGTTCTTCAAGGTACATACAGCTTTTGAGCAAAGCAAAAAACTTTCTTTTATGCTCAAAAATAAACTTGCCAACGAAATTTCTTCCTACAAAAGTTTTGACCATATCATCACCGTTACCAAAGATGCAAAAAATGTATTAGAACAACTTTTTGAAATACCCAAAGAAAAAATAACAACAATTTATAATGGGATTGATTTAAAAGAGTTTAACATCAAAAAATCTAAACAAGAACTTCGTAAAAAGTATCATTTCTCCCAAGAAGAAAAAATAGTCATTTTTGCAGGGACTTTACATCCTCGTAAAGGAACTTTCGAACTTATCCAAGCCTTTGAAAAACTTTCAGAAAAAGACAATACCCAAAAATATCGTTTAATCATCTGTGGTAAAGGTGATTACGACTGGCTTTACAAACAAATTCATCAATTTGGGCAAGTTACTTTTACAGGAAATCTTTCCAAAGGACAACTTTATGAATTTTACGCATTAGCTGATGTGGGCGTGGTGCCTTCTTATGCCGAACAGTGCAGTTACACGTCTATCGAAATGATGGCTTCCAAACTTCCCATCGTGGTTACCGACGTAGGCGGACTAAATGAACTCATTGATGATACAACAGGACTAAAAACACATATCGAATTTACTCCCAAAGAAATTCAGTTTGATATTGAGGATTTTGCTGATAAAATTTATTCTTCCCTCACAGATGTTTCTTCCGCAAAAAAACGAGCAGAAAAAGCCTACCAAAAAGTACTTTCCGAACTTATTGCCGAAAAAATGGCAAAACAAACGCTTCAAGTGTATCAAAATCTCTTGCAAAAATCGTCTCAAAACGAAAAGATAACCAATAATGAATTGGTAAGCGTTATCATTCCGTGTTACAATGCCGAGAAATATATTGAAAAATGTTTGCAAAGTGTTTTAAATCAAACGCATACAAATTTGGAAATTATTGTAATTGATGACGCTTCCACAGATAAATCTTTCAAAATAGCTTCACAAATCAAAGATGAGCGACTTAAAATAATTCGTAATACAACCAATAAAGGGATTGTTTACAGCCTAAACAAAGGGATTTCACAAGCCAGCGGAAAGTATATTGCCCGTTTAGATGCCGATGACTTTATGCAAAGAGACAGAATTACCCAACAAGTAGCCTTTTTGGAAGAAAATCAAGAGTATGTAATGGTTGGCACAAATCATATACTGATAGATGAAAATGAAAACATATTACAATATGTTTCATATCCAGGAACGAACGAAGACATAGCTGTTTTTAAATATTTTATGAATCCTATTGCACACCCTACGGTAATGTTTAGAGCATCAGTGATTAAAGAATTTAAGTATGATGATGAATATTTACACTGTGAAGATGCAGCTTTGTGGTTCAGAATTTCAAGAAAATATAAAATAGCTAATATTTCACAATATACGACCTATTACCGTGTTCATCAAGGAAGTATTTCCGTACAAAACCAAAAAGAACAACAAGAGAGTTTCTTTAGTTTAGTTTTAGATGAATTTGACAAACTGGGTTTTGAGCTTTCTGAGGAAGAAGCAAAAATACATAGTGCCATTGCAACCAAAAAAGGACGATTATATTTTAATTCTCCCGAGAAAATAGAAAAACTCAAAAGTTGGATAGATAAAGTTTTGAAAAAACTAAATTCAGAAGATGAAATAATCAAGGATATTATTTTACAATATTGTGATATTTGGGAATAATTCATTGTTTTTAACTTTTCTTTTTCTTACCTTTGCGGGGTATAATTTTAAAAACGGTAAAAAATGAAACAAAACAATCGACAACGCGCCAAATTAACTTTGGACGAACTTGAAAAAGAAATGGAAATCCTTACCAAAGAGGAAATGAAAACCTATAAGGGCGGGCAAGAATATGTTCCTTTTTTATCGGGGTATGTAGCAGGATTTAATTTGAGTGGATTTTTACCACCGCCTTTTTCTCCAACAATATATATGGTGGTATCTGTGTAAAGCAAAAGAAAGAATAGGAGGGTGGGCGGTTGAAGGGGAATAGGTGTGGGAACAGGTGCAGGAGTTTCTTTAAATGCTTCAATAGGATTCGATGAAAGTGGAAATCCCGTATTTTTTGAGATTGGAGCTTCGGGTGGAGCTGCAATTGGAAGCGGCTGGTTTGTTGGTCAAAGTCATACTTTAATAGTAAATCCATAAAAAAATGTTTTTCAAAAAAAATATTATTCCTATTACTATTTTTGGGGTGATATGTTTGTCTTTCTTGGTGAATTCATTTTTTAATTCAAAAGAATGTTTTCAGAGTTCATATTACCTAGTTATAGACAAAGTAGAAGATGGAGGAAGAGGTACAGAACTTTTGTATTCAAAGGGGAAGTTGATAAATCTTTTCCCTTATTCTCCTTCTCATATAAGAGTAGGGGATTCTATCTCCAAGGCTTATTGTGCAAAAAATGTTTATTTTTACAGGAAAGATTCTCTTGGGAACTATTGTGAAATTGCTAAATTAGAGCCTATAGACATATTTTTTCCAAAAAGTTGGTTTTGTGAAGATTAAAATAACTGAAAGATGAAATTTTTAAAACTAAAAAATCTTCATTTTTTTTTAAGACAAATCTTTTGGAATAAAATTATGCAAACACACATATATCTAATAGATTATTTCAACCCATTGTTTTGCAATGGGTTGAATAGTTATATCACCCAGCTAACAAGGAGACTTGTTTTGCAAAAAGATATTCAACTACACATTTATCTGGACGAATTCGTCTGTTTCTTCAAAACTAAGGTCTGAACAAAATGATAAAGTGGAGCATATTCATTTGCCGTATGATCTTGTCGTTTTTGGAGGTAGAACAAGTGAAAAGGATGTTGAAACTATCCTATTTTTAAAAGAAAAAAACAAAAGTGTTGATATTGATTTTTTAACTTCTATCTGCACTTTTACAGATAGAAAGAACTTCTTTGTACAACTACAAGAAAATGGAAAAGCTGATTTTTTACTCAGCGGTTTAACCCGAAAAGGACAAGACTGTGAACAGCATTATATGATAGATGGTAGCCTGTATCTGATAAAAACTTCTTTTTTAGAACGAGTAATTCAAAGTGAAAACACTAATGAAACTTTTTGGAATGGAAAATTTCAAGTAATCATTAATGACGCTCCTTTTATTGACATAGACACTTTTCAGGATATGGAACGATTTAAGTATATTTTAAAAGTCTCTCCATTGTAAAATGATGATGCAAAAAACAACGAAATTAAAATTCTTGTTAAGATATTGAAGTTAATGGTAGTTTTCTTCTGAAAAGAAATTTTTTGTCAAAAAAGTAAGAAAATTTTAGCCTTTGGCTAATTTTCCACGTATTTTACTTAAAAATTCGGGAGTCAGACCTAAATAAGCCGCAACTTGAATGTTAGTGAGCCTGCCTGCCATTTGTGGGTATTTTTTAATAAAATCGAAGTAGCGTTCTTCGGCGGGTTTACTCATATTGTCAATAACACGCCTTTGCAGAGCGATATGTGATTTTATTAATAACTTATGGAATAATTTTTCTGAAAATGGAAAATGTTCGTTGGCAAAAGCCTCATTTTCACGGGAAAGAAGAAGTACTTCGCTGTCTTCCAATGCCTGAATGTATAGGTCAGAAGGTTTCAGATTGTAAAAACTATCAAAGTCGCCTATCCACCAATCCTCAATTCCGAAAGCTAACACTTGCTCTCCTCCATTGATGTCAATATGAAAAATACGTAGCAATCCTTTGGTTATGAATGCTTTGAAAGAACAGATATCGCCTTTCTGTAATAAAAATTCTTTCTTTTTTAATTTCCGCAATGTGAATAAATCATAAAATTGCTCAATTTCCGATTGTGTTGCGTTGACATATTTTTTGATATGTTTTTCAAATATGAGTTCCATTTTCAAGAATTATTTCTGTTGAAAAAAAGATATTTTTCACTAAAAAGATTACTTGCAAAAATAAAATTAATTTTTCAAAGGTCAAATTTTGTACAAAAAAATTCCTAATTTTGTCCGTTGGAGATTTTTTAGCATTGTTTTTGAGGGTTTTTGTCGCCTGTTGTAACTGTTTCAAACATTCAACTGAAAAATTATGAAGAAAATAAAATATTATTATGACCCAGAAACATTGTCCTACAAGCGGATAATCAATCGCAAACGTACCAAAGTGCGAAATGCGCTTTTGTTTTTGGTGGCGGCGGCACTTTTTGGCTCGCTTGCGATGTTTTTGATGGTAAATACACGTTTTTTCTATACGCCACGTGAGGTTTCTCTGCAACGTGAAATCAAGCAATATGAAACCAATTACCAAATTTTGAACAAGAAAATGGAGCAAATGGAAGAGGTTTTGGCAAACATTCAGGAACGTGATAACAATATGTATAGGCTTTATTTTGAGGCAGCTCCTATTCCAGAAGAACAACGCAAAAGCGGATTTGGAGGCGTGAATCGGTATGAACATTTGGAAAATTATGATAATTCACGCTTGATAATCAGTACTACAAAACGTTTGGAAGTTTTGCAAAAACAATTGGTAATTCAGTCTAAATCGTTAGATGAAATTGCAGGACTTTCCAAAGAGAAAGAAAAATTTTTAGCCTCTATTCCTGCCATACAACCCGTTGATAATAAAGATTTAACACGAATGGCTTCGGGCTACGGCTGGCGCAATGACCCTTTCACCAAAGCACGTAAATTCCACAACGGAATGGATTTTACAGCTCCACAGGGTACGCCCGTTTATGCCGCAGGTGATGGTGTGGTAACACGCGCTGATGATGCTTCCTCAGGCTATGGGAAACATATACGCATTGACCACGGTTATGGTTACGTGAGTTTATATGCTCATTTGCACGATTACAATGCCAAAGTAGGGCAAAAAGTGAAACGAGGCGAACTTATTGGTTTTGTGGGTAATACGGGACGCTCGCAAGCGCCACATTTGCATTACGAAATTATTAAAGACGGTGAACACATCAATCCAATTCACTTCTATTACGGAAATCTCACTCCTGATGAGTATGCCGAGATGTTGCGCGTCTCCACCCAAGAAAGTCAGTCGCTGGATTAGTTTCAGGTGTTTTTTCATAATTCAGTATATTTTTTGATTTTATATAAAAAGATAAAAAGGTCTTTTTATTTTAATTATTTTGTATATCTTTGCGTCGAGATTAAACAAAAATATTTTATGGATTTAAAAAACGATACTATTGGGGAGATCGTAGCCAAAGATTTTCGTTCAGCGGCTATATTTAAAAAGTATGGAATTGATTTTTGCTGTAAAGGTGGGCGCACTATTGCAGAGGCTTGCGAAAAGAAAGATGTAAACGAGCAACAACTTATTAACGAATTGAACGCCATTCCAAAAAGTGAAGATAAAAATCTGAATGTAAGCGATTGGCCTCTTGACCTTTTAGCGAATTACATCGTGCGTATGCACCACCGTTACGTACGTGAGAAAATTCCCTATTTATTGCAGTTTTTAGATAAATTGTGCAGAGTGCACGGTGATAGGCATCCTGAGCTATTGGAAATCAATCAATTATTTATTGAAAGTTCACAAGACCTCAGTTCTCATTTAGAAAAGGAAGAGCAGATTTTGTTTCCTTATATAGAAGAGTTGGTGAAAGCAAGTCAAAGTAGTAATATTTTGCCTACAAAACATTTCGGAACGGTTGCCAATCCTATTGCAATGATGAAACACGAACATAGTACGGAAGGAGAACGCTTTGAAAAAATAGCAATACTTACTAATGGATATGAACCACCAGCTGATGCTTGCAATACCTATAAAGTAACTTTTGCAATGTTGCGAGAATTTGAAGATAATCTTCATCAACATATTCATTTAGAGAATAATATATTGTTTCCGAAAGCAATTGCTCTTGAAGAACAATTGCGATAGTTGATGATTCTGCCTGAAAATATTGTTTATAGTTGATTTTCAGGCAAATTTTATTTATTTTTGCGGAACGCTTTTATCATTAAATGAAAAGAAAAATACACATAACTACATTTATTTTGGCTTTGTTGGTGCTTTTGAGCAACATCAAGGCTGGAATGTATTTTACTTATTATTTAGTTGATAAAGAAGGGTTTGTAGAAATTTTCTGTCAGAATAAAAAAATACCTGATTCGCATTGTGAAGGAAAATGTAAACTTTCAAAAATTGCTTCCGAAAGCGAAAAAACAACAGATTTTGACTTTAACGAACTAAAATCTGATTTTAATTGGATTGTGCAACAAGTCGTTTTTTTCTCTTTTTTGGGTGAAGAAAATCTATCGAAATCTGTTTTTTATTACCGAAATCCTTATTGGAAAACTTTTTGTTATTCTATTTTTCGTCCTCCTATTTTAAAGTAAAAATCATTAGATTTTTTTTGTAAAAGTGAAAGTTTTTCTTACTTTCAGTGCTTTTTTTGTGTCTTTAATTAAATAAAATTTAGAATAATGAAAAAAATAATATATTTATCAGCTTTTGCTGTAACCGTTTTTATGTCTTGTTCCAAAGACGATTCAAAAGAAGAAATTCCTACCACAGAAGTAAAAGAAGTTGCCCACACAACGGTAGAAAATCATAAAATAGCAATTCAAACTCTTAGTGGGGGCTTATTTGTGGGATACAACGATGTGTATCTTTCTATTAATGACGTTCAAACGGGCAAACCGATTACTCCACAAGAGGTTGTTTTTTATCCTGAAATGTCAATGTATGGTGCTGATGATGCGACTGTTAGTCATACGCACACTTGTCCGCATAGTTCTCAACTTACCCGAACCAATGATACGTATCGTGGTTTCTCAATCTTTCAGATGCATACAGGCAGAACTGGATATTGGGACGCTATCGTAAAATACACATACGAAGGCAAAGATGTAGAAGCCAAAATCCGCATTAATGTTCAAGAACAGCCCAATAAAGCCTTAGGGAAAGTCGCTCGATTTAAAATAAATGATGTGATGCACATTATGGCGATTATTAGTCCAGAAAATCCGAAAATAGGTTCTAACGAGCTGAAAATAGGGTTGTACAAAATGGAATCCAGAACATCTTTTCCCGCAGTAGAAGGCTATACGCTGAAACTTGACCCTCGTATGCCAGGTGAAGAAATGGGAAATCATTCTTCACCCAATAATAAGGATTTAACACAAGGAAATGACGGATTTTATCACGGAATTGTGAATTATACAATGTCAGGAAATTGGGCTTTAAACTTTATACTTCTTGATAAAGATGGGCAGCAAGTTGCTGGTAGTGAAGTGCCTTCGCCTGAAAAAGTGAAAGAATGTAAATGCGATTATGACAAGAAAAGTGACGTTGTTATAGAACTTACCTTTTAATATAATAAAGGAAGTTGTTTGTTTTTTTCGGGCAACTTCCTTTTTATTTTGTGCGTTATGAAAAAAATATTTCTATGGAGCTGTATTTTGGTAAGTACGGAAATGTTTTCTCAAAATGATAATTCTCACGATAGCTTGGTGAATCTTGGTGAGGTTATAGTTATCGGGCAGCGAAAAAAACTTGATGAAACTGCCAAAATGAGTAAGTCAGTTGATGAATATTTAGAATCTTCACAAAAGGTAAATCTCATAAAAAGAGGAGCGTATGCTTGGGAAGCAACTCTTAATAATATGCTTAGTGAACGGGCGGTTATCACCATTGACGGAATGCGTATTTTCGGAGCTTGTACGGATAAAATGGACCCAATAACCTCGTATGTTGAGACAAGCAATTTGTCAGAAATTGATATTCATTCGGGGCAGCAAGGCTCACATTGCGGAGCAACCATAGCAGGAAGCATTGATATGAAACGCAAAAAAACTCCTTTTTCGTTACAAAACCAATGGAAAGGAACATTACAATCCGGATTTGAAAGCAATAATCGGCAGCGTTTTTGGTTAGGAAATATGCACTTTTCTTCAAAAAAATGGACAACCGATGCAGCAATTTCTTATCGAAAAGCAGATAATTATTACGATGGCAATGGAAATGAAATCCTTTTTTCGCAATATGAAAAATACAATGCTTCTTTGAATATTAGCAGGAAAATATTCCGAAAAGGAGTTTTGTCTTCGGATATAATTTTTGATAGAGCTCAAAATATTGGGTATCCGACACTTCCGATGGACGTTTCTTTGGCGCAGGCCGTGATAGCTTCGGTTTCATACCAGCATTTTTTTGAGGATAAACTGTTAAACAATTGGCATACGAAATTATATGTCAATACTATTGAACATCAGATGGACGACACGACGCGTCCTGATGTTCCTGTACATATGGATATGCCAGGGTGGAGCAATACGTACGGCTTTTTTTCAAAGTTACAGCTAAAAAACAAAAGTCTTGTCTCGAACATACAGTTTAATGGGTATCAAAACAAATCAACTGCCGAAATGACAATGTATTATCGAAACGGAAACACAATGTTTATGTACACTTGGCCCAAAGTAACGACTAATTACTTAGGAATTTCGGTTGATAACCAATGGAATGTAGGAATAAACAATTCTGTGGTGGTGGGAGCAACATTGGGCGTGCATCATAACAACGTTGGCAACGACATCGCACGGATTTTTTACGCAGATTTGCCTATTGACAAGGTGCGATTTTTGCCCTCTGTCAATGCTTCTTATCAACAACAGCTGGGAGCACTTTTGTTTTCGGTAGGAATGGGATATGGTCAGAGAGCGCCTTCTGTCTCAGAGGCTTATGGGGTTTATTTGTTCAACAGTTTTGATGCATATGAGTATATCGGGAATCCGTTTTTGGAGAATGAAACCTCCTATGAGGGAAATTTCTCCGTTTCTTTCAGCAAAGAAAGGTTAAAAATAAACGCAAAGACCTCTCTTTTTCACATACGAAATTACATTGTAGGCAAAATTGCTAATATACGCGGAGGTTCAGCGATGATGTACGGTTCAAACGGTTTGAAAGCCTACCAATCTTTGTTGTATGCCAACCAATGCA
Source organism: Capnocytophaga sp. (assembly GCA_041819925.1). Classification (GTDB taxonomy): domain Bacteria; phylum Bacteroidota; class Bacteroidia; order Flavobacteriales; family Flavobacteriaceae; genus Capnocytophaga. Next base: position 53,352 of record JBGYFE010000138.1, read on the forward strand.
ATGTTTCGCTTGACTTTCAATATCAGTTTTTACAGAATTGGACAAGCAAAGGAACGCTGGCTTATGCTTACGGAAAAGATTTTGAAGGAGAGAACTTACCTTTTATTCGTCCTGTAACTTATCAATTGTCAATGGCTTATAAGTATAAACAATTTTCTTGCCAAGCAATGCTCACGGGCGATTTGAAACAACATTATTACAATCCTGATTATGGGGAAGACGCCACCGACGCTTACACATTGGTTTCTATCTCAACTGACTACGTCCTTCCGATAAAAAAACAACAATTCTATTTTCAATTGGGCGTAGAAAACTTATTTGACCAATATTACAGCACTTACGCCGATTGGAGAAATTTCCCAAGAATGGGAAGAAACGTTTATGTTGGAGTGAAATACGAGTTTTAAATCGTTTTATAAAAGAAAAACACGCTCGGAAGCTATCTTTTAGGATAGTTTTTCGAGCGTGTTCTATTTTTAAAAAAGACTAAAAATCTTTTCTTTTTACTTTTCGGGAAATGAATATTAAAATAACACAAATCCAAAGGGAAAGCGCTCCGAGTGAAGCCCAAATTCCTATTGGAGAACCAAAAAACTTCTTGAAAATAGCTCCTGTATAGCCCATTAATGCCGAGATGTCTAACTTTAAAAGAATTAGAATGCGTGAAAGGTCAATCGGATTGAAGAGCGTTGCTCCAAGTGAAAGTTTTTCAAGCGGATAGTCATTAAAGATTAAAAGAGAAATTAGAAATATTCCATCATAAATGACAGCCATAAATAACCATACCAAAATTGAAAGGCTGAATCCTTTGATTTTATTTTCGTTATGCAAACCTATCAGATATGAAAAGCCAACAAAAATAAAATTCAGAAAAACTCCCGTGATTAAAAGCATCAAGAAATTAAAAATTTCTCCTGAAAGAAACAATCCGTAGATTAAAAACGGAATGCCTAATCCGATGACAAGGCTCAAACTCAATGAAATTGAAATCCCGATATATTGCCCCAAGAAAATGTTTAATCGTTTGAGAGGTTGTCCGAGCAAAAGTTCAATAAATTCACGTGAATTGTAATAATACATCACGCCGAATATCGTAGCAATCAACGGAATGAGTATGGTAATGACATTCATCAGCGTGATAACCGACTTTGAAAGGTTTGCATTGATGAAAAGCAGAATGATTCCTAAAAGTAGGTAAAAACCTAAATAAAAATACGTCCAACTGCTTCGGATAAGGTCAAAGAAAGTATAGCGGATAATCTTAATCATATTTTTCGTTTTTTAATAATTCAGCGATGGCTTCTTGAAAATCAGTTTTTTGTGTTTTTTCTAACAAGGCTTGCGGTGTTCCTCTGAAATAGATATTTCCTTCTAAAATGAAAAGAATTTCATCTGAAAGTTCTTCAATAAAACTTAAAATGTGCGAGGTTATTAAAATAGTTTTTCCTTTTTGTTTTTCTTTCAGAATTAGTTTTTTTAATGCCAAGATAGCAATTGGGTCGAGCCCCGAAGTAGGTTCATCAAGAACGATGTAAGGCACGTCAATCATAAAAGTAAGTACTAAATTGACTTTTTGTTTTGTTCCGCCTGAAAGATTGCCTAAGGCTTTATGCAAATGTTTTTTCAAACCGAAAAGTTCAATAAGTTCTTCATCGTTGCAAGGCTGATTTTTCAGTTTTTTTATCATTTTTATAAGTTCACGAACCTTCAAATTGCTCGGAAAGTTTGCAATTTGAGGCAAATAAGCTATCTGCTCACGATATTTCCATTCATTTTTAGTAGATTTTCCATTCAGGAAGATTTCTCCCTTTGTTGGGATAACCATTCCAAGAAAACTTTTCATAAGGGTTGTTTTCCCTGAGCCATTCGGACCTAAAATAGCAATAATTCCGCTATCTTTTATCGAAAAATCAACACCTTTGAGCACGTGTAGCTTTCCGTATTTTTTATGAATATTCTTAAACTCTATCATTTTTTGTTTTTTGATGTATTTTAAATGTCGTATTGCTTATTTTTTTACAAAAGGTTTCATAAGAGGCGTTTCATCAATAAGGTTTTCAGGAGTGAAAGCAGGAGCAACCTTTTCGGAGAAATTGACAATATCAATGAATAAACTTCGCAATAAAACGATGCTTTCGGGGGTTTTGTTAGCAATGTAAGAAAACAACTTTACGGGTCGGTAAGGTATATCACCTATGCCATTTTTGTCGAGGTCATAACCTGTGTAGTCACTCCAATAATTGTTTTTAAATGTGTTGTCATTCACTTTGTTATTATACGAAACATCGAAAGTATTGTTCTCAAAATTGTTGTTCCAAAAGTGATTTTCAAAACAAGCGCCTTTGATGCGTATTCCCCAACCATTTTCTGAAAAAATGTTTTCTTTGTAGTTAATGCGGGTGCAACTTTCACCATTAATTCCGATAGTGTTTTGATAAAACGTATTTCCTTGAATTTCCGAGTCGTAAATTTCTTTTAAAAGCAATCCGTAAGAAGCTGACCCCCAATTTTTTTGAAATGTATTTCCATACATTTTAATATGTTTTGAAAACATTACGGCTACTCCCGCTCCGTTTGATTCAAAAAAGTTGTTCTGATAGGTATTATTATTAGAAAACATAAAATGCAATCCGTAGCGTAAATTCTTAAAACTCTGATTGTTTTCAATTGTTGAATCGGAAGTAAATTCTAAATAAATTCCATCACGAGCGTTGGTCGCCACATTATCTTTTATTTGAATATTACGGCAATCCCATAGGTGGATAGCGTTTCCTGAGTTAAATTCATCTTTCTGGCGGGCTTTGATGTGATTTTTTTGCACTAAACCACGTTTGCCTTTGCGAATCATAATTCCGTAATAGATGTTATCAAATGAATTGTTTGTAATGGAAAAATCCTCGCAGCGTTCTAAACGCAGAGCGGCGTGGTCTTTGGTAAAACTTTGCGAAACATTGATAAAATGCAGCCCGCTAATGTGCACATTGGTTGCTGTAACGATTAAAATCTCGCCTTTGTTTTCTCCGTCGAGGGTAGGTCGATTTTTTCCCAGTAAAGTGAGTGGTTTATCAATAGAGATAGTATGCTCTTTGTACGTGCCTTTTTCTATAACGATAGTATCTCCTTCTTTGGCTTGGCTTATGGCTGTTTTCACGGATTTTATCGCACAATTGGGGCAGACTGTGATGCTTTGGGCGTAATTAATTCTAATTATCCAACTTGATAAAAGAATCAAAATAAAATATTTTTTCTTCAA
>JBGYFE010000139.1:0-47562 GCA_041819925.1 Capnocytophaga sp.
GCCGAGCAGTTCGGAAAACTTGCTGTTTTTCAAAAAAATTAGAAAACCATATAAAAGCCTTTGAAATTGTGTTTTTCTACATCAACTTTGGGTGGATTTGAGTATCATACTTTGGGAAGCACTGCCGTTTTCTTTCCTTACTAAGGTGCTAAACGCTCTATTTTCCAATCGAAATCATCTGTTAATGAAAAACGAATTCTGTCGTGCAGGCGGTTGGGGCGTCCTTGCCAAAATTCAATTGACTGAGGGCGAACCAAGTAGCCTCCCCAAAAATCGGGACGAGGAACTTCGGATTGGGCATATTGTTTTTCCAATTGATGAAGTTTGTCTTCCAAAAAATCACGAGATGGAATCACTTCACTTTGAGGCGAAACCATTGCACCCAACTTACTTCCCAACGGGCGAGATTCAAAATATCCGTCTGACAGATTTTCAGCCACTTTTTCAGCCACGCCTTTGATAATGATTTGGCGCTCCATACTTGCCCAAAAAAAATGAAAGACAAACATTTGGATTAGAGGCGATTGCTTTGCCTTTTTCGCTCAAATAATTTGTGTAAAAAATAAAACCTTCGTGTGTATACTTCTTTAATAAAACTACTCTCGCTTTTGGGAAACCGTCTAATCCAATGGTTGAAATTGTCATTGCATTGGCTTCATCTACGCTTCCGCTTGCTTCCACCTCATAAAACCACGTTTGAAAGAGTTGCAGCGGATTGTCAGGAACGTCTTGCTCCAATAATTCCTTTTTTTCGTAAACACGACGATAATTGCTTAAATCTTTTTCCATTTTTTGTTCATTTCTTTATTCCACCTTTTGTTAGTAATTTATTTAATATAAATAGTTAATTGTCAATGTTTTATTGTTTAATTGTGAAATACAAATCGTTTTCCGTCTTCGCTTAAAAGTGTATTTTCAAAAACAGTTTTAGCCTCTTCCAAAAAAACGTCTTTGTTGGAATATCTTGACGAATAATGCCCCAAAATAAGCGTCTCAGCACTGGCTTTTTTAGCAGTCATTGCAGCTTGAAACGCAGTGGAATGCATTGTTTTTGTTGCTAAATCTTCGTGTTGTTTCAAAAAAGTAGATTCGTGATATATCACTCTTACACCCTGAATTTCACGAGCTAATTCCTCAAAATAAACCGTATCACTACAATAAGCATAACTTTGTGGGCGTATTGGGTCAAAGCTCAACAAATGATTCGGAACGAGACTTCCGTCTTCTAAAAAAATATCTCTTCCGTTTTTAATATTCTGATAATCACACACTTCAATGCCGTAATTCAATATCGCATTCATATTGAGACAACGTTCCGTTTGCTTTTCTTCAAATAAGAATCCGTTGGTATAAACTCGATGTTTGAGAGGAATGGTTCGCACTGTGATTTTGTCGTCATCCAACAGAATTTCAGATGTTTCAGACTCTAATTCGTGGAAATGTATGTAAAAAGAAGACCACGCTCCTCCCAATTTTAGTAGTAACAAGATGGCTTCTTTGATGCCTTTCGGACCATAAATATGCAAATCAGCTTCTCTTCCTAAAAGCTGGAATGTTGAAATCAACCCTGGCAGCCCAAAAAAATGGTCTCCGTGCAAGTGTGAAATGAAAATATGTTTCACTCTTGAAAATTTTACGTTTGCATTGCGTAGTGCCATTTGCGTTCCTTCACCGCAGTCAATCAAAAACACATTGCCTCGCATCTCCAAAACTTGTGAAGACGGACGGGCATTAGGGCGTGGTGTAGCGCTATGGCAACCTAATATGGTTAATTCCAACTTTTTATCTTTTAATTTCTGTTCGTTTCTTAAATTTAAATTGCTTAAAATCCTAAATCACGTTGAATGTCTTCCATTTCGATAATGTCGTAAGCCTCTTGCAAAGTGGGTGTTAAATTTATCTCATTAGGAATGTCGCTATACGTGATTTCATCATTCACAAGCACAATTGATTTTTTGTTTTTCTTGTTGTGTTCTTTTGAAATTTTTACGAATATTTCCAAATCTTTCCCTTGTAAATCTTTGATATTCAATAAATCAAGAATAATGTGTTTTTTCTTCAAAAGTTCGTTATCTTTGAAATATTGTGCAAAATTGGTTAACTGTTCTTTGGATAGACTTAAAATTTCAATACCTTTTTTTTCAGTTGATTCCATAAATTATTTGATTTTTGAGGCTAATAAATATATAACAGCCATTCGTATGGCAACTCCATTTTCCACTTGTTGCAGAATGATAGATTGCTTAGAATCAGCCACATCACTTGTTATTTCAACCCCTCGATTAATAGGACCTGGGTGCATAATGACAATTTCTTTGGAAAGGTTATTTAAAATTTCCTTCGTTACACCATATTGTTGCGCATATTCACGGGTTGAGGGAAAATAACTAATGTCTAAACGTTCATTTTGAATGCGTAACATATTGGCTACGTCGCACCATTCCAATGCTTTAATCAAATCCAATTCAACGCCCACGCCTAATTCGTGTATATACTTCGGAATGAGTGTTTTAGGTCCGCATACTTTCACTTCTGCTCCCTGCAATTGCAAAGCAAAAATATTCGATAAAGCCACGCGTGAATGCAGAATGTCTCCCACAATCACTACTTTTTTTCCTGCTACATCACCCAGTTTTTCCCGAATAGAATAAGAATCTAACAACGCTTGTGTAGGATGTTCGTGAGCCCCATCGCCTGCATTTACGATAGAAGCCTTTACGTGTTTAGACAAGAAAACACAAGCTCCAGGATTGGGGTGGCGCATCACAACCATATCCACTTTCATTGCCAAAATATTATTCACCGTGTCAATAAGTGTTTCGCCTTTGGCAACAGACGATTGTGAAGCCGAAAAATTGATAACATCTGCTGAAAGTCGTTTTTCTGCCAGTTCAAATGATAGTTTTGTGCGAGTGCTATTTTCAAAAAATAGATTCGCAATGGTGATGTCACGCAATGACGGAACTTTCTTTATAGGTCTGTTAATCACCTCTTTAAAATGGTCAGCAGTTTCAAAAATCAGCTGAATATCTTTCTCAGTGATGTATTTGATTCCTAACAAGTGATTTACGCTCAACTCGCTCATAATGAATGTTATATTTTTTCTTTGTTAATAATGTACACAGCATCTTCACCTTCTTTTTCTTTCCAATGTACCACTACACGTTCTTGGTTGATGGCATCAACTTGGCGTCCTTTATAGTCGGGTTGTATGGGCAAATGACGGCTGAAACGTCGGTCAATCAAGGTTAGTAACTCAATCTCAGCGGGTCGCCCAAACGATTGTATGGCAGTGAGTGCCGCTCGAATGCTACGACCTGTGTAAAGCACATCGTCCACAAAAACCACTTTTTTATTTTCTACAATGAAATTAATATTGGTTGAATTGGCTTCCAACGGTTTGGCGCTTCGGCGAAAATCGTCACGGAAAAAGGTAATGTCCAAAAGTCCTAACGGAACATTTGGAATTTGATATTTTTCTTCTAACAAACGCACTAAACGCTGTGCTAAAAACGTTCCTCTGGGTTGAATCCCGATGAGTGCCGTATTCGAGAAATCTCCGTGATTTTCAATGAGTTCACAAGCTAATCGGTGCAAAATGATATTCATTTCTGTTTCCGAAAGCAATTGTTTTTTATATTTTTCTTCTTGATTCATTTTTTTGGTTTTTAAAATTACTCGGTTTCACAAATTTTCCCTCTCAAAAACGATTAATTTTACTTCGATTAAAGGTTATTTTTTGAAAGTTATGATGGAATAAAATGTTGATAATCAGTAATGAAACACTAATCTAATCAAACACTTGTTTTGATAAAATTTTATGCTTATAGCTGTCAAGTTACAAAAGTAGTAAAAAATGGTGTCAAATCCTACGGAAAACAAAATTATCTTCACAAAGATTGCAAATACTGATTTATTAGTGATTGTGATTTTACTTACGAACAAAATAGTTTTTATATCAACTCTGGATATGTGTTTAAGGTAGCCGTAATTTGGAAAATGTAACCAAAAAATAAATCTCTGAAAACGAAAAAAATATTTTTTCTCTTCCGACGAAACTATTATCTTTGCAAAAAGTTTATTGATGAAAACCGAACAAGAAATAGCTGAATTTTATGAACGATTAAAAAAGGAATTGGAAGAAACAACATCTTTTCCGACCACTTATCTATATAAGTTTGTTATTCCTTCTGATAATCAGAGACTTGAAATGCTTCACAATATTTTCAAGTCTGCTGATGCTGAGGTTAAGACGCGTCCTTCTTCTAACGGAAAATACACAGGGGTGTCCGTGTCAGTGAATTTGCAAAATCCAGATGAGGTGATTCATTACTATAAGGAAGCAGGGAAAATAGAAGGAATTGTGTCACTGTAAAGATATAGATTTCATCTTAAAAATAGTAATCTAAAAATATGGAATATAATACAGAAAGAACTCCGCTAATCATTCCTGAATACGGACGACATATACAAAAAATGATTGAAAAAGCAATCATAATTGAAAACCGTGAGCAACGAAACAATACGGCACGGAGCATCATTACCGTAATGGGAAATTTATTTCCGCATTTGCGTGATGTGCCTGATTTTCAGCACAAACTGTGGGACCAGCTTTTCATTATGTCTAATTTTCAGTTAGATGTGGATTCTCCTTTTGAAAAACCTACGCCTGATTTACTAACCAAGCGTCCTGACCGTTTGAATTATCCGCAAAATCACCCTAAATATCGTTTCTATGGTAATAACATCAAGAAAATGATTGATGCTTGCGTGCGTTGGGAAGAAGGCGACTTAAAAGAAGCATTGAAATATTCAATTGCTAACCATATGAAAAAGAGTTACTTAACTTGGAACAAAGAGGCTGTTGACGATGAGGTAGTTTTCCAACATTTGTATGAATTAAGTGAAGGTCATATTGATTTGGCAAAGGCAAAAGAAGATTTAACAAACAGCAATGAGCTTATAAAAACCAAACAGAATTTGACCAAAAGAGCGGTTTCTCAACCCAAAAAAGGAAACACAAACTATAAAAAGAAATAACACACAATGGGCGTATTTAAAATAGAAGGTGGATACACGTTAAGAGGTGAAATAACTCCACAAGGTGCTAAAAATGAGGCATTACAGATATTGTGTGCCGTGTTGCTTACTGACCAAAAAGTAACCATTCACAACATTCCTAATATTCTTGATGTTAATAAGTTAATATCTCTACTTGAAAATTTAGGGGTGAAAATACAAAAATTGGGCAAAGGTTCATATAGTTTTCAAGCCGATGAAATCAATCTGAAATATTTGCAATCTTCTGCTTTTCAATCTGAAGGACAGGCATTGCGCGGTTCAATAATGATTGTAGGGCCTCTTTTGACTCGTTTTGGTGTGGGATACATTCCGCGTCCAGGAGGTGATAAAATCGGGCGTCGCCGTTTAGATACACATTTTGAGGGGTTTATAAAACTCGGAGCTGACTTTAAATATGACAAAGAACATCAAACATACAGCGTAACTTGCAACCGACTCAAAGGAGCAGATATGTTACTTGATGAGGCTTCTGTCACGGGAACTTCAAATATCATTATGGCAGCCGTTTTAGCAGAAGGTACAACGACGATTTACAACGCAGCTTGTGAACCTTATGTGCAGCAACTTTGTCGTATGTTAAACTCTATGGGTGCTGATATTCAGGGAATTGGCTCAAATTTTTTGACTATCAACGGAGTGGAAAAACTTTCGGGTTGCACACACAAACTTTTGCCTGATATGATTGAAATTGGCAGTTGGATTGGGCTTGCGGCGATGACTCAAAGTGAAATAACCATCAAAAATGTAGGTTGGGAACACCTTGGATTGATTCCGAATGTTTTTCAAAAATTAGGAATTACACTTGAACGGAGAGGAGATGATATTTACATTCCTGCACATACACAAGGATATGAAGTTCAGAGTTATATTGATGGTTCTATTTTGACAGTTTCTGATGCCCCTTGGCCAGGATTTACGCCTGATTTGCTCAGTATTATTTTAGTAATGGCTACACAAGCACGCGGTGAAGTATTAATACATCAAAAAATGTTTGAAAGTCGTTTGTTTTTCATTGATAAACTAATTGATATGGGAGCAAAAATCATTTTGTGCGACCCGCACAGAGCAACCGTTATTGGAAATGATTTTAAGTCGCCTTTGAAAGCTACGTTAATGACTTCGCCTGACATTCGTGCAGGGATTGCCTTGTTGATTGCAGCGCTTTCAGCCAAAGGAACTTCAACCATTTACAACATAGAACAAATTGACAGAGGTTACGAGAACATAGATGAACGTTTGAGAGCTTTGGGAGCGCGAATCATACGAGTGAATTAGTTTTTTTATTAGTTTCAAATGTAAGAAACAAAGTTAAAAGACAAAAAAAGAAAGTACGAAGCAAGATAATCAAGTAAGTAAAAACAAAAAGAGATGCTAATCATAGGAATTACGGGAGGAACAGGTTGTGGAAAAACAACCGTTGTAGGTCAAATAGTTAAAGAACTATCAGAAGATGAGGTAACAATTATTTCACAAGATTCGTATTATCGAGATATGAGTCACCTGCCTTATTCAGAAAGGGTAAAAACCAACTTTGACCACCCAAATTCTATTGATTTTGATTTGCTGAAACAACATCTGATGGAACTCAAAGCAGGAAAATCAGTACAATGCCCCGTATATTCGTTCGTTGAACACAATCGTACGGGAGAAACGGTGCAAGTGAACCCAACCAAAGTGATTATCGTGGAAGGCATTTTGATATTTTCACACGCTGATATTCGGAGTTTGTTTGACATAAAAATTTATGTACACGCCGACTCTGATGAGCGTTTAATCCGACGCATTAAACGGGATACTACTGAAAGAGGGCGTGATGTGGCAGAAGTGTTGCACCGCTACCAAACAACCCTTAAACCGATGCATTTACAATTCATTGAACCTGCAAAAGAATATGCCGACATCATTATCCCGAATAATAAACGCAATAACGTAGCTATTGACATTATAAAAACTATTGTTCGCAATCGAATCTATCAAAATATTTCCCGATGAAATCCATTCTTCATTACATAACACTTTTGAAAGGTTACAAATTATATGTTTTCATACTCATCTTTTTTGTAGTTTGGATGGCTTTTTTTGATGCGAATTCATTGCTAACACACAGAGAATTAAACAAAGAAATTAGTAAATTGAACAAGCAAAAACAATTTTTAGAGAAGGAAATTGAGAAAGATAAAAAAAGTTTACTGATTTTAAACACAGAAGAAGGCAAGGAGAAAATGGGGCGAGAAGCCTACTATTTGAAACACGATAATGAAGAAATTTTTATCATTGAATATGACACAATTGATTAAAAGAATGTCAGATTATGAATTTTACCGTTATCATTCCTGCTCATAATGAGGCTGATTACCTCGAAAAAACATTGATTTCTTTATTTAATCAAACGAATCCACCTCTGCAAGTCATCGTTGTTGATGATTGTTCCTCTGATGCTACTCCTCAAATTTTAACAAATATAAAAAACAAGAATGCTAATCTGGAAATTGTTCGCAGAGAAGAAGGAACTACACATTTGCCTGGAAGCAAGGTAATTCAAACATTCAATGCAGGGCTTCCTCTGTTGAAAGAAAATATTGATGTCATTTGTAAGTTTGATGCAGATTTGATTTTTCCAGCCAATTACTTAGAGGTTTTAAAAAAGTATTTTTTAGAAAACCCAAAAATAGGAATGTGTGGAGGAGTTTGTTACATTGAACAGAATGGAGAATGGATTTTAGAGAATCTCACCAACAAAGACCATCTTCGTGGAGCTATAAAAACCTACCGAAAAGCCTGTTTTTCTGATATTGGTGGATTGAAATCTGCAATGGGTTGGGACACTGCTGATGAGTTATTGGCAAGATATTATGGTTGGGAGGTAAAAGTAGATACTTCTTTGAAAATTAAACACTTACGACCTACCGGAGCTGGATATAATCTAAATGCTCGCTTCTTGCAAGGAAGTGTTTTTTATCGTCTGCGTTACGGTTTTTGTTTGTCTTTTTTGGCTTCGGCAAAATTAGCTTTTAAGAAGGGAAATTTCACTTTATTCAAAGATTATTTGCGAGGTTATTTCAAAGCAAAAACAGAACGGCAAGCATTTTTAGTTACCTCTGAACAAGGTAAATGGATTCGTAGTTATCGATGGCGGAATATTTTTAAAAAGATTTTTGTAAGAACTTAAAATTTTTAATCGTCAAAAAAATCGTCATCATCATCAATTTCATTAAAAAGATTATCAATTGCTCTTCGGTCTTTTTTAGTGGGGCGTCCTTCGCCTTTTTGTCGATAATATTCTTGGGCAAGTTTTGCTATTTCTGCTTGTTCAAAGGCTTCTGGTGGAGTTAAATCTTGTCGGTATAAATCCACTAATTTTGCGCCCACTCTTGATGTAGGAATGTCTAATACTAAAAATTCATAGTTAATTTGATTTTTACGTACTATAATTTTGTCACGAACATAGACTTCACGCGAAGCCTTTGCTGTTTCGCCATTGATTCGTATATGTCCTTTTTTGCAGGCTTCAGTGGCAATATTTCGGGTTTTAAAGTAACGCAAACACCATAGGAATTTATCAATTCTCATAAATTCTTTTGTATTTAATATTCAAAATATAACGCAAAAATAATATTATTTCGTATCTTGCACCCTCAAAAAACGAATAATTTTTGTATGATTAGAAAAACTATATTCAGTATCAGTTTGTTAGCCTCTTTGTGGGCTGTTTCTTGCAAGAAGAGTGATGACACACAGCAAACCACACCACCGCGTGATGTTACCGAAGTACGAGATGAGAATGATGCTTCAATTGTATCTTATTTAAAGACGCATTTTTATAAATTTGAAAATAATGAAGTTGTTTTAGATACAATTTCGGGTACTAACGCTTCTGCAACACCTTTATTTGGTCAGGTTCAGACCATAGAGTTGGACGTTTTCGATGCAAACAATAATAAAGTACGTCATAAACTTTACTATCTTCCTGTACAAGAAGGCTCTGGAACAAAATCAACCATTGCAGATTCGGTGTATGTGGCTTACAAAGGGCAGCTTTTAAACGGAACGGTGTTTGACCAATCGGTAAGCTATACGAGGTCAAATTGGATGGATTTATTGGGAAATAGAACACAAAACAATGGTGGCACAATCAGAGGTTTTCGTGAAGGTGTTTCTTTGCTAAAAGACTCAGGTTCAAATATTACAATAAATGCAGACGGAACGGTAACAGTGCCTAATGATGGAGGAGTAGGAATGTTTTTCATTCCTTCTGGATTAGCATATTTCAGTTCCTCAACAGGAAAAATTCCAGCCTATTCCCCCCTGATTTTTATCGTGAACCTGATAAAAACAGTGAATGCTGACCACGATAAAGATGGGATTTCTTCCATTGAAGAGATAAAACGAGATGACTACGGAGTAATAACATATCCGAATTGTGATAACGATTCATACGTAGATTATTTAGATACTGATGAATGTAAATAAATTATAGTAAGGGACATACAAGGGGAAGTTTCTTTTTGTATGGTTCCAAATTTTTATGAAAAAGCATATTCCAAACATAATCACCTTATTAAATCTGTTTTGCGGAACGGTTGCCGTTATTTGGGCAGTTCAAGGCAGGTTAGATTGGGCGTTTTTCTTTGTTATTTTAGGTATATTTTTTGATTTTTTTGACGGATTTTTTGCACGTTTACTCAATGTGAAATCAGATTTGGGTTTGCAGTTAGATTCGTTGGCGGATATGGTAACAGCTGGGGTTGTGCCTGGAATTGCAATGTTCCAGCTTTTGTCAAAAAGCAATTTTGTAACTCAGAATCAGTTTTTATTAACTGAATTGCTTCCTTATTTCGGATTTTTGATAACGTTGGCATCGGCTTATCGATTGGCGAATTTTAATGTAGATACGCGCCAAACCACAGGATTTATTGGATTACCAACACCAGCTAACGCCTTGTTTATCTTATCTTTACCACTTTTATTGCAATACCAATCCTTTCCATTTTTAGAAATAATATTGCAAAACACGTGGTTTTTGTTGGGGATTACGCTTTTGAGTGCCTATATGCTGAATGCTGAAATTCCACTTTTTGCGCTGAAATTTAAAGATTTCTCTTATCAAAATAATAAAATTAAATATATATTTTTGATAATCAGTGCTTTTTGCTTGTTGTTTTTCCAACTTTTGGCTTTGCCTTTAATTATTATTTTATACGTTTTGCTTTCTGTTTTTCAAGTGAAAAATAATTCTTTGTGAAATTTTGACTACGTTTTTAGGAGCTCTACTTCGGCGTGTGGTTGGAATATGTACCGTTTTCCGCTGTTAATCTCAATACATTCGTAACATTTGACACGTTTTTTTCCTTTTTTAAAAACTCTTCCATCTTTGATTCGGAAGATACTTCCAATTGGAATTTCAAAAACAAAATTCACGGTTTCTTGCTCATCAAAATCTTTTAATGCAATCGCCAAGACGGGGTCAATGTCGCTGCTGGCTGTCGGATTTTTAAAATGACGCGCAACGATTCCCAGCAATTGAGGCGGAAAAATGTCAGGTGAAATAAAAGGCAACATCAACTGACGAAATGTATATTTCCACTCATCACCGTGTGGTTTTATAAATCTGCCAAATTTTTCAAAAGCTAACAAATGTGCTATTTCGTGAATTAATGTAATCAAAAAACGATATCTGTTCACTCCCGCATTGATTGTGATGAGATGTTGTCCGTTTGTAAGTTGTTGATAATCACCGTGTCTTGTTTTTCGTTCATTTACAATTTTCAGATGTATTTTGTGAAATTTGATGAGTTCAAAACAAGGAAGTACTGCGTTTTCGGGTAAATATTTTGCAAGTATGTTTTCCATAGCACAAAAATAATATTTTTTTAGAAATATTGTCTGAACAGAAATGATTTTTGTATTTTTGCTTCTTCGAGCGGAAAACACAAAACACTCAAAAACAAAGAACTTCCAAATCTGAACTCAAATGACGTACGAATTAAATACTCAATTTAAAAAAATTATTGCAGATACGGTTACGCCCGTGAGCATTTATTTAAAAATAAGAGATAAATATCCAAATAGTATTCTGTTAGAAAGTAGTGATAATCAAGCTGGTAGCAATGGTTTTTCATTTATTTGTTTTTGCCCCATAGCTGATATAAAAATTCAAGATGAGATTATTACGAAACAATTTCCTGACGGAAAGGTCGAAATTACGAAAGTTACTCATCAGACAAATATTCCGCAAGAGATTAGTGATTTTGCCGTTTGTTTTAGTTCTAATAATGAGGATTTTAAAGTGATTTCAAACGGATTGTTTGGCTATATTTCATATAATGCGGTGCGTTATTTTGAACAAGTTTCTATTGGCAAAAAAAACGATAGTGTTGAGATTCCAGATGTGTATTATGCTGTTTATAAGAATATTATCGCCATTGACCATTTTAAAAATGAAGCGTATCTTTTCTCACATACGTTTGCAAATAAGACAGACGATTTAGAAAATATCCTGCAATTGCTTAAATCTAAGAACTTTACATCATACAAATTTGAAAGGGAAGGAGAGGTTTCTTCAAATTTAACAGATACTGAATTTAAAAACATTGTTCAGAAAGCCCAAGAGCATTGTTTGCGAGGAGACGTTTTTCAATTGGTGTTGAGCCGTCGATTTTGCCAAAAATTTAAAGGCGATGAGTTTAATGTTTATAGGGCTTTGCGAAGCATTAATCCTTCTCCTTACTTGTTTTTCTTTGACTACGGAAATTTTAAATTGTTCGGAAGTTCACCCGAAGCTCAATTGATTATCAAGGAAGAAAAGGCTGAAATTCACCCTATTGCGGGAACTTTTCGCCGTACAGGGAACGATGAATATGATGCTCAACTCGCAAAAAAATTATTGGAAGACCCCAAAGAAAATGCTGAACACGTGATGTTGGTGGATTTGGCACGGAATGACCTCAGCCGAAATGGAACAGATGTAAAAGTTGAAAATTATAAGGAAGTACAGTTTTTTTCACACGTAATTCATTTAGTGTCAAAGGTTACGGGCATAAAGAAGAAAAATATTTCTACAATGCAAGTAGTGGCAGATACGTTTCCCGCAGGAACGCTCAGTGGTTCGCCCAAACCGATGGCACTGCAACTCATTGAAAAATACGAACCTACTTCACGCGGATACTATGCAGGAG
Source organism: Capnocytophaga sp. (assembly GCA_041819925.1). Lineage (GTDB taxonomy): Bacteria > Bacteroidota > Bacteroidia > Flavobacteriales > Flavobacteriaceae > Capnocytophaga. Next base: position 12,258 of record JBGYFE010000139.1, read on the forward strand.
CAATCGGTTTTATGGATTTCAAAGGAAATTTTAATCACGCAATTATGATTCGCACATTTCTTTGCCATAATCATAAATTATATTTTCAGGCAGGTGCAGGAATCGTAGTTTCTTCCACCGAAGAAGGTGAAAATCAAGAAGTTTATAACAAACTTAGCGCTTTGCAAAAAGCCTTAGAAATGGCAGAAGAAATTTAATAATTCAGGCAGATACGTATTTTTATGACGGAATATTTTGCAAAAAAAAAATATTAATATTTTACTACCAAAAATCGAAAATCAAACGGATTGAAACTTTCCACTAAGATAGGGATAAAATCCGAGCCTCGTTCAAGATAGAAGTCTGAAAAATTAGAAAAACGTTCTTGCAAGAAGCCATTCGGAAAGAGTTCGTTTTGCAACAGGACAATGCGCTCCATCTCATTTGAAAATTTACGTTTTTGAGCCTTTAACAGTCTTTTTTCAAGATTTTCCAATCCTTTGAGTTGTTTTTTTTCTTGGGCTTTTACGGCATTTTTGAAGGTAATGTCGGTTTTTTCAGCAAGCACATATAAGTCGGAAAATTGCTTTTGTAAAACCTTTTTTTGCGAACTAAAATCAATTGGAAAATCGCTAAATTCCCTAATTTTTTTATTTTTTAAATCATCGGATTTTAAGAATAAATCATTAACAGAGAGATGCAGTTTTTTGGTTTTATCGTATTGACGTTCAGAAATTAATAAAACTGAGTTGCGAAGCATCAAAATCGGAAATGAAATATTTTCAGCATTGAAAAATCGTTTTAATTCCAACCAATATGCAATTTCGCCGCCTCCACCAATGTATGCCAAATTTGGTAATATAACTTCTTGATAAAGAGGTCGTAATATTACATTTGGAGAAAAACGCTCAGGGAAATTTTCTAACTCATTGATGATTTCATTCTTGCTAAATGTGATGTCGGTTTGGTGTATTTTGAATCCGTTTTCGGTGCTTATGATGCGATTTCTTCCGTTTTTAGTTAAGTAAAACAGATTGATTTTCCGAGGGTTAACTTGTATTGGGTAATTTCTGTTAATGTCTTGAATTTCTGAAATTGTTTTTGAAACTTCTTGATATGCAATGTTTTGCATTAAATCATTTTTGATATGAGGAATGAATGCTTTTTTCAATTTGTGGTGATTCCCGTCGATGATTACCAGTCCGTAATGTTGAAAGAGGGCATTTACCAAAAAGCGGGTAGCTGATGCTAAATTATTGTTTTTTAGGTAACTATCATTGAATAATTGTTTTAAAAAATCGGCATTTTTTCCCATTCCGACTATTTTTTCAAATGAGTTGAAAGTGTCATTCAATGATTCGGTGCTGAAATTTCCCGTCATTCCTGTTTGTTCACTGTTCCAGCATAGGGTTTTATTATGCAGATGAAAATGATTAATTTCTTCAAAATCGTGGTCTTCTGTTGCCATCCAATATATCGGAATAAACTGAAAATCAGGATATTTTTCAGAAAGAAATTTTGTAGTATTGATGACAGAAATAATTTTATAAATGAAATATAAGTGTCCGGTAAACAAACTCAACTGGTGTCCTGTTGTAACAGTAAAAGTGTTATTTTTTTCTAAAAGTTCGATGTTTTTGAGTACTTTTTCAGATGTTTTTACACCAGAATATTGTTCTTTTAAGGCTTCTACCAACTGTTTTCTTGCTTGGTCAGAAAAACAAGTTTGTTTCTCCTCAATTTGTTTTTTGAAGTTATCAAGTGTTGGAAAACGATGATATAGCGTTTGTAACTCCTTCTTTTCAAGAACATAATCACTTATGAAAGAGGAGAAAAAACGAATTTGGTCAAATGCGATGAAATTTGTAACCATACGATTTTCTTGCTTATGTATGCAAAAGTATTAAAATTATCAATATAAGGAATGGTTTTTGTGAATATTTTTGTAGCACCTAATTGAGCAAGAATTGCAGATAAAAATAAAAACTTAAAATATTTGTACAATTGAAAAATAAAGTTACTTTTGCAAAAAAATTAATCCCATAAATAAAATTAATACTTTGTAAGCTATGTATTGGACGTTAGAATTAGCATCATATTTGAGCGATGCACCTTGGCCTGCAACCAAAGATGAGTTGATTGATTATGCTATCAGAACGGGAGCGCCAATGGAAGTTGTTGAAAATCTTCAATCTCTTGAAGATGAGGGGGATATGTATGAGTCAATTGAAGAAATTTGGCCTGATTATCCTTCTGAGGAAGATTATTTTTGGAATGAAGATGAATATTAATGAGTAATGAAAATAGAAAAAAGTCTCTTGAAAGATAAGAGACTTTTTTTGTTTGCAGACTTTTTGGCAGGTGCAAAAAATTGGTACGTTTCTTGTCTGACAAAAGCGTTTTTTGCAAAATTTGGAATTGTTTTTTTTCCTAATTACTGAAATATAAATAATTAACACATAATATAAATGAATATTGTAAATTCACTAATAAAAATTTTTGTAGGTGATAAAGCAAAAAAAGATTTAAAAGCCATTCAGCCTATTGTAGAGAAAATAAAGGCGTATGCACAGCAATTAGAAGCCGTTTCTAACGATGAACTTCGTGCAAAAACCATTGAGTTTAAACAAAAAATTCAAACTGCAAGAGCTGAAATTGATGCTAAAATATTTGATTTACAACAACAAGCAAATCAAACAGAAGACATTGACAAAAAAGAAGACCTTTACACTGAAATTGATAAGTTGAGCAGTGAGGCATATCAAGTTTCTGAGAAAACGCTCAATGAAATTCTTCCTGAGGCTTTTGCGGTGGTAAAAGAAACATCACGTCGTTTTGCCAATAATGAAACCCTCACCGTTGTAGCAACTCCTTACGACAGAGAGCTTTCGGCTGTAAAAAGTTACGTAACCATTGAAGGAGACAACGCTATTTGGAAAAATGCGTGGGACGCTGCTGGTAAGGAAGTTACGTGGGATATGGTGCATTACGATGTGCAACTTATCGGAGGAATTGCTCTACATCAGGGAAAAATTGCCGAAATGCAAACTGGTGAAGGTAAAACACTTGTAGCTACCCTGCCTGTTTATTTGAATGCTTTAACAGGAAGTGGTGTGCATTTAGTAACTGTGAACGACTACTTGGCACGTCGGGATAGTGCGTGGATGGGACCTTTGTTTGAATTTCACGGAATGCGTGTGGATTGCATTGATAATCACCGTCCTAACTCCGAAGAGCGCCGTCGGGCTTACAATGCTGACATCACTTACGGAACGAATAACGAGTTTGGTTTCGATTATTTGCGTGACAATATGGCACATACGTCAGCCGATTTGGTGCAACGAGCTCACAATTACGCCATTGTCGATGAGGTGGATTCCGTGTTGGTAGATGATGCACGAACACCGTTAATCATCTCAGGACCAACACCTAAGGGAGAATTACACGAATTTAACGAACTAAAACCGATTGTATCGGATTTGGTAGCGAAACAACGTCAATACTTAACAAAAGTACTTGCCGATGCTCGTAAACTCATCGCCGAAGGGAATACAAAAGAAGGCGGATTTTTATTGCTTCGAGTACACCGTGGATTGCCTAAAAATAAGGCTCTTATCAAGTTTTTAAGCGAAGAAGGAATCAAACAATTGCTTCAAAAGACGGAAAATTACTATATGCAAGACAATAATCGTGAAATGCACAAAGTTGATGAAGAACTGTATTTCGTGATTGATGAGAAAAATAACCAAATTGAACTGACCGACAAAGGTTTTGCTGATATTTCTTTCGGAGATGATAAAAATTTCTTTGTGCTTCCTGATGTTAGCACAGAAATTACGAAAATCGAAAAGCAAAACTTGCCAATTGAAGAGGAAGCGGCTCTGAAAGAGAAACTTTTCCAAGATTTTAGCGTAAAAAGCGAGCGTATTCACACTTTAAATCAGTTGTTAAAAGCCTATACTTTGTTTGAGAAAGATGTTGAGTATGTGGTGATTGACAACAAAGTTTTGATTGTTGATGAGCAAACAGGGCGTATTATGGACGGGCGTCGTTACTCAGACGGATTGCATCAAGCCATTGAAGCCAAAGAAAATGTGAAAATCGAGGCAGCAACACAAACGTATGCGACAATTACCTTACAGAATTATTTCCGTATGTACAAAAAACTTTCGGGAATGACGGGTACGGCAATCACTGAGGCGGGCGAGTTTTGGGAAATTTACAAGTTAGATGTAATGGAAATCCCGACCAACCGACCTATTGCGCGTAAAGACCAAAATGACTTGATTTACAAAACGAAGCGAGAGAAATACAACGCCGTAATTGAAGAAGTAGTTCGTTTGTCAGAAGCGGGTCGCCCGGTGTTGATTGGTACAACTTCTGTTGAGGTTTCTGAATTGTTGAGTCGTATGCTTACAATGCGTAAAATAAAACATAACGTATTGAATGCCAAGTTACACAAAAAAGAAGCTGACATTGTGGCAGAAGCGGGGCAACCTGGTGTAGTAACCATCGCAACAAATATGGCGGGTCGTGGAACTGACATTAAACTTACGCCCGAAGTGAAAGCCGCAGGAGGTTTGGCAATTATTGGAACGGAGCGACACGATTCGCGTCGTGTTGACAGACAGCTCAGAGGTCGTTCAGGTCGTCAAGGAGACCCAGGAAGTTCTCTTTTCTATGTTTCATTGGAAGATAATTTGATGCGACTTTTTGGTTCTGAGCGCATTGCAAAATTAATGGATAGTTTAGGGCATAAAGAAGGAGATGTTATTCAACATTCTATGATGACCAAACGTATTGAGGCTGCACAGAAAAAAGTAGAAGAAAACAACTTCGGAATCCGCAAACGTTTGTTGGAATATGATGATGTGATGAATGCTCAACGAGAGGTAATTTACAAACGTCGCCGTCACGCTTTGGAAGGAGAACGCCTCAAAGTGGATTTGGCAAATATGATTTTTGACACTTGTGAAGTGATTGTTGAAAGCAATAAAGGTGGAAACAATTACAGAAACTTTGAGTTTGAACTCATTAAATATTTTTCTTTAAAAACTAATATTACCGAAGCTGAGTTTGGAAAAACTTCGAGTAACGATTTGATTTTCAGGCTTTATAAAGATGTGTTAGCTCACTATCACGACAAAACTGAGCGAAGTGCAATGATGGCTTTTCCTGTGATTAAAAATGTGTATGAAAATCCGTCAAACACTTACGAGCGTATTGTTGTGCCTTTCACTGACGGACAAAAAATGCTCAATATTGTTACTGATTTGAAAGAAGCCTATGAAACGAACGGAAAAAAATTAGTAAGCGATTTTGAGAAAAATATTACGTTGGCAATCATTGATGAAGAATGGAAAACTCATTTACGCCGAATGGACGAACTCAAACAATCGGTGCAATTGGCTGTCCACGAGCAAAAAGACCCGCTATTGATTTACAAGTTTGAAGCATTTGAGCTTTTCAAAACGATGATTGATAAAGTGAACAAAGAAATCGTATCGTTCTTGTTCAAAGCCGAATTGCCAACACAAAATCCGCCTGTTCAGGAAGAGCAAGTTTCACGCCGCCAGCAGGAAAACTATCAAACTTCAAAAGAAGAGGTTCTGAACAGTGATGAAATGGCAAACCGACACCGACAAGCAGGAGAACAAACGCAACAACGTTCACAAGTAGTAGAGACCATTGTGCGTGAACAACCAAAAATCAATAGAAATGAGCGAGTTACGGTGCAGAATATCCGAACAGGTGAACGCAAAGAAATGAAATATAAACAAGCCATTCCGTTGATTGAAAAAGGGGAATGGGTAGTTGTTCCAAATAGTTAGTTATTTGGTAAATGAATAAAAAAAAGTAACCCTGAGAATTTCAGATTTTCAGGGTTACTTTTTTGTTCTTATGTAAAAAAGCGCTTAATAGGCAAACAAAGGTCTGTCTTCCATAAATTCGTTTACTCTTTCAGCGATTTCCTCTAAAAGTTCATCATTCTGATAGTTATTAATCACTTCGTCAATAAAATCTGCAACTGTTTGCATATCAGCTTCTTTCAAACCACGCGTTGTGATAGCTGCTGTTCCCAAACGAATGCCCGAAGTAATAAACGGACTTTTATCATCAAACGGAACCATATTTTTGTTAGCCGTAATGTCGGCTTTCACAAGAGCTTTTTCAGCATCTTTTCCACTGATATTTTTATTGCGTAAATCAATGAGCATCAAGTGGTTTTCTGTTCCACAAGAAACAATGTTGTATCCTTTTTTAATGAGTGCTTTTGCCAGAGCTTGTGCATTCTTTTGTACTTGAATGGCGTAATGTAAAAATTCGTCAGTGAGCGCTTCTCCAAAGGCAATAGCTTTTGCTGCAATAATGTGCATTAAAGGACCTCCTTGATTTCCAGGAAAAACTGCTAAATCAATGAGTGATGACATCATTCGAGTTTCGCCTTTTGGTGTTTTCAGTCCGAAAGGATTTTCAAAATCTTTGCCCATCAAAATAAGTCCTCCACGAGGACCGCGAAGGGTTTTATGCGTGGTTGTAGTTACAAAATGACAATGCGGGATAGGGTCATTAAGCAATCCTTTGGCAATGAGTCCCGCAGGGTGTGCAATGTCCGCCAAAAGAAAAGCACCAACACTGTCAGCTATTTCTCTAAATCGTTTAAAATCAATATTTCTTGAATAAGCTGAATAGCCAGCAACAATCATTTTAGGTCGTTCCTTTTGGGCGATTTCTGCGATTTTATCATAGTTCAACAAACCCGTTTCTTTCTCAACGCCATAAAAAACGGAACGATAGATTTTTCCAGAAAAATTTACGGTAGCTCCGTGCGTTAAATGTCCGCCGTGAGCTAAATCCAATCCTAAAATAGTATCACCTGGTTGTAAACAAGCTGAATAAACCGAAGCATTGGCCTGCGAACCGCTATGAGGTTGCACATTTGCATATTCAGCTCCGAAAAGAGCTTTGGCTCGGTCAATGGCAAGTTGCTCTACTTCATCAACTACTTCACAACCACCGTAATAACGACGTCCAGGGTAACCTTCGGCATATTTATTGGTCAAAACAGACCCCGCAGCTTCCATTACTTGCGGACTTACAAAATTTTCAGAGGCAATCAACTCAATACCACGAAGTTGTCTTTCTTTTTCTTCTTCAATTAATTCAAAAATGTCTTTGTCACGGAACATAATCTCTATTGTTATTTAATTATCCTCCAAAGATAACGCTTTTTTGCAAATATGTCGCAATGTTCTTTTATAAAAGTTTTTAACATTTTTTGATTTGTCCTATTTATTTTATTGATTTACAAATATTTATATTGTTGATATGTAGTTTTTAAAAATATTTTTGCAAAAAATTTTATTTATATGTGGCAAAATAATATATTTGTTTGCTCAAATTTAGAACTACTAATTATTTATACAGAAAACAATATGCTTGAAAGTTCGGTATCCCCATTGCTTCGTACTTGGGTTAATGTTCCAGCAAATTCTGATTTTCCAATTCAGAATATTCCTTTTGGTGTGTTTTTAACGCCTTATGATGTGGTTACTATCGGCACACGTATAGGAGATACCGCCATTGATTTGGGGGCTATGCATCGTTTGGGATATTTTGAAGGGATTGCTTTGGCTGATGATATTTTTATGCAAGACAGCTTAAATGACTTCATTTCAGACGGGAAAAAAACGTGGCGTTTGGTGCGTAATCGTATTGCTGAAATTTTTGACATTGATAATCCTGTTTTGCGTGATAATGTGGCACATCGTGAAGCGATATTGTTTGATTTGGAAGAAGTTGAGATGCAGTTGCCTGTACGTATTGGTGACCATACGAATTTTTATTCAAGCAAGGACCAAACTTCTTATATGGAAAATTTGAAAAAAATCAATCATTATGAAGATTTTTTAGTGTCTCCATTAAGTTTTCCACTGGGATATCACGGCAGGAGTTCATCGATTATACCTTCTGGCATTCCAATTCACCGTCCGTATGGGCAGATTTTGCCAGAAAATGCTTCAAAATTAGAACTTTTGCCTTCAAATGAAGTTGATTTTGAATTAGAAATGGCTTTTATTACCACAGATGCTAATGTTTTGGGTGAAAGCATTCCTGTTGAGGAAGCCGAAGAATACATTTTTGGAATGGTTATCTTCAATAATTGGAGTGCGAGAGACATTCAAAAATGGGAACGTACACAGCCAACATCTTCTTTTTTGGCTAAAAACTTTGCTTCATCAATTTCGCCTTGGATAGTAACGTTAGATGCTTTGGAGCCTTTCAAAATTTTAAAAGAAAAACAAAATCCTGAACCTCTTCCATATTTGCAAAAAAAAGAAAATCATACGTATGATATTGAATTAGAGGTGTTTTTGACCAATCAAAAAGGAAACACGACACTGATTTCAAAAACCACCTATTTGAATACGTTTTGGACTATGGCACAGCAACTTACGCATCACACCATTAGTGGTTGCAAAGTAAATAGTGGAGACTTGATGTCCAGCGGAATTATTTCAGGAAATACAGTTGAAAGTGGGGGTTCTTTGCTCGAAATCACCCATAATGGTACACGCCAAATTCGGTTAAACAACGGAAGCAAACGCACGTATCTAAAAGATAATGATACAATTACCATTACAGGGCATTGTAAAAAACATAATCTTCGCATTGGTTTTGGACAAGTGAGCAATATGTTGCTAAAACCTTTGGAAAGAAACATTAAGTGATTGATATACAATAAAGTAAATACAGAATATGATACAATCTATGACAGGCTTTGGCAAAAGTATTGTTTCTCTTGCCGATAAGCATATCAGTATAGAAATCAAGTCATTAAATAGCAAGAGTATCGATATAAATACACGTATTCCATTGATTTATAGGGATAAAGAATTGGATTTTCGTAAAATTCTTGCTGATTCCTTGCAACGTGGAAAAGTAGATTTCAGTATTTTTATTGAAAACACGGGTACACAAACGTCTGCTAAAATCAATGAAAATGTGGTGAAAGCCTACATAGCACAGATGAAAAATATTGTTGATGGCGACGTTACTGAACTTTTGAAAATGGCTGTTCGTATGCCCGATGCGTTGCAAACTTCGGTGGAAAATGTTTCGCCTGATGAAATGGAAATCGTGATGAAACACGTTGCCATTGCCATTGATGATTTGCAAAAATTTAGAATAGAAGAAGGAACTGTCTTGAAAGCAGACTTTATTCTGAGGATTCAAAATATTCGCAATTTGTTGCAAAAAGTAGAAAGTTTAGACCCTGAGCGTCTGTTACTTATTCGTGAACGTTTGGAAAAAGCTGTTGCAGAAATTCAGAACGTTGATGCCAATCGTTTTGAGCAAGAATTGATTTTTTATTTAGAAAAATTGGATATTACGGAAGAAAAAATTCGTTTGAAAAATCACTTAGATTATTTCATAGAAACGTTAAATTCAGAAGAATCAAACGGACGCAAATTAAGTTTTATTTCCCAAGAGATTGGAAGAGAGATTAATACGTTAGGTTCAAAAGCTAATTTTTCACCAATGCAACAAATTGTTGTACAAATGAAAGACGAACTTGAAAAAATCAAGGAACAAGTTTCAAATGTATTGTAAAAAAAACTTTTTTGAATGAACAAATTAATCATATTTTCAGCACCTTCGGGAAGTGGAAAAACAACCATTGTGAGGCATTTACTTTCTCTTGAAAAATTGAATTTAGCATTCTCAATTTCAGCGACTTCGAGAGCTCCAAGAGGACAAGAACAACACGGTAAGGAATACTATTTTCTCTCAACAGAGGAATTTAAAAAACACATCGCTAATGCCGACTTTTTGGAATGGGAAGAGGTTTATGCAGGGAATTTTTACGGAACACTCAAATCAGAAGTGGAGCGCTTGTGGGCAGAAGGCAAAACGGTTCTTTTTGACATAGACGTTATTGGCGGATTACGCATAAAGGAGCAATTTCCTGAACAAAGTTTAGCAATTTTTGTAAAACCTCCCAGCGTGGAAGAACTTGAAAAACGTTTACGTCAACGCCAAACCGAAACCGAAGAGAAAATAAAAATGCGTTTAGACAAGGCACATCAAGAACTCTCGGTGGCGCATAAATTTGATGTGATTATAGAAAATGATGATTTGCAAAAAGCATTGCAAGAAGCTGAAAATGTGGTTTATGAGTTTTTGAAATCGAATTAATTTTGATGAAAAAAAAGCAAGTAGGTCTATTTTTTGGGTCGTTTAATCCTATTCACGTGGGGCATCTTATTATCGCTAATCATTTGGTGGAACACAGTGAGCTTGATGAACTTTGGTTTGTGGTTACGCCTCAAAATCCGTTTAAGGAAAAACATTCATTGTTAGACAATTACAGTCGATTGGAAATGGTTCATCGAGCAGTGGAAGGATACGAAAAACTGCGTCCGTCTGACATTGAGTTTAATTTGCCACAACCTAATTATACGGTCAATACGTTGGCATATCTTGAAGAAAAATATCCAACAATTTGTTTTTCACTCATTATGGGCGAAGATAATTTGAAAAGTTTTCATAAGTGGAAAAATTATGAACATATTCTGCAAAACTATTCCATTTATGTCTATCCTCGAATATCAGAAGGTTCTGTTTCTGAGGAACTTATATCTCACAGAAACATTACTCGAATTAATGCTCCAATCATTGAACTTTCAGCTACATTTATTCGTGATGAAATTAAAGCGAAGCGGAATGTACGTCCACTTTTAGCACCCAAAGTTTGGCAATACATTGACCAAATGGGATTTTATTGTAGATAAATAAATGGAAAAATACGTTTTAACCTAATTTTTTGTCCGTTTAATCATAACATATTGTTGTTTTTGAAAAAGTAATGAGGTTTAATTGATAAGTAACATACCTTTCGGATAAATTTTCAAAATCAGTTTCTACCGCGTTAGTTTTGAAATTAAAAACTTTTTGGTAGTATTTTACTTATTTATAACACAAACCTATATTTTTTGTAACATTTTTTTTGCAATGTGAATTTTATGTTTTACTTTTGTAACGTTTAATTAACATTAACCAAAAAAAGTATGAATAGACAATTGTTATGCTTACTTGTGCTATTTTTAATGAGTTTTCCACTCTTGGCACAAGTAAAAACTGTAACAGGAAAAGTTACAGACGACGCAGGAAGTCCGTTACCAGGTGTAAGTGTCGTGGTAAAGGGGACAAATAAGGGTACGTCAACGGATTTTGACGGTAACTATACCTTACAAGTGAATGAGGGTGATGCTCTCGAATTTTCTTCTGTTGGTTTTACAACCCAGACAAAAAAAGTAGTGGGGGGGGGTAATTCATTAAAAATCAATGTGTTACTAAAAGAAGATTTACAACAACTTGAAGAAGTGATTGTTGTAGGTTTTGGAACACAGAAAAAAGAAAATTTGACAGGTTCGGTAGCAACCGTTGATGCGAAAGTGTTGGAAGCGCGCCCTGTTACTAGTGCGGTGCAGGCTTTGCAAGGAGCTGTTCCGGGAATGAATTTCTCTGTGGGAACAGGAGGAGGAGAGCTCAATAGTAATTTAAATATTAACATTCGTGGAACAGGAACTATTGGAGCAGGTTCAAAAGCAAGTCCGCTTGTGTTGATAGATGGTGTTGAAGGCGATTTGAATGTGATTAATCCGCAAGATATTGAAAGTATTTCGGTTCTTAAAGATGCAGCTTCGGCATCAATTTACGGTTCAAGAGCGCCGTTTGGGGTAATTTTGGTAACCACTAAATCGGGCAAAGATGGGCGGATGTCAATCAATTACAACACTAATTTTCGATTAAGTTCGGCAATAAATGTTCCTAAAATGCTTGATTCTGAATCGTTTGCCTATTATTGGAATGATGCAGCAGCTAATCAAGGGGTGGCGCCTAAGTTTAGTAATGAAGTTATTGAAAAAATTAAGTTATACAAATCAGGGCAGCTTCCTTATGAAACTGAATGGGACGCCACAGGTCGCCAATGGACTATGTACACTGCTGGATTCGCGAACAACAACTGGTTTGATATTTTTTATAGAGATTGGGCGCCTGCACAAGATCATAATTTGAGCATCAAAGGGGGAAATGAAAAGATGAATTATTACATTTCTGCTGGTTGGCTCAATCAGGAAGGGCTTGTGCGTTTCAATACCGATGTTTATGACAGATATTCGCTTAATGCGAAACTTTCTTCTCAAATTCTCCCATACCTACGAATTGATTATAATACTCGCTTTTCACGAGTTGATTATGAACGATCTTCATATATGACAGTAGACAATGGTTTGTTTATGCACAATATAGCTCGCCGTTGGCCTACTGTGCCTATGTATGATCCTTATGGTAACTATGTGTATGGGAATGAAATAGCTCATTTGAACAATGGTAAAGCTATTGAACAAAAAGATGTGTTAACACAACAATTAGGACTTGTTTTCAATCCCATAGAAGGTTGGGTAACTAATGTAGAACTTAACTACAAGACAGCGACGAATGCTTACCATACTTATTATTTACCCATTTATACTTACTTGCAAGACGGAACACCTGTTGCAGCTGATTTACAGATTGGGGTAGGGGGAGCAGGAGCTTCAAAAGTAGAAGAAGAGTTTTACAAGTCTAATTTCTTCAATGCCAATATTTATACTTCATACGAACGACAGATAAAAGACCACTATCTTAAAGGAATGATTGGTTTTCAATCAGAATTGGAAAAAACACGCAAATTGAAAGGAGAGCGTAACACATTGTATAGTAATAATATAATAGCCATTGATGCTACATCTGGAACGAATGATGATGTTTGGGGAGAATTTCAACATTGGGCAACAGCCGGATTCTTTGGTCGTTTGAATTACAATTATAAGAGCAAGTACTTGTTAGAGTTGAATATGCGTTATGACGGAACGAGCCGTTTTTTGCGTGACCAACGTTGGAACACCTTTACCTCAGCTTCGGTGGGATGGAATTTAGCCAAAGAAGAATTTTGGGGTAGTTTAGGAAAATTTGGAGAAAATGTTTCGGAATTCAAATTCAAAGGCTCTTACGGAGAATTAGGAAATCAAAACACTGATAATTGGTATCCATTCTATCAAAAAATGCAATTAAAGTCAGCTAATGGTACTTGGCTTGTGGGGAATCAAAAGCCTAATACGGCTTCTGCTCCTGTATTGGTTTCGGAACTCCTAACTTGGGAAAAGGTCGCTTCGTGGAACGTAGGATTTGATTTAGCAGCATTTCAGAATCGTTTAACTTTGTCATTTGAGATTTTCCGACGCGACACCAAAAATATGGTAGGGCCGGCACCTCAATTGCCTTCATCTTTAGGAACTGCACCTGCACGTATTAATAATACGGATATGACTTCTAAGGGATTTGATTTTCAGATTGGTTGGAGAGACAAAATCGGAGAAGATTTTTCTTACGGAATTATGGGAACATTGACCGACAGCCGCCAACAAGTAACGAAGTATCCAAACGTTACCAATAGTTTGGGAAATAATCAAAGAGATTGGTATTCAGGAAGATATGATGGAGAAATATGGGGGTATGTTACTCACGGAATTGCCAAAACCGATCAAGAAATGAACGATTGGTTAGCCGCTCATAATCAAACAGCATTAGGAAATAATTGGGCAGCCGGCGATGTTATGTACGAAGATTTAAATGGAGACGGCAAGATTGATAATGGGGCTAACATTCTGGGAAATTCAGGTGATATGAAAGTAATAGGAAACAGTACGCCGCGCTACAATTTTGGGCTTAACATTGATATGAAATACAAGAATGTTGATTTTAGTGTCTTTTTGCAAGGTACTGGCAAAAGAGATTTGGACGTTCGTGGAGTATATTTCAGTGGAGCTAATAGCAATATGTGGCAGTCATCAGGTTTCGAGCAACATTTAGATTACTTCCGTCCAGAGGGTACTAATAGTCCGCTTGGGGCTAATGTAGATGCTTACTATCCACGTCCAGCTTTTGACGCAGGAGGTAAAAACTTTATTTCACAAACACGCTGGTTGCAAAATGGGGCTTATCTTCGGGTGAAAAATGTTCAATTGGGCTATACTTTTCCAGAAGATATAATGAAGCAAATAGGGGTTACTAACCTTCGTATATATGTTTCCGCAGAGAATGTACTTACTTTCACTAAGTTAACTGATATTTTTGATCCGGAAGCAATTAATGGTCGTCGGGGAAATGAAGCCGGAAAGATATATCCGCTTTCACGAGTTATCTCAACCGGATTAAGTTTAACATTTTAAAAAGATAAGAAATGAAAAAAATATATATGAGCTTGCCAATATTGGCGATGATGATGGTTTCTTGCAATGATTTTTTGGATAGAGAACCATTAACGGATATAACGCCTGAAGAATTTTTTAATTCAGAGGCAGATTTGGCATCTTACACGGTTACGCGTTATAATTTTCCCACTCACGTTAATTGGAATGCGGGAACTTTTATAGATGATAATCACACTGATAATCAGGTAGCTTCTGTGCCAAACAGTCGGTGGAAAAAAGGAGAATGGCGAGTTTCTGCTGCCAATAGCAATAATGACAATGCAGGAGATTATGATTTTAAAAAAATTAGAGAAATTAATTATTTTTTAGAGCAAGTAGAACCCAGATATGCCGCAAAGAAAATATCGGGAAATGAAACAAATATCAAACATTATATAGGGGAAGCATATTTTTTGAGAGCCTACCAATATTTTGTAAAATTGAGAACATTTGGTGATTTTCCTATCATAACCACTACATTACCTGAAGATAGAGCTATTTTGACGGAAATGTCTAAACGAAAACCTCGTAATGAAGTAGCAAGATTCATTTTGTCAGATTTGGATAAAGCCATTGAGTTACTTAAATCAGGTTCAGTGGAGAACAAAAATCGAATTAGCAAAGAAGTGGCACATTTGTTTCGTTCACGAGTGGCTCTTTATGAAGGAACTTGGTTGAAATACCATAAAGGAACTGCTTTCGTTCCGGGAGGTTCTGGTTGGCCTGGTGCAGAATCAAATCCTAACTTTGTTATCAACATTGATAGTGAGATAGATTTCTTTTTAACAGAGGCTATGTCTTCTGCTAAATTGATTGCCGACGCTTTTGCATTAACCTCGAACAATCACGATGTTAGCGGAAAAACAGTTTTTGAAAATCCGTATTTTAAAATGTTTGGCGACTTGAATATGGCTCCATATTCAGAAGTATTGCTATGGAGACAATACAATTCCTCTTTATCCGTGGGGCATCACACAATGCACTATTTGAATGCAGGTGCTGGTTCAGGTTATGCAAGAGGTTTTGTTGATACTTTCGTGATGAAAAATGGTTTGCCCATATATGTAACAGGGTCAGGATATCAAGGCGATGAGCTATTGACGAATGTGAAAATAGATAGAGATGAACGATTGCAATTGTTCTTGAGAGTTCCGGGAGATTATATTACAACCAAGCCGCAAGAAAATATTGCTGGTTATCCAAATTTGGTAGAGGGACTAAATGAGAATAAATCTGTTACAGGCTATGATGTCTGCAAAGGTCTTTATGATGACTCTTCTTTCTTGATAGGAGCTAATTTAACAACTACGGGTTGTATTGTTTTTAGGGCTACTGAGGCTTATTTGAACTATATCGAAGCGTCTTATGAGAAAAACGGAACGCTTGATGCCGACGCTCTTGCTTACTGGAAGGCGTTGAGAGCACGGGCAGGTATCGTTGAAGACCCTTATGTAACCATCAATGCTACTGATTTATCGAAGGAAAATGATTGGGCTGTGTATTCTGCGGGGCAAAGGGTGAATACTGTCCTTTACAATATTCGCAGAGAAAGACGCTGTGAGCTAATGGCTGAAGGAATGCGTTATGATGACTTAAAGCGTTGGCGAGCGTTAGACCAAGTGCAAAACTATCAAATAGAAGGAATTAACTTGTGGACGGAAGTATATAAACAAGATAGGTATTATAAAACAGATGCTAACGGTAATAAAGTGAGTCTTTTTGTAACACTTCCTAACTCTAAACCAACGATGTCAGCTCAATCATTGAGTGTGTATATTCGTCCGTATCAAGTGGTTCAAGCAAACAATTTGTATTACGATGGATATACTTGGACAGAAGCTCATTATTTATCGCCTATTCCATACGATAATTTTGTGCAAACATCAGATAGTAGCGTGGAAATCAATGGTGTAACGACTTTGTCTTCTTCGATATACCAAAATCCTGGGTGGCCAATTCAGGCTAATGGAGTGCCAAACTAATGTTTTTTTGATGAATTGACATAGAATAAGCAAATAAAAAAAACGGTACAAACTCTGGCGGTTGTACCGTTTTTATTTTTGATGCACCTATTGGGTTTACAAAAAATCATCTTCCTTAAAACCAATGAGATACACTTTTTTTGTAGCACGAGTTAATGCAGTGTAAAGCCAACGTAAGTAGTTATCATCAATACCATTAGGAAGATATGGTTTTTCGATAAAAACTACGTCCCATTGCCCACCTTGACTTTTATGGCAAGTGATAGCATATGAAAATTTTACCTGTAAGGCGTTGAAAAAGGGATTTTCTTTCACTTTTTGATATTTTTTGTAAGTTGTTGTTTCTTCTTCATAATCAAGTGAAATTTCTTCATAAAGTCGATTGTTTTGTTCGTAGGTGAGTGATGGGTATTCCGATTCAAGTGTGTCAAGTAAAAGTACTGTGTCAAAAGGTGGATGGTCGGGATAGTCAATGAGTTGTACTGAAACTTCGGCAAATCGAAAGCCATAAAAATCCCGAAAAGCGTAAATACGAAGCACTTCCAAAGTATCACCATTGGCGATGAACCCAATGCGAGAAGAATCTTTCAACCAAAAATAATTATTTTTCACAACCATCAGCAAATCACCAGCTGAAAGGTCGTTTTCGTTATCTAAAATTACTTTTCGGATTTGTTTATTGTAAAGCACAGCACGTTTGTTTGAGCGTACAATAATGGTGGTCTGGTCTGAACCATAATTATTGTATGAATTTTCAATAGATTCTTGAATATCAATACTTTCTGTGAGATTTATAATATCTTTAAATTTTCGTAACTCGAACTTAAAACTTTTATGGAAAGCCGATTCAAAAATGATTTCTCTGATTTTAGTAGCATTATGCAAAATTCCTGATTTTTTTTCTTGCCGAACAACTTCATTGAGTTCGGTATGTGATACTTCCTTGCCGTAACGTACCTCTAAATTCCGAATGTCTAATGCCGGACTGTAATCGGCATTCACAGGTGGCAACTGTGCTGAATCACCCATAAGCAACAATTGGCAACCTTGCCCTGAATAAACGTACGTCATAAGGTCATCTAAAAGTGAATTTCTTTCAAAAACTTGTCCGTCATTATCAGCAATCATTGAGGCTTCATCTACAATAAATAAAGTGTTTTTGAATTTGTTAGGTTTTAAAGCGAAAGAAAAGTTTCCGTTTTCAGTTTTTGGGTAATAAATATGTTTGTGAATGGTAAAAGCCTGTTGTTTGGCAAAACTTGTCATCACTTTGGCGGCTCTTCCTGTGGGGGCAAGCAACACGGCTTTATGCTTAATTGTGGGTAAATTTTGAATTAAACAGTTGGTGATGGACGTTTTTCCTGTTCCAGCAAATCCTTTAAGCAAAAAAAGTTTCTTTTCGGAATTTTTACTTAGTAAAAATTCTGTAAGTTGCTGTAATGCAATATTTTGAATTGGTGTAGGGCTATGCGGAAAAGCCTTCAATAAGCCATTAAAAAAGGTGTTTTTATCCATTGTTTATGTGATAGAGATGTCAAAAATATAATTTTTTTTGCCAAAATACTTTTTTGAATGAAAAAAAATTGTAGCTTTGCAGTAAACCAGTCAAGAAAAAATATTTTTAAACAATGAAGAAAATTTTACAAATTGCGCTTTGGGCTGTGGGTTTATTTTTCTGTTTTATGATTTACAGATCAGTTACCGGTCCTATTGAATTTAACAAAGTTAAAACGGAGCGTTACACGGCAGTAATCAGTAAGTTGAAAGACATCAGAGATGTTCAAGAGGCTCATCGAGTGATAACCGGAAAATACGCAGGCAGTTTTGATGATTTAACAAAATTTGTTGAAAATGCTCAATTCACCATCACTTCTCAGCGTGATACAAGTTGGGTGGAGTTCGACAAAACTTTTAAAATTGATGTTTTGAAGCAAGGTGTTGTTATTGACACATTGGGGTATGTTAAAGTGAAGGATTCTTTGTTCAAAGGGTCAGATCGTTACAAAAATCTTAAATATGTCCCGTTTGCTGAGAATCCAAAAGAAGAGTTTGTTTTGAAAACAGCATCTTTGGACAAGAACGGATATTCAGCATCTGTTTTTGAAGTGTCTGTTCCGAAAGTTAAAGTGCTTTGGGGGCTTGATGAAAACGAGATTGCAAAAGAAATTACAAAAACTTCGGTGGAAGATGTTAAAGGTGCAGAAATTAAAGTAGGTTCTTTGGAAGAACTTAGCACAAATGGAAACTGGCCTACGTCATACGATGCAAAAACAGCAAGAAAATAGCATATTTAAAACGTATTTCAAGGAATTGTCCATTCAAATTAACTTGGATGGACTTTCTTTTTGTATTTTCAATCCTGTGTTGAATTATGTTGAAGGAATTTATAATTTTCCAATGAATTTTAACTATAAAAACAAGCAGGATATTGAAAAGGAAATCTATACTATTTTGGAATCAGAAGAAGATTTGAGGCAAGATTTCAACAACATAAAAGTGTATCACAACACTCCAATTTTTACGTTTATTCCGCAGGCTCTTTTTCACGGAAAGAAAAATGCCATAGAATATTTAAAGTATAGTATAGATATTTCTTCCTTGAAAGAAAATTTTGTGGAATATGACCGCATTGTGCCCATTGACACGGTGAACGTTTACATTCCTGATATTTCCATAAACAATATACTAATAGAATATTATGGTGCATTTGAATATCAGCATTTTGCCTCATCGTTATTGCGAATGCTTCTCAGACACTATGCCTCACACGCCTATGAAATTATGTATGTTTACGCTGAGCAAAATTCATTTTATTTTGTGATGTTCAGAGATAAAAAACTGTATTATTTCAATCGGTTTGAGTATCAAACTTTAGATGATTTACTCTATTATATTCTCTTTTCTATTGAACAGTTGAATATCAATTCAGAACGTGTTCCTTTATATTTCATAGGCGATATGAATATCAATACTTTGATTTGTGAACGCATACAACGTTACATAAAGTATATTTATTTGATGAAATATAATAAAAATTACTTCTCAGAAGGAATGGATGAAGGATTGATTCATCGAAATTTTGTATTGACACAGTCTTTTTAGGGAAAAACTCGTATTTTCCGTAGTTGTTTTCAGATTTTTGACATAAACCAAGGAATTTTATATTTGAAAATAGAATTTTTTCTCGTTACGTTTTTTACAAAAAAAATTAACATCAAAATATATCAAATGCAAGAAAAAATTAAATCAGTAGCCGAATTTCACGAGGCTTTTGGGTTGAATGTAAGCCATTACCCTACCACAGATTTAAAAGAAGAAATCATTAATTTACGGTTTAAACTAATGGCAGAGGAAAATGAAGAATATCTTGAAGCCGCCAAAAATGGTGATTTAATAGAAGTTGCCGATGCTTTGGGCGATATGCTTTATATTCTTTGTGGGACAATCATCGAACACGGATTGCAACACAAAATCGAAGCCGTTTTCAATGAAATTCATCGTAGTAATATGAGTAAACTTGATGAAAACGGAAAACCGATTTATCGGGAAGACGGAAAAGTAATGAAAGGGGCAAATTATTTTAAGCCAAATATAGAGAAGATTATCAAGGATTAAGTTTAAAGATTGAAAGCCAAAAGAAAGATTGTTTTCAAAAACTTAAATTTTGTTACCTGTGTGCTTGATTTTGTTGTGCTATTTCCTTTGTTATTTGATAAAAAAATCGTAGGTTTGTAGCATTAAATTACAAAATCAAGATTTACATAAAATGAATACAGAAAAATTTGAATCTCGTCACATCGGGATATCTGAAAGCGACATTCCCGAGATGCTTAAAGTAATTGGAGCAGATAGTTTAGACCAATTAATCGACCAAACCATTCCGCAACACATTCGTTTGAAATCGCCTTTAAATCTTCCCGCAGGCATCAGCGAATATGAATTTTTAAACCACATCGGAGAACTTGCTAAAAAGAATAAAGTTTTTAAATCGTACATCGGATTGGGCTACCACGAAGCGATTACGCCTTCGGTAATTAAACGAAATATTTTTGAAAATCCAGGTTGGTACACCGCCTACACACCTTATCAAGCAGAAATAGCGCAAGGGCGTTTAGAAGCGTTGCTCAACTACCAAACCGTAATTACTGACTTAACGGGAATGGAAATCGCTAATGCGTCACTTCTTGATGAAGGAACGGCAGCAGCTGAGGCTATGTCTATGCTTTTTGAGTTACGCAGTCGTGACCAAAAGAAAGGCAATGTAAGCAAGTTTTTTGTTTCTGAAACGGTATTGCCACAAACGCTTTCTGTGTTGGAAACAAGAGCCAATCCGTTTGGCATTGAGTTAGTTGTTGGAAATCACGAAACGGTAACGTTAGATAGCTCATTCTTTGGTGCAATAGTTCAATATCCGTCAGGAATAAATGGCGAAGTGTTTAATTATACTGATTTTGTGGCGAAAGCACACAATTTAGACATAAAAGTGGTTTTTGCAGCCGATTTGTTGAGCCTTATTCTTCTTGAAGCTCCTGCCAAATTCGGAGCCGATGTTGTGGTTGGAACTTCTCAACGTTTTGGTATTCCGCTTGGTTATGGAGGTCCGCACGCGGGTTATTTCGCTACAAAAGAAGAATACAAACGAGCTCTTCCAGGGCGTATTATCGGTGTAACCATTGATGCTGACGGAAACAGAGCGTTGCGTATGGCACTCCAAACTCGCGAACAACATATCAAACGTGATAAAGCCACTTCTAACATCTGTACGGCTCAGGTGTTGCTTGCTGTTATGGCAGGAATGTACGCTGTTTATCACGGACCAAAAGGATTGCAATACATCGCAGGGAAAGTGCACAATGCAACAGTAACTTTGAAAAATAATTTAGAAAAATTAGGTTTTGAAGTGAAAAATAAAACGTTTTTTGATACGCTTTCCGTTAAGGCAAATGCCGAAAAAGTGAAAGCTATTGCAGAGGCAAAACACATTAACTTCTATTATCCGAATGCCGAAACGGTAAATGTTTCACTTAACGAAACGGTTGGAGTGAAAGAACTGAATGCTATTTTGGAAATTTTCGCTCAGGCGGAAGGCAAAAATGCAATAGTTTTGACTTCTTTGGAAGAAAAGAATGTGATTCCTGCCGAATTGCGTCGTCAAACAGAATTTTTGACCGCTCCTGTGTTCAATGCTTACCATAGCGAAACGGATATGATGCGATATATCAAGAAGTTAGAGCGAAAAGACCTTTCTTTGAATCACTCAATGATTTCGCTCGGTTCTTGTACGATGAAATTGAATGCTGCAACTGAAATGCTACCTTTAAGTGCTGCTGAGTGGGCTAATATTCACCCTTTTGTTCCTAAAAATCAAGCAGAAGGCTACCAAGAAATGCTCACCGAATTAGAAAAATCACTGTCAATCATCACAGGTTTTGCAGCTACTTCGTTGCAACCTAATTCAGGAGCAAACGGGGAATATGCAGGTTTGATGGTCATTCGTCAGTATCATATTTCAAACGGACAAGGACATCGAAATATCTGTTTAATTCCGGCTTCGGCACACGGAACAAATCCAGCATCGGCAGTAATGGCAGGAATGCAAGTGGTGGTAACAAAAACCGATGCACAAGGAAATATTGATGTGGCTGACCTTAAAGAAAAGGCTGAAAAACACAAAGATGATTTGGCAGCCGTGATGATTACGTATCCGTCAACACACGGAGTTTTTGAATCGTCAATAGTTGAAATTATTGATATTATCCATAAAAATGGCGGACAAGTGTATATGGATGGGGCGAATATGAATGCTCAAGTAGGACTTACCAATCCGGGAACTATCGGAGCAGATGTTTGCCACCTGAATTTGCATAAAACATTTGCTATTCCGCACGGAGGAGGAGGTCCTGGTGTTGGCCCTATTTGTGTAGCGAAGCATCTTGCTCCTTTCTTACCGACAAATCCGATTGTTCCAACAGGCGGAAGCGAAGCTATTACGGCGGTTTCATCAGCTCCTTACGGAAGTGCTTACGTGTGCTTGATTTCGTATGCTTATATCAAAATGTTAGGAGGCGAAGGATTGGCAAACGCTACTCGTTTTGCGATTTTGAATGCTAACTATCTGAAAGAAAGTTTGAAAAAGCATTACGAAATTCTTTATACAGGAGAACAGGGCAGAGCGGCTCACGAGATGATTTTGGATTGCCGTCCGTTCAAACAAAACGGAATTGAAGCCATTGACCTTGCTAAACGTTTGATGGACTATGGTTTCCACGCTCCTACGCTTTCATTCCCTGTGGCAGGAACGTTGATGGTAGAACCTACTGAAAGTGAGAGTAAAGCGCAGTTGGATTTGTTTATCGATGCGATGATTTCTATTCGTCGAGAAATTGATGAAGCTACTCCGACTGATGAGGCGAACGTATTGAAAAATGCGCCTCACTCACTTTCAATGATTACTTCCGATGAGTGGAATTTGCCTTACAGCCGTCAGAAAGCAGCTTTCCCATTGGAGTCAATCGCTGAAAACAAGTTCTGGCCAACTGTTCGCAGGGTGAATGACGCTCACGGAGACCGCAACTTGATATGTTCTTGCGCTCCAATTGAAGTGTATATGGAAAATTAAGAGTAAAAAATCGAGGTAAAAACAAAAGCGGGAAAGACATAAAACTTTTCCGCTTTTGTTTTAGAATTTACGATTCAAGTTTTGCAATTCAGATAAAAAGTCGTACCTTTGTAAACTATTATTTTTTATAGCATAAAGACAAATTATGAGCGAAGAATTAAACAAAAGTCAGTATTCGGCGGACAATATTCAGTCATTAGAAGGAATGGAACACGTGCGTATGCGTCCTTCAATGTACATCGGAGATGTGGGACCTCGTGGATTACATCATTTGGTATATGAAGTGTTGGACAACTCCATTGATGAGGCTTTGGCGGGATATTGCGACACGATTTCTGTGACTATTAATGAAAATAATTCAATCACTGTGGAAGATAACGGGCGAGGTATTCCCGTTGATATTCACAAAAAAGAAGGCGTTTCAGCGCTGGAAGTCGTGATGACTAAAATCGGTGCAGGAGGTAAGTTTGACAAAGGTTCTTACAAAGTTTCGGGCGGATTGCACGGTGTGGGAGTGTCGTGTGTGAACGCTCTTTCGGTGCATTTGACAGCAACGGTTTGTCGTGAAGGAAAGGTTTACCAACAAGAATATTCACGCGGAAAAGCCCTGTATCCCGTAAAACAAGTGGGAGAAACCGATAAACGCGGAACGACCGTAACTTTTCAACCCGACGAAGAAATTTTTCAGCAAACACTTGAATATAAATACGATACGTTAGCTGCTCGTATTCGTGAGTTAGCATTTTTGAATAAGGGAATTACCATCACTTTGACCGACTTACGCGAGAAAGATGAAAAAGGAAATTTTATTTCTGAAAAATTTTATTCTGAAAATGGATTGACCGAATTTGTAAAATATTTAGATGCAAGTCGTCCTGCTATCATAAATCGTGTCATCGCGATGGAAGGTGAAAAATCAGGAATTCCGGTAGAAGTGGCGATGATTTACAACGATTCGTTCAATGAAAATTTATATTCTTATGTGAATAATATCAACACATCAGAGGGAGGAACGCACTTGCAAGGATTCCGTATGGGGCTTACGCGTACGCTAAAATCGTATGCCGACAAAACGGGTCTGTTAGAGAAAGCCAGCAAAGACAAAAAAAATCCGATTGAAATTGTTGGTGACGACTTTCGTGAAGGGTTGACAGCTATCATTTCAGTGAAAGTAGCAGAGCCTCAATTTGAAGGACAAACCAAAACCAAACTCGGAAACAGAGAAGTTACGGCAGCAGTTTCGCAAGCCGTATCAGATATGCTCGAAGCCTATTTGGAAGAAAATCCAAACGATGCCAAAGCCATTGTTGAAAAAGTCATTTTAGCGGCACAAGCTCGTCAAGCGGCTAAAAAAGCGCGCGAACAAGTGCAACGGAAAACCGTGATGAGCAGTGGCGGATTGCCCGGAAAACTTTCAGACTGTTCTGAGCAAGACCCTGAAAAATGCGAACTTTTCCTTGTGGAGGGAGATTCGGCGGGAGGAACTGCCAAAAGCGGGCGTGATAAAAACTATCAAGCAATTCTGCCTCTGAAAGGAAAGATTTTGAATGTTGAAAAAACAACTTTTGTAAAAGTTCTTGATAACGAAGAAATTAGCAATATTTACAGTGCTTTGGGAGTGTATTATGACCCTGAAATAAAGGCGCTAAATCTTGAAAAATTGCGTTATCACAAAGTGGTGATTATGTGTGATGCTGATGTTGACGGTTCGCACATTACAACTTTGATTTTAACGTTCTTCTTCCGCTATATGCGTGAATTGATTGAAAACGGTTATGTATATATCGCAACGCCACCGCTTTATTTGGTGAAAAAAGGAAGCAAAAAAGAATATGCTTGGAACGATAAAGAGCGCGACCGACTTACCGAAGAGTTTGGCGGAGGAACAAACATTCAACGTTACAAAGGTTTGGGAGAGATGAATGCTGACCAACTTTGGGAAACTACAATGAATCCTGAACATCGAACCCTTCGTCAAGTGACCATAGATAATGCAAGCGAAGCAGACCGAATTTTCTCAATGCTTATGGGCGATGAAGTGCCTCCTCGTAGGGAATTCATTGAGAAAAATGCAAAATATGCAAAGATTGATGCGTAGGTAGAAAAATTTACCCATTATTCATATTGTTCGACCACTGTACAAATTTTGTATGGTGGTTTTCTTTTTTAGAGTTGTAGTGTGGTTTGGATATAAAAAAATAAGAGAGTTAAAAACTCTCTTATTTTTTTGTCATTTAAGATGCCGAACAATACGCTAAAACAAAATCATCGTGAAGATTCATAAACGAAACATCATAAATGGATTCTTCAATTTTGATTTTGGTTTTGGTATCATTTGGGAAGAAGTCTTTTACCATAATATTGTTAACGGTGATTTCCGGATTGCCGTGTGCTTTAAATCCAGCTTCTTTTGCTGACCAAATCATTGTTAGTTTTTGGAGCACATTGTGAGCAGAAAAAGACGTGTTGCGATAATCCCACTGAGTGAATTTTTCAGCAACATTTATGATTTTTTCTCTCTTTTTTTCAATGTCAATACCTACCGGATATTCACCGATAATCACAACAACCATATCGAATGAATGGCTGATGGAAACGTGTTTCCCGTTCTTCAAAAACGGTTTTCCCTCTTCATCATAGAACAAGTCTTCGGAAGAATATCCCAAAGATTGCAAAATGTAACGCGTGGCCAAAAAGTTCTTCTTATCGGCTTCCATTTTAATAGCGTCATATTTTACTTGATGAACACCTTGTAAATTAACTTTTCCTACCAAATCGTCAAGTGATTCGGTTACTTTCCAAACATAAAGATGAGTTTTCTCATCTACATTAATAGTTTCAAATAACGGCATAATAATCATCTCTCTTTTTTCAAAGCGCAAATCTATTCATTTTTTCAATTTAAAGCAATAGAAAAATCTTTTTTAGCGATTATATAATACTTAAAAAAATAGAATTAACAAAAAAATATTGTTAATAGAGAAACTTTAAAAGATTAATAATTGTTCTTTTTTTAATAATTTAATGAAGTTAATTGGTTAAGAATGGTTAATTGTAGAGAATATTATTTAACGTATTTAATTGGTATATAATTAAAATAATTAACAAAAAAAATGGAATTTGCGAGGTGAAATTGAAAATGTCAAGCATTGTAAGCTAAATATTTAATAGGCTGTAACAGAGAAAATACTGAAAAATATTTTGTTTTTAGGGTAGTTTTTAGTTTGATTCAGAAGATGGTTTATGATTATTTTTTTGGGAGGGTAACAAAAAAATCCTTATGAAAATCTTCCATAAGGATTTTATTAAGATAACTTTAAAAAAATATGATATACTATCTGTACATAACTTTTTTTACTGCTTTTATTACATCGTTTGCGTTTGGCAACCATTCTTGCAATAGAGCAGGAGAGTAGGGGGCAGGTGCATCAGCGGTCGTAATTCGTTGAATAGGAGCGTCTAAGAAATCGAATATATGTTCTTGAACTTGGTAAGTAATTTCAGAAGAAACGCTTGAAAAAGGCCAAGCCTCTTCCAAAATTACCAAACGATTGGTTTTGCGAACTGATTTAAAAATAGTTTCACTATCCATCGGACGAACAGTGCGTAAGTCAATGATTTCGCATTCAATGCCTTCTTTAGCCAACGCATCAGCTGCAATGAAAGCCTCTTTTATAATTTTTCCGAAAGAAACAATGGTTACGTCTTTCCCCTCACGTTTTACGTCGGCAACACCCAAAGGAAGCGTGTATTCTCCCTCTGGGACTTCGCCTTTGTCGCCATACATTTGCTCTGATTCCATAAAAATCACAGGGTCATTATCGCGAATAGCTGATTTTAACAATCCTTTTGCATCATACGGGGTTGAAGGTACAACAACTTTCAGCCCAGGACAGTTGGCAAACCAATTTTCAAAAGCCTGTGAGTGTGTCGCAGCTAATTGCCCAGCAGAAGCCGTTGGCCCGCGAAAAACGATAGGAATGTTGATTTGACCACCTGACATTTGGCGCATTTTTGCCGCATTATTGATGATTTGGTCAATTCCTACCAATGAAAAATTAAAGGTCATAAACTCAACAATAGGGCGGTTTCCATTCATTGCCGCACCTACTGAAATTCCTGCAAAACCTAATTCAGCAATGGGAGTGTCAAGCACACGTTTGGGTCCGAATTCATCTAACATTCCTTTGGAGGCTTTGTAAGCACCGTTGTACTCGGCAACTTCCTCACCCATTAAATAAACTGATTCATCGCGACGCATTTCTTCACTCATCGCTTCGCATATAGCTTCTCTGAATTGTATCGTTCTCATTTATGAAAATATTTTTTGTGTCTTACTTATGTTTAGTGTTTAAGCCGCAAAAGTACATATAATTATTGAATTTCATATTTTTTTTGAAAATATAATCGTGATATATTTGCTTTTTTGGTTTTATTTATTTGATAATCTTTTAGTTATGTCATTTTGGAAAGGGTGTAAAAAACGAAACTTTTAAATTTTACAGGTTTAAATTTTTCAGATTTCAGTCTTTTCACTACTTTTGCCTTGCTATGCAGAAAAACATCAACATACTTAATAAAAGAGCTAAATTTGAATATGAGATATTGGACAAATATCTCGCTGGAATTGTGCTTGTTGGAACTGAAATAAAGTCTATCCGATTAGGGAAAGCCTCCATCGCTGAAAGTTTTTGTGAATTTAATGAAAAGAGTGAGCTTTTTGTTATCAATATGAATATTGAAGAATATGCTTATGGCACACATTATAATCACAAACCAAAAAGTGAACGCAAATTGTTACTTCAACGACGTGAATTAAAAAAGCTCCATAAAGAAGTGCGCAATTCAGGGCTCACCATTGTTCCTCTGCGTTTGTTCATCAACGAAAAGGGATTGGCAAAAGTTGAAATTGCTTTGGTGCGAGGGAAAAAACTATATGACAAGCGAGAAACAATAAAAGAACGCGATAACAAGCGAAATTTGGATAGGATTAAGAAGTTAAAATAGGTTAATTACATATAACAAATTCCCGTTTTTGCAGCGGGAATTTTTTTGTTTACTTTTCTTCAAGAAATAAAAAACGCATTACTTCTTTTTCTTTTTTAATGGAATTTGAACTGTAATTCCCAACGTAAAACCGTCAAAAAGTTTTTCCTCACGGAAAGGAATGCTGTATCCTGCTGTAATTTCAAAAACTGATAACAAAGTTACACCTAATTTTGGCTGTACTGAGTAGGGTGTAACTGAAACGCCTGAGGCTAACAATAGTAAATGAAAATCAGCTCCAATTTCAGGAACAATACGATTTGCCCCGTGATATTTGAAGTAGTGGATACCTCCATAGAGAGCCACATTAGTATAAAAAAGGTCGCCATAGAGCATTCCTGCACCTAAGAACGCAGTGTTTTTATGATTGTTGTGCATATATCCCAATCGAACGGTATATGCTTCTATAGAAGTTGATAATTGTGAAAATCCTTTTGTAGAAAACAATAAAAAGATTGACAAAAGCAAGAGTTTTTTCATATATTTTTCTTGTTTAATTGCTTGAAAATGAATAAAAAGATACGTATATTTTTGCTTTGCTCAATAATATGCTTATTAGCATTTGCATTCTTTTTAAATAAAACCGTAAAACAAAATTACTTCA
The DNA here is from genome assembly GCA_041819925.1 of Capnocytophaga sp. Taxonomy (GTDB): domain Bacteria; phylum Bacteroidota; class Bacteroidia; order Flavobacteriales; family Flavobacteriaceae; genus Capnocytophaga. Next base: position 40,788 of record JBGYFE010000139.1, read on the forward strand.
TTTGTGCCTTTACCCATTCGATGTCAATTCCTTCATTTTCTTTATCAGAAGGTAACGCCATAAAGTGAGCATAATTGATTCCTATCTCTGTTGAATTAAGTAAAGGCAAAGATATAGAGCGTTTTTTGCCATCAACAAAAACCGTTGCTGATGATTTTGTTTTTTCAGTATCCCACGAAATGGAAACTGTGTGCCATTGGTCGTCTTTGATACCCAATTGCTTACGATTGAGGGGTAATTTATACATACAGGCATTACTTGCTTCAATATCAGATGGATTAAACCAGCGGTCATTTAAAAGTAAATAAATTTTATCGCTATCAGCAGGAATACGAATACTTGTTGAAAAATTTCCTTTTTTCATCGTTGGAAAATTCCAAACTGCTCCTCGAATATCACTCACTAAATTCGTATCTTCCTTATATTTAACTCTTAAAACATTTCGATTTTCAAACGGAATTAGTTGGCAACCTTCCACACGGTCATACGCGCAATGCCCTTTTATTCCTTTAATATAATTGAAGATACACCACGAATTTAGCCCGTCGGAGAAATTACAAAAACGCGTTTTTTCATAGAGCCAATTGACATCAAACAAAAACATTCCGCGAAGTAGCTCGTGCTGACCTGTTGCAACTAATATTTTATTTGGCGCAACCTCAACCATCTGTGCTTGATGTACACTTCTGTCCACTCCCGTTGCTCCGCTGGCATAATCAGAATCATTCCGATTAGGATTCAACCGTAATTCTCGAAAACCTATCCACGTTTTTCCATCATCTTCGGATATAGCTACGTGTGTGGCGTCACGATTGGTGAAAACATCGTCCCAAACACCATTGGCGGTTTCCATTTCGGGAAGTGGCGTTGTGTTGCACCAAAAAAATAAAAGACGACCATCTGACAACCGTTCTATTGTAGGCATTGTGATTGTTCCGTAAAAAAGTGATGGACGAGATTGCCCCCAAGTGAGCCCTCCGTCATCAGAAAACGCTTCATAATGCTTGTCTTGTGAAGTACGCATTAGCATCCACAATCGTCCTTCATTAAGTTCTACTACGGTAGGCTCAACTGCTCCGTGATTCCAGCGAATTCCTTTATGAATGCCTCCCTTCTGATGGTCGGGAGCAGTTACTATGTTAGAACGTTGCCACGTAATTCCGTCATCATCAGAAATATATGTATAACAACCTTTGGGACTTACGTCTCCGTGCCCTGCAACAACAATTCTTTGTCCATTTCGTATAAAAACAGGTGGTTTAAGCATAATGGAGCGTGTATCCGATACTTTGGTAAGGGTTCTTCCTCCGTTTAAGCCTCCAACTGTACGAATGGCATACGTTCCCATCTTATCCATACTGGTTAGTCGTATGTACTCATTGCTAATAGGACTTTTTCTATCAGCAAAAAGCATATCTTTGGCATAAGAAACTTTTTTCCAAGTGAGTCCATTGTCTTTGCTCGATAAATAGAAAGTTCCACATTGTGGTTGCTCTCCGTAATTGTAGTGTCGTATTTCCCCATCGTCCAATCTTGAAAGACCTATATAAGCATCTGACGGAACAGAGCTTACCCAAACCGGAGCAAATACATCATTTAAAGAAGTAGGCTGTCCAAAAACAAAAGGCGCAAAAAATAAACTTGTTAAAAATGAAAAAAATAGTTTCATCGTAAAATTTTATATGTATGGAATGATTCTTTTTTATGTCTAACTTTATATTGGTAAACTCGATTTTATACACCAATTTTTGCTTTACAAAAATACAAATAAAATTTAGTTATCATAAAAATAATTTGGTAAAAATTCATTTTTGTCAAAGGTTAAAAACTTCGATAAAGGTAAAACCAATTATCTTTTAACTTTTTGTTTGTAGGAGCAAATTTTTTCAGTAGAAAGTTTCCCTCAAAACGGATTGGTATTTTCTGTTGGGCAGAAAGTTTTCCGTAAATTTGTGTGGTGCGAGTTTTCAAGCTCGTTCCTTCTATTTTTTACAACGTCCGAGTTTTGGAAATTCAAACGAGCAATAATACGAAAAACATACCTACAAATAAGGGCGAAAAAATCTTCGCCCTATGTATGGTTATCTCAAACTTTTCAAGCTCTGTTCGATGGTTTCGATTTTTGCCGTGGCATCGGCGAGTTTCTTGCGTTCCATCTCTACGACTTTTTCGGGAGCGGAACTCACAAATTTTTCGTTCGCCAATTTTGCCTGCACCGATTTCAAAAAGCCTTGCATATATTTGAGTTCCTCTTCCAATTTGCTGATTTCCTCCTCCGTATTTACATTGCCTTGCAGCGGGACAAAATATTCGTTGGACTTCACCCTAAACGAAATAGCTCCCTCTACCTTTTCGCCTACATAGCTTATTGCGGCGATATTACCCAACTTGGTAATAATGGCATCGAACGTTTTGGGCATATTTTCGTTGTTCAACACCGAAAGCGAAATTTCGTCTTTGAACGGAATATTTTTCTCCTTACGCACGGTGCGAATACCTGCAATCACTTCGGCAGCGGCTTCAAACTCCGTCAATATCCGCTCGTCGTAAGCGGTCGTTTTCGGATACGCCGACACTACCAAAGCATTTTCGGGCGTACGCTCGGTGATATGTTGCCAAATTTCCTCCGTAATGAAAGGCATAAAAGGGTGCAACAGCTTTAAATTATCTTCAAAAACGGCTATAATTTCCGTAAATGTTTGTCTATCTATCGGCTCTCCGTAAGCGGGTTTTACCATCTCCAAAAGCCACGAACAGAAGTCGTCCCATACCAGTTTGTAAATTTTCATCAGGGCATCGGAAATTCGGTATTTTGCAAAGTCGTCTTCGGTCTCGGCAAGCACTTTTTGGAACTTGTTTTTGTACCATTCCAAAGAGATTTTGTTTGCCTCACTCTGTGGCATATCGACCACTTGCCAGCCTTTGACCAATCGGAAGGCGTTCCAAATTTTGTTTGCAAAACCGCTCCCTTGTTGGCAAAGGGCTTCGTCAAAAAGCAGGTCGTTGCCCGCCGCCGACGAAAGCAACAAGCCCACACGCACGCCGTCGGCTCCGAAGTCGGCGATGAGTTTGAGTGCATCGGGCGAATTGCCAAGCTGTTTCGACATTTTACGCCCTTTTTTGTCGCGTACAATGCCCGTAAAATATACGTTTGAAAACGGTTTGCGTCCGTCAAATTCGTATCCGGCAATAATCATTCTTGCCACCCAGAAGAAGATAATATCGGGAGCCGTTACCAAATCGTTGGTCGGATAATAGTATTTGTAATCCGTGTTTTCGGGCTCCAAGATTCCGTTGAAAACGCTCATAGGCCACAGCCACGACGAAAACCAAGTGTCCAAAGCATCGGCATCTTGTTTTAGGTCATCGGGTGTCAAGGATTGATTCCCCGATTTTTGTCGGGCGAGAGCCAACGCTTTTTCGCGGTTTTCGGCAACTACAAAATCCTCTTTTCCTTCGCCGTAATAGTAAGCGGGAATTTGGTGTCCCCACCATAGCTGACGCGAAATATTCCAATCGCGTATGCCGTCCATCCAATGACGGTAGATATTCTCAAACTTTTTCGGGAAAAACTTTATCTCTTCGGTCTGTAAAACAGCTTTCAGAGCGGGTTTCACAAGCTCTTCCATCTTCAAAAACCATTGGTCGAGCGGTCGCTGTTCAATGACTGCTCCCGTACGCTCCGAAGTGCCTACTTTGTTCACATAATCTTCCGTTTTGAAGAGTAAATTTTTCTCTTCCAGTTCCTTAACGATTTGTTTTCGCACTACAAATCGGTCTTTCCCGTTGTAATGTAGTCCGTAAGAGTTTAATTTGGCATCGTCGGTGAAAGCATCTATTATTTCAAGTCCGTGTCGCAGCCCTATCTCATAGTCGTTTTTGTCGTGAGCGGGTGTGATTTTCAACGCCCCCGTACCAAACTCGATATCGACATAATCATCTTCGATAATAGGCACAACTCTCCCAACAATAGGCACAACCACTTTTTTGCCTTTCAGATGTGCATAGCGTTCGTCATTCGAATTGATACACACGGCAACATCGCCGAAAACCGTTTCGGGACGCGTTGTGGCAACGGTAAGAAAATCTTCCGAACCTTCGATTTTGTATTTGAGGTAAAAAAGTTTTCCGTTTTGCTCTTTGTAAATAACCTCTTCGTCCGAAAGCGTGGTTTTTGCCTCCGGGTCCCAATTGACCATTCGATAGCCGCGATAGATGTAGCCTTTGTTGTACAAATCGACAAAAACTTTGATAACAGAGGCATACAAATCGTCGTCGAGGGTAAATCGGGTACGTTCCCAGTCGCACGAACAGCCGAGTTTTTTGAGCTGTTCGAGGATAACACCGCCATATTCGTGTGTCCATTCCCAAGCGTGTTTGAGAAACTCCTCACGCGTAAGGTCGGCTTTGTCGATGCCTTTTTCTTTGAGTTTTGCCACCACCTTTGCCTCCGTTGCGATGGAAGCGTGGTCGGTACCCGGCACCCAGCAGGCATTCAGCCCTCTTAGCCTTGCCCTGCGTATAAGTACGTCTTGAATGGTGTTGTTGAGCATATGCCCCATATGTAGCACACCTGTAACGTTCGGCGGCGGTATTACGATGGTGTAGGGGGTTCTCTCATCGGGTGTGGAGTGAAAAAAATTATGTTTCAACCAGAAGTCGTACCATTTTTGTTCTACCTCTTTGGGTATGTATTTTGAAGGAATTTCCATAGCTTTGCTTTGTTTTTGTCTAATTAATTTGTGTGCAAATATAAAATATATTGTTTATTTAAAGAAAAAAATTATCTTTGCCCGCTGATTTTTTTGTGAATTTATTTCAAATTCGTTTGCAGAGAGATGAAAAAAATAGGTTAGGAAAATCTTAACTGTGATTTATTGAATTCTTAACGAATTTGTTAAAAAGTTGGCATACTTATTGAGAATGTATCAATACTAAATATAAAACTAATTTTTTTAATTTTTATACCATGAAAAAGTTTTTAACATTTTTATTTGTAGCTACTTTCGGAATGATTTCTTATGCGCAAGAAACTGCGGAAATTTCTTTTAAAACAGAAGAGATTGACTATGGAAAGGTGAAAGTGGGAAGTGATGGGGTTCGTGTTTTTGAATTTACCAACACAGGGAAAGCTCCGTTAGTGATTACGAATGTTTCTTCAAGCTGCGGTTGCACAGTACCTTCTTGGACAAAAGACCCAATAGCTCCTGGAGCAAAAGGAAAAATAGAAGTTAAATACGACACAAAGCGTGTTGGACCTATTAGCAAAACGGTTACGGTAACTTCAAATGCGAAACAAAATCCGGTTAAAGGATTGAGAATTAAAGGAGAAGTTGTTCAACAATAATCCATAACTATTTATATTTAATGAAAAGAGCCATCTGCGAAGATGGGCTCTTTTCATTGTTTCATTAAATGTGTTCGCTTTCTTTACTATTTTGAAAAATGTAAACTTCAGTCGCTCCAATGCCATACTTGGCGTATTCAGCGTCGTAGAATTTTACATTGTATCTACCTAATAGAAATTCCAATTCAGTGCGAAGTACGCCTTCCCCTACACCGTGAATAAATACCACACGTTGGATACGTTTTTCAATAGCAAATTCAAGTTGTCGGCGAGCAGTTTCAATTTGCAAGGTGAGTATTTCGTGGTTGGTCATATTTTTCGTTGACGCCACCAATTGATGAATATGTAAATCTACCTCCATTGGAGGAATTTTTTTATCTTTTTTTGAAGTTATTTTTTTCTTTGTTGGAATGTTTTTTTGCAAAGTTTCGTTATCAGCAATTGAAAAAATTACAGAAAAATTGGGCTGGTCTTGGATTTTCACAACCTCCGATTGGTTAAAGGTTAGCTCAAAGCCGTCCTGAGTAAGCAACGTAACTTTGCTTCCGCTCATTTTTACAATTTTTCCGCAAATAGTGTCATCTAAGACTTCTATAAAATCACCAATATTCATTTTTTTTAAGAAAAATTACTTAGTTATTTTTTCTCGTCCTCAATATTCTCTTCCTTTGGTGGTTCAGGAATGATAGATTGTTGAAAATCTTCTTCTCGTTTTGAAGGAAGCGATTTTGAAATGGAATAAATGCCTGCCATAAGCAACATCATTCCGCCGATTAAGAAAAATTGATCATATTCTTGAACAAAAAATCGAGCAGAAGCGAGTAAAACGCCTAAAATTATGTAAACATAAGCTGGTTTCATTGAATTCTTAATATTTCTTTTGCTAATTCGATTGTTCGAGCGTCTCCCGTGTGTTTGTTAGGTTCGTCAGATAATTTTACGGTTGGAACCCACTCATTATCACTTGTCAAAACTTCTGTAAGTTTCATTACAATGTTCATTGGTCGTAATCCTACATCATTGGTTAAATTTGTTCCAATCCCGAATGAGATGCCAATCTTTCCTTTGCAGGCTTCAGCAATGGATTTTACCTTTTCGGTGTTTAATCCGTCTGAAAAAATAATATATTTTGACAATGGATTGATACCCATTTTTTTATAATGATTGATGGTTTTTTCGGCAAAAACAATGGGGTCACCACTATCGTGCCGGACGCCATCGAACAATTTACTGAATTTTTTATCAAATTGCCTGAAAAATACGTCGGTGGTATAAGTGTCTGAAAGAGCGACTCCTAAATCACCGCGATATACATCTACCCAATGTTCAAGCGACATAGCGTTTGACATTTTGTATCCGTATTCAGCGGCGTGAAACATAAACCATTCGTGAGCGTGTGTTCCGATGGGTTTCACCTGATATTTCATA
>JBGYFE010000140.1:0-6010 GCA_041819925.1 Capnocytophaga sp.
CTGAAAATCGACTTTAAAGCTGTTTTTACAGATAAATCAGGTTTCTCTAACAGACAGGAAATAAATGCTAAGTATTTGGCTTTAAACTTAAAATCAAAAAATAAGTGTTTTCTTTTAATGTTTAACAGGGCTGATTTGACAGTTGGCGGTGGCAAGAAACTTTCAGGACCTACCTCATAGACAAGTTTCAAATCAAAAAAAGTATGATAGAAAACGGTATATGGATTGTAAAGCTTCCTCGAAAATAACTTTTGTGTAGGTTCTAACTGAAGGATAATGGAACCTCCCAGAAAATTTCCAAGACTCTCAAACATCAGGATTTTGAAAATATCGGAAGTAATGCCATAAGGAATATTTGACACCACTTTGAAAGGAAATTTCGGAACTGCAAAATTCCTAAAATCACAACCGACAACTTGAACATTTCGGGCATCAGAAAATAATTTTCGTAAATGTTCAACCAAAGCTGTGTCGTTTTCAATAGCAACAACATTGTTGGCGATTTTTAATAAATGAACAGTAAGAAACCCCTTGCCTGCCCCAATATCTAAAACCGTATCCTGATTACTTATATTTGCTTGTCTTATTGCATCTTTTATTAGCACTTTATCAATAGTAAAGTGCTGACCCGTAAAACGAACGGGCAATTTCTTTTTTGTCATTAGTAACTTCTTACAGGTGAATACTTGAATTCAAATCACAGAGAAGTGAATAGACAGTATTACCCGACAGAGCAACTACGACAAAGCAATGCCATCAAAAAAAATGACTGCACACACAAAGCATAGACTGATTGTCTTGCCCTAAAAGATTGATTGGAATTTATTCAGGACTGCCTATCACTTAGATAGAAGTCCAAGGTCTGCTGAAATACATAATTCAAAAATTGAAATTGCTTGACTGCAAATTTAGTAACTTTGCTTGACAAATTAACGAGAAAGAAGAGAAAATGAAAGCCGACCGCATAACATCACCTATACGCAAGCAGGGGTTTCGTTCTTCGTAAGACAGAAAAGTGCTATATTTGAAGTTCAGCTCTTCGTAGGAAGTTCAGCGGTAAAAATCCCTGCCTGCGTATAGCTGAGAACCGTTAGCTGCAAGGCTACACAACAACGCTAATAGACAAACATCCCTTGAAATAATAGGGAGCTGACCCGATTAAGGTGTCAGCCCCTACTAAAAAAAATCTACTCAACACCTAACTGTAATTTTGCAGAACTAAGATGAATTTCATCTTGTGTTTCTAAAGCAAAATATCCATAAGCTAGAGGTGCGGCAGCAGCTCGTTCAACTGCTTGTTCAAACAGTTTATCCCATACTTCTCCACCTTGTTTTTCGTATGCCGAAATTAAATTTTTCAGACTTTCTTCACCGAAAACAGTAACGTGACCTGAAAAATCTTGTGCTATATCGCTGACTTGTGCAGTTGACCAATCAATAATTCCACAAACTTCTCCATTATGATGAGTAAGTGTATGACCTGCATACAAATCACCGTGAATGAATTTTGTAAAATTCGGCCATAAGGCATCATTATCCAGCCATTTTTGGTACCGAAGTTCTAATTCGGCATTTATCCCTAATTCAGATTTCACCAAAATCAATCTTTCAGAAATCTCATTTCTAACCTGTTCAGGTGTCAAAACTTTTAGATTATTACGAAGTACTTCTTCCGTAGGAATTGAATGAAGTTCTATAAGTGCTTTCGCTAATGATGGTATATAAAGGTCGTTTTCTTTAGACATATTCCAGGTTACTTCATAAGTCTCCGCATCATAAGTAAGTGCAGGTTTTCCATCGAGCAAAGGATAGGCTACCAGTTTTTCATTAGCTATACGCCAATCAGGAACTTGAACCGAAAGGTATTTCGACACCAATTGAAGAATGCGTTTCTCATTCGCAATCTGTTCGCCTAAGGTTGTTCTTCTTGGAATACGCAACAACCACTTTGTGCCATCCCTATCTGTAGCGAAACCAACCTTAAAATCAATTCCCATTTCATTAAAACTCATTTCATCCGAAAGAATTAACCCATTTCTTTCCGCTAATTTTTGAATATCTCTATTTTTCATTTTTTTAAATATTTTTGATTTTACCTAATTGCATTAAGTTGCGAGTGCTAAACGAAAGAATACCCACAAGGATTGCCAAACAACCGCTTATGATAAACGTAATGTTTACACCAATAACTTCTGCAATCAGGCCTGTGAATAATAAACCGATTACACTTGGCAAAACTGCCAAACTATAATAAAGTGAAAATACACGTCCTAATTTTTCAGGACTTACCTCTGTTTGTACAATTGCTGTAAAACAGCCATTGAAAACAGACAGGCTGATACCGCCAATGGCTGTTACCATCACAAATCCTACAAACCAACTTGCAGGTAATACACCACTCAAAATAAATGTAAGTCCCAATAATACATACATAACATTGACTGCGACTACTTTTGAGCCTTTCAATTTGAAAATACTCAGGATGACACCGCCAATAAGCATACCTCCGCCCCAAACCACTTCTACAATTCCTATCTCCCATTTTCCTCCTGCAAAATGCCCTGTTGTGAGCAACGGAAACATAATGGCAGCTGGCATTATAACAAAGGTTATCGCCATTGCATAAAGAAAAAGATAACGCAAACCTTTGTTTTTTGAAACAGTCTGAAACCCTTCCGAAAATTCTGTAGCAATAGAATGTGCAGACGATTTTGACTTCGCAACCACATTGGGAATTTTCACCATCACGAGTGAAAGAATAGCCAGCAATGCTCCAATCAAATCCAAGTACAATACTTTTGAAATAGGAAGATAAGCAATGGCTAATGTGCCAATGGCAGGACCACCAATACTGCAAACCGAATGTAACACCTGATTAATTCCTGCTACCTTTATCAATTCATTTTGGGGTACAATCAGCGGAGCAATTGCCTGTAGTGCCGGAGCGTGAAAAGCATTACCAACAGAGCGTAAACCCAATAAAATGTATATCCATATAAGATTAACATTTTCATTTTGTAAAATGACGAGTAACAAAAGGGCACAGAGAGCTATAAAAGCATCCGAAAAAATCATTACATATTTACGATTGAGACGGTCAACATATACACCTGCTATTAAGCCTATCAATGCTTGAGGCAACATAGCTGCTATTCCTGCGTAGGCTAAAACTTCGGCTGACTTGTACTCCAGACTAAGCCATATAACAATAGCAAACTGAACAGCATAACTTGTAAGCATTGAAGCAAACTGTCCAGCCCATATAAACATATAGGTCTTAAACCATTTACGGTTTTCCATAAAAACTTGATTAAATTATACAACAAAATAATTGTAGCATAATACTAATAGAGTACTATACCATAAAAGTGGGTTTTGAAGAGAATTACCCTAATAATTATTTAATCCAAGGCTTTGCCACGTGTTGTATACTTTTTGGAAGTGAAGCCACAAAAGTACAAATTATTATCTCAAAAAATAAGCTATTTTAGCAAAATTAAGCCCAGCAGCTAACAAGGGTTTTGCAATAGTGGGGCGAAACTGCAAAGTTCAACTGTTGTTCTTCGGTTCAACTTTTGTGCAAAATTGAAGATTTGTGCTTCGATTGCCCCACCATCGCAAAGCCCCAAAACGTTGTACGCAATGTTGTGGGGTCGCGCATAAATTCAAAATTTGGCATTTTTTTTAAGATTTTATTTCGTTGTGATTTGATCATCTCTAAAAATTGACTTCATGCCGCAAAAAATATCTTTTATCGCATTTCCAAGCCTTTCCCTTTTCTTAATGCCATAAAAGATATTGGATATCAAAACAAAATGATTGTAATAATCACTTTTTGCATTTTTGAATCTTCTGCGTGAATAAAAAATGCAAAAAGAGATTTCGAAGATTTTTTACAATCGATTTGGTTACTTCATGGCAAGTCGGAGTGAATAAAAACACTGCGTACAACAGGGTATTGGCAAAAGACGGGTCGAACTTTGTCTTTGAGAATTCAGTTAACAAAATTCGCAAAAAACTTTTTCGTTTTACTTTTTTTAGTATTTTAGCAAAACGAAAAAAGTTTTTGCTCAGGATGGTTTTCACTTACATTTTGTGTTAGCAGTAGCCCGTCCTTCGCCAATACTTTTTTACCTGCAAGCATAAAAAACCAAACCGTAAATTCAAGAAACTAATGAAATCAAAAAGTTTATTTTCTTTTATTGTAACACTTTTCCTTATTTATGGATGTTCGTCTAACAGACAAGCAGATGGAAAATCAAATATTTTGGCTAAGAACGACATAAATATACGGGGCGACTTCCAAAATTATTTTGACAGTTGCGGAGTTGAAGGCACAATTGCTATTTATGACATTAGAAATGATAAATGGATTGTATCGGACACAGTTGGATTAGAAATTGAAACGCTTCCAGCATCTACATTCAAGATTATAAATTTATTGATTGCTCTTGAAACTAATACTATCAAAGATGAAAACGAAATAATAAAATGGGTTGGTAGTACAGATACAGTTAAGTATGGTTATAGACCCGAAATTTATCACGATATGCCAGTCAAAGAAGCCTTTGAATTATCAGCAGGTTGGGTTTTTGTAGAACTTGCAAAGAAAATCGGAAAAGATACCTATAGAAAACACCTCGCAGAGAGCAAGTATGGAAACAATAATTTATCCCAAACTGAAGCCGATTTTTGGAATTTTGGAGACTTTGCAATTTCGCCTAAAAATCAGGTCGAATTTGTAAAATCTTTTTATGAAGAAAAATTACCCTTTTCTAAGCGAAATATTGACATTGTTAAAAACGTAATGATTACGGAACAAAATGAAGAATATACTATAAGGGCTAAGACAGGTTGGACAAGGGAAAATAACATCAATACAGGTTGGTGGACAGGGTACATTGAGACCAAAAATGGGACTTATATTTTTGCAACAAGACTTTTACAAGACAGAAAAATGAAAAGGTCTGATTTCGGAAGTTGCAGAAAAGAAATTACCAAAAAAGTATTTAAAGACTTGAATATAATTTAAAAGAATGCCAGCAGGTAACAGGCGTTTGGCTCAATGGCGGGTGACGTGGTTAATTGAACATTCTACCTCGCATCAACTTTTGTGGTGTATTGACAGTTTTGTGCTCCAAAATCCGCCACTGCGCCAAGCGCCAAACCGTTATGTGTAATTTTAGCCGCAAACGCAGTTAAAACAAAAAGGCTCCGAATTTCGGAACCTTCTTTTTATCATTTCATTTTTCTAAAAAACTTGTACAACAAATCGATTTTATTTGAACAAAGAATTGGCATTGCTTCAAAAAGGGTTTCTTCATCCCATTCCCACCATTTCATTTCCTGCAATTTTTGGATGTCATCATCACTAAATCTCTTTTTTATCAATTTGGCTGGATTTCCCCCTACAATTGAATAAGGTTCAACATCTTTTGTAACCAAAGCACGACTGCCAATAACAGCTCCATCTCCTATCTGAACTCCTGGCATTATCATAGCTTCACTACCAATCCAAACATCATTCCCAACAACTGTATCTCCTGCTTTTTGAAATCCATCTTGGCTTTTACTGAAAACATCAAATTCAGACATATAAAAAAATGGAAAACTGGAAATCCAATCATATTTATGACCTTGATTACCTGCCATTATGAAACTTGCACCGCTCCCTATTGAACAATAAGAACCGATAATTAGTTTATCGACATCATTCCTGTCCGGAAACAGATAACGAGCACAATCGTCAAATGAATGACCGTGATAATAACCAGAATAATAAGAATATTTACCCGAAATTATATTGGGATTAGTTATGTGGTCTTTGATTATTTTTCCTTTAAAAGGACTTTCGAAGTAATTTTTCATTATTTAACATATTTAATTTACAATAAGAGACAATAAGGAAACGAAGAATAATACTAAACTATTCTCTTCCTATACGTTGCGTAAAGTAAATTTGCTAATCTGATAATTTCATCTGACAAAGATACTAAAAAACTACACATAA
>JBGYFE010000141.1:0-38139 GCA_041819925.1 Capnocytophaga sp.
CGCTGAAACTACTGTAATTGGCGTCAATCTTTTCTTTTGGCGTGATTTTAAGCATTTTATAAGCATCGTAAAAACGACCTTAATAAAGGCTCAAAATACAAAGCCTACATCAAAAAAGAATCGCTGATGCCGTTTTACTTTGTGTTTGATTTTGGCGGAAAAGAAAAAGCAGAAATTTTTTTGAATAATTTTGCAAGAAATTGCCCATACAAAGGTCGTTTTTACGATGCTTATAAAATGCTTAAAATCACGCCAAAAGAAAAGATTGACGCCAATTACAGTAGTTTCATCGGAGAAAATATTTTAAAATTTGCCTTTTTGAATGATGTTCATTTGAATAATGGTTAATTATCAATGGATAATTGTTAATTAAAATTTGCCCATTTACAATTTACAATTAAAAATTTTTCGGTCATTTGCAGTAACTTTGTCAAAATTATTTACAATTAGCCATTAACAATTTACAATTAAAAAATATGGAACTATTATCAGCACAGATTAAGGAGTTTGGTTATGCCGTAAGAATGATTCCTGCGAGCGATTATTTACCTTCTTTTGCCTATACCATAGGGCTTTGGGAGAATTACCGACACCCGGAAGTTATTGCCTTTGGGCTATCTACCGATACTTTACACGCCGTTTTGAACACTGTCGGAGAAGAGATACAGGCGGGCAAATGCTTTGCTGTGGGGCAGTCTTATGATGAGATTTTGCAGGGCTATCCCGTGCATTTTTTGGCAGTGGACAAACGCAACATTGGCGATTATTTTGGTCAGGCGATGGGTTATTATAAAGAGAACTTTCCCGCAATAGAGCTTATTTGGACAGATAAAAATAAAAAATTCCCCTTTGAAGAAGGATTTGACGACGCTCTGAAACATCGCCAGCCGTTACTTGATAGAAATGCCGATTTTAAATTTTTTGAAGAAAAAAACTTGGCAGTATTTACCACAACTGATTGGCTCACAGACAAAAAACCTATCGTTGAAGTACAACACGATAACGACGGCGATTGGATTTTTTTGACCGAAACAAAAACCGAACAAGATTTGAAAATAGTAAGTTTGGAGCAAATGATACTTTCTGACAATAGCCTAAACGCTGTTTTTGACCTTGACTACGGTGAAAAAGCCGTTCGTAAAAACCAACAGAGCCGTTGGGAAATTTCCGAATTGACTGCTGAAAATTAACGATTTACAGCCAAACAATGATATTAAACGAAAAACAAATCGAATTGGGGTATTTCTACGGAGGCAGCAAAGCCAAATCCGTGGTGGAACTCTCCGAATATAGCGGAGAGCGGGAATTGACAATCAATTGTACACAATTGGGCGACAGTTTTACGCCTCAATACAAAACGCAGAAAGAGAAAAAACGGGTACTGCAAGAATGGTGCGACTTTTTGGTAAATAATCCTACCGCTTTTACAAAATTGACTTTCGGAACAAGAATGCCGCAAGAATTGTTCGATGCGGTATGTTGCCAGACGAATCTTAAAGAACTCTTTATAAAATGGGGCGTTTATCCTGATATTTCGGCTGTGTCCCGATTATCCGAATTGGAATATTTGCACATCGGTTCGGGGGCGAGCGTTCAGAGCATAGAGCCTTTATGTTCTTTGACGAATTTGGTTGTTTTGTCCGTCGAGAATTTCCAAAAAATCGAAGATTACAGCGGACTAAAACAGCTGACCCGATTGGAAATGCTTTATATCGCGGGCGATGGTATGGCTCCGAAGTATATTCATATCAAAGATTTGGATTTTTTGAAAGAGATGCCACAATTGCGTCTGTTTAGTTTGCTTGCGGCAAGGCTCAGAAGCAAAGATGTTTCGCCGGTACTTAGTCTCGTTAATGTTGAAAATCTGACACTTATGTCAAGCAGTAAAGAAGTAAAAGCACTTTATCCCGAAATCATAAAATTGCCAAAATTGAAATACGGACTTCTAAAAACCAAACCCGAATTGTACACATAGCCGGTCATCGGAATTTTCCGATTGCATTTTTGGTTGAAAGGAATTTGCTTTAATGAAAATTAACGATTTACAATTAAAAAATTATCAATAAACAATTGTTTGTAAAAGACGCTGTTTTGCAAGCACTTATCAATTTCAACACTCCCGTTACTTTGCCTCTGTGGGACAAAATATATTAACAATCAATAAACAAGATTATATTCAAAAACTAAAATAAGTAAAAACTGCGAGATTTGTTTAAATTCTCGCGGTTTTTATTATATTTGCAATTTGTAAATCTTTTGAAATTAAAATGATTGAACCTGCTCCACAGATAGAAAAAAGTGAAAAAATAATACCTTTAATGGTTGATTTTCAGGCAAATGGAAGTCTGCAAAAAATACAAGATGAATATTTGTATTGGGACAAAGTCAAATATAAAGCGAAAGATTGTACTCCTTCGGAACTGTGGAGTGTCGTTAAAATGTTTCGCTTTTTGAGAAGAAAAGAGATAAATTTTCATTCTCACAAGTTTTATTATGTCCTCACGGATTATATCCAAAAATCTATTCATCGGTTTGATATGCATATCGGCGGGACTTTGGGTAGTAATATAGATATTGCCGAAACCAACAAAACTAAGTTTATCATCAATTCCATAATAGAAGAAGCCATTTCCAGTAGCCAAATGGAAGGTGCCAGTACTACTCGAAAGAAAGCAAAGGAAATGATTCGACAAGAGAAAAAACCTAAAAACAAATCCGAACAAATGATTTTGAACAATTTCATTACGATGAAACATATTGTTCAGCACAAAAACGAAGATTTAACGGAAGAAAGCCTTTTGTATATTCATAAACTAATAACAAACAGCACATTAGAAGATAGTGAAGATGAGGGAAAGTTTAGAAATAACAATGATGTGCGTGTGGTAAATCATTCAAATAACGAAATTGTGCATACTCCACCGCCACAATCCGACCTTAAAAAGCTCGTCGAAGACCTGTGTCTGTTTTTTAATACCGACAGCGATGAATTTATCCATCCTATCATTAAAGGTTGTATTATTCATTTTATGATAGGTTGGATACACCCTTTTACCGATGGTAATGGGCGTACGGCAAGAGCTATATTTTATTGGTATATGCTTAAAAAAGGTTATTGGCTTACGGAATATTTATCTATTTCGAGAATCATCAAAGATACCAAATCTCAATATGAAAAAGCGTATCTATACACAGAAATAGACGAGAATGATATGACCTATTTCATCACTTACCACATAAGAGTGATGGAAAAGGCATTGGTTGCACTCAAAGAATACATCAATCGCAAGCAGAAAGAAGTGTTCCAAGCGACTAAGTTTATGAAAATTCCTAATGTAAACGACAGAATGGCTCAGATTCTGAAAATCATTCACGATGACCCCGATAGAATCTTAAATGCCAAAGAAATAGAATCCAGATTTAATATTTCAAACTTCACGGCACGAACAGATTTAAAGTCATTGGTAGAGTTAGGTTTTTTAGAAATCGTTCAAGTAAACAAACAAAAACAGAATTTTATCAAGTCATCGACTTTTGAAGAGACATTGAAAAAACACAAATTATAATTATCCTATTTTAATATCGGTTGCCAAAAATCCGAAAGAGCGAAAATCTCAAACAAATAGTAAAAATATTTGTAACCAACGGACAAAATAAATAACTTTTATAACAAATTTATTTATACGAAAAATTATCAACAAACAATTATTTAACAATATGAATATCAGCGAACTAAAAGGACAAAAGAAAATAGAAGCAATCTCGGCATTGGGGCAAAATCCCGATAATGTAGAGCTGTTGTTATCTTTGCTCGAAACCGAGAAAAAAGATGCAAAAGACGCTGTTTTACAAGCACTTATCAATTTCGACACTCCCGTTACTTTGCCTCTGTGGGACAAAATGCTCAAAAGCAAAAACAAAGGCGAAAAAATCTTGATGTACGCCACTTCACAAATCATATCGGATTTGGTGGCAGAAAAATTTACCGCCTTTTTGGGAAAAATACTCCAAAAATCCGAAAGTTTGGACGAAAAACAATTCAGAGAATTTACCCTGTTTTTCTCCGTATCGCTCGGAAAATCCGGTGAAAAAATGTTTGATTTGTATCGCTTTTTGGCAAAAAACGAAGACAAAATCTGTTCGCTTCTGGAAGCAAAAACCATTCCTTATGTCGGAGGCAAAAGGTTGAAAGTCAATGAGTTTTTGCGATTTAACAATCCTTCTGAAAAACAGAAAAAGAAAATTTTCCCATTCTTGCTTACACTTTCCATTATCCGTAATCCTGACGAAAAATTGCTGAATTTGGCGAGTGAGTTATACCAAATATATGGCGATAATTGGCTCATACCCAAGTTGATGGCTTCGCTTTTGACCAATCCTGCCGACAAGGTGTATGATGAATTTTCGCCGTTTCTATACCAAAAAGAAAAAGAATATATAGTTGATACATTGGCTCTTATCTATTTTTCGGGAAAAGAAAATCGGCATATAGCGGTGGCTCAGTGGGGCAACTATGAATATGGGCAGATGGATTCTCGTACGGCTTTTTATGCTCCTTTGTTTGAAAATTTGAGCGAAAAATGGTTCGTCGATTTGACCGAAATTCAGCCCGAACCGCCACTTTTGCAAATCTATTACAGCAAAGGTGTGGGTGGCGTGATGTTTCATTCTTTTGAACAGATGCTTGCCGATTTGGTGTTAAATTCGTTTGAAAATCAAAATATTAAACAAAAACTCATCGGCTATTTCCTGCAAAAGGAACAAGACTATAACGGACAAGGCACTACTTACACCACTATACTAAATTATCTGGGAGTCCCTATCACAGAGGCAATGGTAAGAAAGTGGATAGACTGCCGTAGCAATGCGGTGGGCGAGTACAATATTCCGCCTGTTTTGAATAATTGCACGGCGTGGAGCGATGAAGAAAAATTGAATTTTTACAAAAAACTTCCGCCAAAACTTCAAAATAAAGAAGAAATCAAGAAATTAGAGATGAAAATTTCAAAATAATAATAATATAAAAATCTGAAAATGAAAACATTACAGGAACTTGTCAATTTGGAAGAACCCGCTTGGGAATTGGTACAACAGTGGCTCAAAGAAGCCAAAAACAGCTATGAGATACTTCCGAAAAACCGACAAAGAGCCGAACGGGAACTTGTTGCCAATCAGGTAACTACGCGTTCGCCTATGGGAGCAATCATTTACGAAACGGGAGGGATTTTGGTCGATAACGGTTGGCTTCGGATTTTGGGTTCGGGCAGCGAAAAATTAGACAGGAGCATCAGTGAGTGGAACAAAGGCAAATCGTTTGAAAAACAGGGTGATACGCCTTCTTTTCTGCTCGTTGCCGATGATGTGCTTGGGGGCTACTTCGCCATTAACGGCGGTGGCTTGGGCGAAAATTTGGGAAAAATATATTACTTTGCACAAGATACATTGGCTTGGGAGGATTTGAACATCACCTATTCGCATTTTCTGAATTGGGCTTTTGCGGGCAATTTGGAGCAATTTTACGAGGGTTTTCGTTGGGATAACTGGCAGGAAGAGGTCAAGAATATCAATGGTAATCAGGTCTTTTCGTTTTTCCCGTTTTTATCGACCAAAGAGGGCAAAAATATCAATCAAATCAGCCGAAAAATTGTTCCGATAGAAGAACATTATCATTTTATGGTCGGGAAAAAATAGATAAAGGATAGACTTTTTTACTACTTTTACATTTTTGATGATTGGGGCAAACAAGACTATCGTTTCTATTTGATTGTCATCTGTTTATCGTTCGCAGAGCCGACAAACAACGGATTTTGCACTTGGCAAACAGGTTTTATGTCCCGATAATTGGGGGGCGTAATGGTTAGGAATTTAGAAGGGTTACAGAAATAAATTATATAAAATCAATTAAATTTTTAAGCAGTTTGTAATGAAAAATAAAAATATAGACGAAGCCTTTGAGCTGCTTTGGAATGCCAAAACCAACGAAATATGGGCTATGTCAGAGCTTTTTGTAAAAACTTTTGGAAAAGAAGAACGGACAAAAACCATCGAATATTTGATAAAATATGCGGATAAAGCCGTTATTCACAAGGATTTTATCATAAAATATATTTGCGAATTGGTACAAATGGGAGAAAATCGGTATGCCGAGTTTTTTCGTTGGGCGATAAATCAAGGATTGGCGTATTATGCAGTGGAAGGTTTGATAAAGGCAGAAGGCGAAAAAGCATATCCGTTTTTGGTGGATTTTATCCAAAAAACCGATGAAGAAGAAGGTGGAAAAGCGGTGATTATGTTGGCTAAATACAGCGGACAGCCCTTTGATTATGACTTACCAAATGACCCTGCATATTGGAAGACGCTTCCGATAGATGACCTTTTAAAATGGCAACAAGACGGCTATCCACAACTTGAACCGAAAGAAGAAATATTTGTTCCATTGGTACAAAATCCACAAACAGAATTAGATTTCGTAATGCAAAAACTTGAAAAAAAACTTATAAAAGAGCGAAAAAATTGGCGAGTGGGGTCGTGGGAGTACAATCGTACTTGTTTAAAAACGCCTGATTTCCAAGCTATTGAAAAGATAAACAAACAATGGCAATTACCTGCACTTTACTTGGAGTTTTTGCAAAAATATTCGCCCAAAAACTATCTTTTTTCAAAAATGATAACGCTATATGGAGCACAAATTCTGATAGATAGACAGGAAGGCTATGCGTGGGATAGTTCGGGCGAAAAATTCTCCGATTGGGACGAAAATTGGGTGGTCATTGCCGACCGAGAAGCCGACCCCTACATCATCGACCTTTCAAAAATTGAAAACGGCGATTGCCCTATTTATAAAGCTCCTCACGGAGCAGGGATTTGGAAGTTTAAAAAAATTGCCAACGGATTTTTAGACTTTTTAAACAAATTGTAAAAATGGGGAATTTGATTTATCTAAAAAAAAATGGGAACTGTTCATTTTTAAATAGATAGTAGTCAGGCTGTTGGTAAACGAAAAACTCGAAAATCAGTTGGGTTTTGCTCTTGGTGAATAGGTTGAATATTCTGATAATGTGGGTAATTGTTGGCGTTTTGATTATGGACGAAATTACTCAAAAAAAATATTCACCAAAAATGTAATATGGTTAAAATCAACATTTTAGATTTTTTTAAAACGGGCAATTTTAATTGTGTCCGATTGGGGCAGACAAAAGACCAAATTTTGGCTCATTTTGCGTCGCCTGATGAGGTGTGGAATAATAATAACGGTGGCGAAATCTGGCGTTATGGCATTGTTAGCTATCATATTACCGAAAAAACGACCGAAATACTGAATTTTAGCACCGAAAATATTGAAAAAATCAGCTGTATTAAGTATTTTGAGGGCAAATTAGCGATTTTAACGACCCAATGCGAGGGCAAAAAGGACGATGAAACCTCTTTTTCGGTGGCGAATTTATATATTTACGACCTAAAAACGCACAAAAACACTTGTATCAAAGCCAATTTTGAGGTAAAAAGCATTTTTTCTGATGCAGAAGCCCTTTGTTGTCATTCCAGCGGAAAACTTGCTGTCATTGGGCTAAACGAAATTTTTGTTTTGGATACCCAAAATGAATACACAACTACCGAAATTTCAGCCCATTATCCGACATCGGTGGTGTTTTCTGATTGCGGAAATCTCATTGCCATCGGTGGAGAAAAAGCGGTTTTGGTGCAATTAACGGTTAGTGATTAGCAATTAGCAATTAAAAATTAACCATTTACAATTAAAACTATGAAATTTCTTGAAAATATTATTTTTATTATCAAAATGGTGGGATTTGTAGGGTGGAATTTTATCCTGCTTATTTTGCTGAATTTTTGGGCATTTTTAGAAAATATCTTGCTCAAAATGGGTGTTTCCTACTTTTGGCTGAAAGAAATCCCGAAAAACGGTGGCTGTCTATTAGCGAGTTTCGTGGCGGGATTGATAGCTTTGGGGCTGGCGTATGTGGGAAAAATAGGACAAATAGCGTGGCTTTTTTCCGTAGGGAAATGGGGCGTAAAAATAATGTTGGCAGCAGCCATAGGAGTTGCTTTGGATTATGTTTTATTTGAAAAATATGCGTACCTTTACAAACGCGAAGACCATAGCATTTGGGTGTTTTTGCTCTTTGTTTTGGTATTGTTTTTAACCAAATATTTGGAAAAATTTTTATTTATAAAACACTAAATATCAATATACTATGAGGCTACTGTTTATTCTTTTTTTCTTTCCGATGATTCTTTTTTCGCAGGAAATAAAAGTCGGAGAGGATTTTATTGTTCCGCGTGTGGGGTATTCATATCACTTTAAAACCAGTAGAAATGTAGGTTTTGTGGGCTTTGACTACATCACAAAGCCCGATTATGTTGGGGCAAATATTTTTGCGGGAGCAAACTTGATGCAATACCATAATCGACTGAAAATCATTCCCGAAGTGGGGGCGTCGGTGAATGCATTATTGATTTCGGTGGGAGTGTCGGTTTCTACCGAATCTTTTCAGCCAATGTTTGGTTTGGGAGTTTTAAATTTCGGTCGGGTGGAAGGCGGTTATTCGTTTCGTTTTCGGCAAGATACGCCGTTTCAGGGCTGGTTTATTCGGGTGTATGTCAATAACTTTTTCCGTTGGAAGAGACTTGGAGCGTAAATTTTAAAAACTTAACAAAATGGGAAAAATAATAGCTACCATAGCTGTTTTGATAGGAGTTTCGGCGGTGGTGTCGGTGGTTTTTCTACTGATAACCAAATCGTCCCGTTTTTTGACCTATAACAATTATGTTTTAATGGGTTTGGCAGCATATATTTCATTTGCTTTTTTGCAATTTGCCCTTTTTAGAAATTTCTTTTTGAATGACCACGAGTTGGTTTATTTAGGCTTGGTATTGTTTTTGGTGTTTTTCGGGATAGCGTTGGTACAAACGGGCGTTTTTGTATGGGCGTTTTTCAAAAGTCAGCCATTTCCTCGCAAAGAATTCTATATTTTTCTGGGAATAATCGCTTTTTTGGTCGTTTCGCTGACTATTTATTGGAAAAATATACAACATTGAAGTAAAGATTAACAATAATTAACTATTAAAATTAGTAAATTTGTAGACACTTTGTAGACGCTAATTTTTCGGTGGTGTGGCATTTTAAGTTTATTTTCGCCAAGTATTTAGTTCAAAATAAAAATGTTAAAATTATGAATACCAATTTAATAGCTGAAAAAAACGCCATCATTGAAAAAATCCGTCAAGATTGGCAACTTACGCCCGAAGAAGACCGCTATTTTTCTTTAAAAAACATAGAAGAATGCAGTGCCGATTTGGACAGTTTTATTTATAATCTAACCCATTTGGATAAATCGGCTGATATTCAATCGCAAATTGCTCACGAAATTTATCAAATTTGCGAAAAACTCTCCACTTTTGATGATGAGCCAGATGAGGATTATTCTGAATACCCTTTTGGATTGTTCAGTGGCTTTACCGATGAAATCGCTCAATTTATCGTAGAAACAGCTCATTATTTTGGCTTTTATTCCCCAAAAATTGTCCATATGAACACGCTGGAATTTTATTTTAGATGTGATGATTGGTCGCCGTTTCGGGTATGTGTGGGGCAGTCAGAGGAAGAATCCGTAGTATTGGAATATGATGCCAAAAAACATTATTTTTACATTGATACAACGCCCTTTTATGACCCAACTTTTTTGCCAATTTTTAATATGTCAATCAATGAAACTCATACCGAACTTTCATTTGAGGCGTTAATAGAGCAAGAATACAAAAAATATGTGTTATCAGCTCAAAATAAGGCAGATAAGCTATGGCTTAAAATGATTTTTGATTTGCATACACAAAAACTTTTGTTTGGAGAAAGGCAAAAAAACTTTTGCGATATAACACTTGAGACACATCAAGGAATGATTTACCGATTTGACACCACCAATTACAACGATGAAGGTGATATTATCACGATGTACAGCGAGGGAGCTGGGGCGACTATTTTTGTATCGGGAATTAACGAAAAAGGTAAGTTGCAATCGCCTTGTCAAGTAAGTGATTTAAAGATAGTTGATGAAAAATTCTTTGTGGTTTATGCTGTGCCAGAATGGAAACGCTTTGAGGTGCAATCTATTGGTTTTCAAAATGATACATTGGTTGTAACAACAGGCGATAAAATGACTTTTCACGATGACAAGCGACGGGAAATTACCACCGATTGTGTGCCACAAACCTATCATTATCAGATAAATACCTTTTTGTTTTTATTGGATTTTATTAAAGAAGTGTTTGCCCTGAAAACGGATTTTGTGTCAAACTACCACACTCGATAATGTAAAAAATCCATAAAATTTTGCCCTTGTAGACACTTTGTAGACGCTTGTTTTTTGGCGAAAGCGGTCATTTGTAGTAACTTTGCCAAAATCATTGACAATTAACCATTTACAATTCACAATTAAAAATAAAATATGAGTCAAATTTTAGAATTTAAAGAAATCAGAAGCCTTTTTGGTATTACAGAAAATAACGGCTTTTTGGCAGAGGAAATCGCTTTGCATAAAGCTGTCTGTGAGCATATTCCGCAGGTGTTGCACGACTATTATGCTAATCTTGGGAAAATAAACGCACTCAATCACACGCAAGACCAACTTTTGTCGCCCAACAAATTAAAATTCTCTAAAAACAATGATTTTTTGATATTTTATGCTGAAAATCAGTATGCTTGTGCTTGGGGCATCAAAAAAGAGGATTTGACCCATTCCAATCCACCTGTTTATATGAGTGCTGATGAAATAAAATGGCAACAAGAGTGCGAAACTTTGAGCGATTTTTTAAACGCAATGGCACATTTACAAGCAGTTTTTGCATTGCCTTTTAACTGTGAGGATTTTTTGTTTATCAATGAAGAGGAAAAGAGTTTTATCACAAAAAATTTTAAAAAGAAAAACTGTTGCTTTACGCAATGGATTGGCATTGAATTTTATGGCGACACCGATACTGATGTTATCGCCGTTTTTGGCAATCAAGGGAATTATGATTTGCTCTACGCCTCAAATGACAAACAACAATTTGAAAAAATGGACAAATTATTAAGCCCTTTGGGAGAAAATTAATGGTTAATTGTGAATGGTTAATGGTTAATTGGTTGCTGTGTGCAGTTATTAACCATTGAAAATGAAGAATTTATTTCAAGTATCATTTCGGAAACTGACGAAAATAATTTTATCGAGAAAGGTAAAAATATTTATATCACAAACAATATTAAATAAATATTAACTCGAACACTAATAGAATATACAGTTAAAAATGAAAAAACAAAAAAGCCTCTTAGAAATGTCATTAAGCGAATTATGGCAACTTTTTCCAATTATTCTGACAGAGCATAATCCAGATTGGAAAGATTGGTTTAAGCAAGAAAAGGAAGAGCTTGAAAAGAAACTCCCAATGGATAAAGTGGTGCGTATCAGCCATATCGGAAGTACGGCGGTGGAGGGAATTTGGGCGAAACCTATTGTAGATATTTTGGTGGAAGTTCGTGAGGAAACCGATTTTTTAATGATGAAACAAGCTATTTTACAAGCTGGGTATTTGTGTATGTCAGAAAGTCAGTCTCGAATTTCTTTTAACAAAGGCTATACATTGCAAGGCTTTGCTGAGCGGGTTTTTCATTTGCATTTGCGAGTTGTGGGCGACAATGACGAATTGTATTTTAGGGATTATTTGCAAACGCATTTTTCGGTTGCTAAAGATTATGAAAACCTAAAAAAATCGCTTTGGAAAATCCACGAACACAACCGAGATGCCTACACAGAACAAAAAACAGAGTTTATAAAAAAATACACTCAAAAAGCAAAAATAGAATTTGTAAAAAGGTATAACCATTGAAAATTAATGGTTAATTGATAATTGTCAATTGATAATTAATCCATTACCCATTAAAAATCCTTACTTTATGATTGTATAACGCCTATTTTTTTAAATTGATTGAATGATATAATTTTGATAATATTTTTATTGAAAATTAACCCAAAAAGTAAAAATTATGTATTTTGCAAACACTTGGAACAAATTTCATTTTGTAATTACACCTGAAGAATTTCGCCAACTCTTTGATAGTGAAGCGTTTGACTTTGTGATTACCAATACTCGCGTGGAAATGGATTATCAATTTAGCCCAAAAGAGCCTATTTTTATGGCGTATCAGCGGTTTTTTGACGAGATTATTTTGCGTCAAGACGAGCCAACAGCACAAGAGAGATGGAATATTGAGCAATATATCCACATTGGTTTGCTTGATGATTATCGCAAATTAAATTTTGAACCTTTTGTGGCAAAAAACGAAAATGGCAAGATGTACAAACGGGTAGAACCTACTGAACCTGTGATAAATATATCGCCTTTGGATTTGCTTTTTAATAAAGAAAAACAAAAACTATCGGTGGCGTATATGAATCGAGAAGGCGTACTTGGTTTGATGTTAAGCTACCCAAAAACCATCAGCAAAAAAAGCAAAAACGGCAATTTGTACGGTAATTTTTCTACCGAAAATTATAAAACAGCAACCATTTATCAAGAATTAATAACAGCCATCAAAAAACTATGTAAAAAAGCCAAAATTTCTGATGGCAACAAAGAATATAAGCCCAATTTTTGGATTTCAAACAATGCCAAAGCGGTGATAAATCAGAATATTTATTTGACCCAAAAAGGGCTTACAGTGCTCTAATTTGGCAATTTAAGTAGTTATAAAAAAATGAATACCAACAATTTAGAATTTCAAATGCTTCAAAAAATGCGGCTGCGACCTGCAATGTACACGGGCGAAGAAACGCTTGGCAGTATCATCACTTACATTAGCGGTTATCGCTGTGCTTTGTATGATTGTGGTATTTTTGACCATAAAGCCCAGAATGATTTAAAACAACTTTCTTTTACTGATTTTGTCGCACAAAAGTTGGGATTTTCGTCCTCTACGGCTGGGGTGGCGAATATGATTTTGGCAACTTATTGCGGTGAAAATCCTAAAACCATTCATTGGGATTTGTTTTTGCAAGAAACCAAAACCCAAGAGCAACATAAAAATTCTATTCGCCTATTTTACAGTTTGTTAGATGAATACACGCAGACTTATGAGAGTTTTATTTTTCTTTAAATAAATTGACACCCTATGGATTATCGCACTTTTATTAAAATTGCCCGAAGTTTTGCCCGTCAGTATATTTCACCGATGGAAGATGGCTATTGTCTGTGCAACAATATGCAATATTGCGATTGGCATTTGGCAGGTAGCATTTATGAAGAAGAACGCCAAGACTTAATCAAACGCACCGAAAACGAGCTTAAAAAGGCACACAAAAAGCAAAAAGATAAAAACAAGCAAATTGCCATTTTGGAGTTTTCGTTGTTATTTTTGGATTTGAATTTTTTATCCGATGGCGTGATAAAACACAAAAAACACGCTTTTTTGGAAAAGCTAAAACCCATTGATGAAAAACTCGCCGCCCAATTTGAAGGCTATTTGCAAGAGGTCATTTCGGATAATCCATTTCCCACAATGCGGTATCGCGAGCTGACCGATAAAGAATGGGCGATACTAAACAGCGAAGACTTATCGGAATTATTCATCGTTTATCAGATTGCCGAAGAGGGTGAGTTTGATTTTTTTGATTTTGAAAAAATGCCCTATCGTGAGTTTGTGCTTCATTGTCTGGACTTTATGAGGCATTATGTGATTTCACTTTCTAACTCTTGTGCAGAATTATACCGTTATTTGGACATTGCCAAAGGCTATTTGGACGGACAAATAAACCGCAATGAATTACATCAATATTCCAAAGAAATTTGGGCAACCATTGACAAAATAGAAAAAACAACGCCTTTGCATATCGTTTATATCTATAAAACAACCAGCTATTTTTTGTGGTTTGCTTTTTTGGATAATGACGAAGAAGAAGGACAGCAAGACCCATCGTACAGCTATTTTCTTGATGATTTAAGGCAAGTGCAATACGGACTTGTGGTACAACTTTTTATGCCGATTTTTGAGCGGTTGGGGCTGGTGGAGTCGGAGTAAATTTAATTATTCATATTAACCTGAATTTAAAAAATAAAATCCAATGAGAAATATCTTAAATATAGTTGATAATCATCTGTTTGCGTTTGAGTCTGTGGATAGTGAGGATTGGGAAATTATCACCGACCCAAAGCAGGCGGAGCATTATCTTGCAGAAAAAACTTGGCTTCATCTTCGTCAAGAAAATAGCCAAACTCTTGATTATGACGAAAAAGAATGGCAAGCGATTACAAACGACATTCGCAAACTGCTGAAACGAAAAAACTACACCCATTTTGATGGCGTTGTGGAGGCTGACCTCTTAAATTGCCACCTAAACATCAAGCACCGATTGAAAAATCCGTTGTGGAATGTGATTTTTAAGGCGTACAAAAAAGGCGTTTTTCCGTGCGGTTGGCAAGGCGAATATCCAGCGGGGAAATTGGTGGTATTTCACCCAACTTATAAGCCCACAAACGCCAAAATCCTTACAGAAACGGTCGTAAAATTCTTTGAAACGCTCAATTTTCTTGTAGAAACACCTGAAAATTTAGAAAAACTGATGAATTTGTTCGTAGAAACAGCCGAAATTCACACCGAAAAAGGAATTTCTATCATCGGAAAAGCAGAAATTGAGCCTTTTTATCAAAAAATTGCCTCCGAAAATGCTCAAATGTGTTATTTGTGGCAAAAAACACGCAGTAATGATGCTGATTATTACGAAGTTCGCTTCGGTTGTGTGCTAAAAACCAAAAACGGAGCGATACAGACGCATTCAGGCACGATGAGTTTTAGAATTTCTGATGAAAAAATCCACCGTATTGAGATAACAAAATAGTGATTTTCAGTAATATATTGTTTTTAATCCAAAAAAAATAGAAAAAATGTGCAATATTTTAATGTTTAGTACCAATGCTCCCAAAGAGCTTATTCCCAATGAGTTAGAAGGATTGTTTTTTGTGGCTGATTTGCCCAAAGAGGAAACCACCAATTTGCAGTATGAGCATTCGTATCGAGTGGCAACCATAACGCCCGATAATTGCAGTTGCGGATTTCGTATTTTTGGCGATGATTTTGGGCAAAGTGATGGTTTTTGTCCGCCACAAGATTGGCTTGATGAGACGGACACCGATGAAGACATCATCAACACCCGAATTTTTTTCGAGTTTATAAAAACGCTTGTCGGTCAGGGGTTTTTGGTGGATAGTTATGTTGGTTGGAACGACGGCAAGGAACAAGCTAAATATCAACAAGTTGTGTCCATTCAAGAAATCAAAACCGAAGCATTTGCCTTGTTTGAAAACTATCGGTTTGTGTATCAGTAAGAAACTAATTTTTAGGTAAAAACAAAAGCATTTTGCTTCTATTTATGATAAAAATACGATTTTTGTATTGCAGAAATGGAATTTTAAGTAGCGGATATTGAATTTTAGGTAGCGGATACTCAATTTTGGGTAGCGGATACTCGATTTTAGGTAGCGGATACTGAATTTTGGGTAGCGGATACTGAATTTTGGGTAGCGGATACTAAATTTTGGGTAGCGGATACTAAATTTTGGGTAGCAGGAACTCAATTTTTGATTGCAAACAAGCAATTTTAAGTAAAAAACAAATATATTTTATAAATAAAACGATTAAAAAACAACAAAACGAAACAATATGATTCAAATTTCAGATTTAAAAGCGTTGGTGCAAAGCGAAACTTACCAAAAGTTAGCCAAAGAACTTACTCAAAAATACAACCTGAATGTACAGGAAGAGAAATCTTTACAAAGTTGGAATATAAAATGCGAAATACTCAACGCCAGCGGACTGTCTTTGGCGGAAATAAACGCTTATTTCGTGGAAAATGCAGAACTCATCGGCATTCTTTTGAGTGAAAGAGAAAAGAAAACAGCAGGAGATGGCTATTTTATGCAGTCTATCTTTTTGAGTACCAGTGCGAATTTAATGCTTCTGCAAAATAAACCGCTCTTGATGGACTATTTTAAGAAAATAAGAATGCCCGCCCTAACCAAAGTCGCCAAAGAATATCAACACGAGTACGAAACAGCCTTGGCGATACTCAAAAGCGAAGAACCACCGCAACCGTTAGAGCCGAAAACGAAAAAAACAACGAAAAATAACACGCAAAAGGTGCATTTAAGCGAATTTTCAAAAGACAAAAATGAGGCAGAGCAGACCGCAAAAGCAAACATTTGGGGCAAACAGACCCTTATCATCGTTGATGACGAAGTAGATGATATTCCGCTCCAAAAAATAGAAAAATGGCTCACTTGGGTGGAAGAAAACAGGTCGGAAATCATTGATTTTGCTCTTGATGCAGAAGGTTTTGTCGATAATTTTAACGGCTGGGTAGAGCAAGAAATTGGAAAGAAAGGCAAAGCCAAACTCTTCGATGGCACTATTCTGACGGAACTTGTGGCGGAAGAGACAATTAGGCAAAGTATTTCGATATCAAGTATTTGGGTAGAGCTCGATGACGAAACGGTGGAGAGCCTCTCGTTAGACCTTATCACCACTCCCGATTATTTCGGCGGACACAGTCTGAATATAGAGATAGACAACCGCAAAAAACTATTTTTCGGTGGTATGAACGGATAATTGGCAAAGGTTAATGTAAAAAAAATTATGAACGAAATTAAAACGGAAATAGCACTTATTTTTGATGTTTGGGGCGACAGTTTTTCGGTTAAAGATTTGTCTGAAACTATTGGCATTATGCCCGGCGAAAGCCAAAAAACTGAAGTTTTTTCGTATCAAATTGGTTATGAAAATACTTTGTTTGTGGAGGATTTGACCGATAAATTTATCGAAGTTTTTTCACCAAAGATAAACGAATTGGCTGATTATATCCGTAAACATCAATTGGAAACAAGGGTGGAAATTGTCGTTTATCAAAACGAAGAAGAATCCACACCAGCACTGTTTTTTGATGAAGAATTTATCCGACTAATAGCAAAGCTAAATGCCGGTATCGACATTGATTTATATCGTTAAAATAGACAAATGAAAACACAAGAAATCACCACCCAATACGGGAAATTAGCATTGGTAGAAGCAGATTTGTATGGCGAAAATTGCTGGACAACCTGTTTTTTGCACAAAAGTACATTTTATGGACAGGAAATATCGGTAGATGTGAGTATTTTTTCTGAAAAAGAAGGAGTTTCTGCTGAAACAATTCATTTTTCGGAAAAGATTATCGCCGAAATGGACTTTTATTTACAAAAAGCCATCGGGTTTATCCAAAAATCATTTACTGAAAATCCCGATTCATACAAAATAACGGACGAAGATGCATTATTGCTAAAAAATCCGCCTAATAGGTGGCTTACGCTCGTTTATCCTGCGTTTAGTTTTTATGAATCGGATTCGGAATGGATTTTACGATTTGATGAAGGAGAACTCTCTGTGTGTGAGCCTTATGGCATTGCGGTTTTCTTTCTGAATGAAACTCCCGACCTCGTAGACACCCTCGATGAAGCCGAAGAAATAGGGTAGTTTATATGCGTTATTATGAATGATGCAGGATATAAATCATTTTGACAATATGACGATGAAACACAATGATATATTTGATGGCGATTTACAAATGAGAAATAAACAATTCGTACTCAATGAATTGCTATCACACTACGGGGAACAAAATTGGTGGAATCATCAAAACCGCATAGTTGATTGGATTTCAACGATTTTAATCCAGCAGACAACCCAGCAAAATGTTGAAAAAGCACTTGCCAATCTTTCTGAAAAACTTTCAGTAAAGGCTCTCCTTACAATGCCAGAAGCGGAATTGCAAGAACTAATTCGTCCCGCAGGTTTTTTCAAACAAAAAAGCCGATACATCAAATGTTTGATGGAATGGTTCGCATCGCACGGAGCAGATTTACAGAAATTTAAAAACATTCCGACCGATATTTTACGCCAAGAATTACTTTCACTGAAAGGAATTGGCGAAGAAACTGCCGATGCGATGTTACTCTACATTTTTGAAAGAAAAGTATTCATAGCTGACCAATACGCCATTAGGCTATTTAACCGATTGAAACTGAGTGATAAACAAACTTACAAAGAACTACGAGCCGAGTGTATGCCTCTCACAGCAAAGGTTACTCTAAAAACCTGCCAAGAGTGGCACGCAGTGATTGACACTCACGGCAAAGCCTTCCGACAAACGAAAACCCACGAAAAGTCCCAAGCCGACCTGTTAGAAGCGTTTTTGAAAGAAAAATTAAGCCGATAATAACATCGTTTTCTATTTTCGTGTAGGGCAAATAATCAAAGCCAAACAGCTAAAAGCCTTTGTAAATCATTGTTATTCACAATATTTGTAGGTTTATTGCTTATAATTTCCTATCCAACTTTTAAGTTCTTCCAAAATGACTTGATTGTACTTGTAGTCTTTGCTATTTCCCCAGCCGTGATTTCCCGTCGGATAAATGTGGAGAGAGACAGGTATGTTTTTGTTTTTTAAACTTTTAAAATAGTTCAAACTGTTTTCAACAGGAACGATTTGGTCATCGGTTGCCACTATGATAAGAGCGGGTGGAGTGCGTTCCGTTACTTGTTTTTCGTTAGAAAACTCATTTACAAGTGTTTCAGACGGATTTTTACCCAAAAAGTTATCCCTTGAACCTAAATGTGTGTAACTTGCATCCATCGTAATTACGGGATAAAATAAAATCTGAAAGGCAGGTTTTATTGGTTTTTCAAAGCGTGTTGCCACAACAGACGCCAAATGTCCGCCTGCCGAAAAACCCATCACCCCGATGTCATCAAGGTTGAGTTTCCACTCGGAAGCCTTATTTTTGATGATGTTCATTGCCGAAGTTACATCGGTCAGAGTTCGATTTCTATCTCCCTTCGGAAGGCTATATTTTACAACAAAAACAGCAATTCCCTGTTCATTGAAAAACGAAGCCCAGCTCGTTCCCTCGTGCTGGTAAGCTACCATTCCATAGCCTCCACCTGGAAAAACTAAAATGCCTTTTCCCGTTGATTTTGTTTTTTCAGGAAGAAAAACCTCAACCGTAGGAACATAATCACTGTCTGCACCTAATTCTTTGGTAATTTCAGATTGAAAAGGCTTTCCGCTTTTTAAACTGAAAATCAAAGATTTATTATCTTGTCCTTGTGCAAAAGAAGGAACTATCATAAATACTAAAATAAATTTAAGAAATAAGTTCATAGTTTTTGTGTTTTTATTTATCAAAGTTGTCTAAACTTAAAAAAGTAAAAATTCCCAGAAAATTAGTGTTTTTGTTTTGCATAACCTACTAATAATCAAGGAACTTCGGGCAAAGATACGATAAAAAAAAGGATTTTGCCATATCTGAACACAGGAAAAAGCGGTTTTAAGACAAAATTTGATTTTTCTTTAAAAAATCATATGAAAATTGCTTCAAAATTGAACGAAGTTTTGCGTGGTTTGACGGATTTAAAGAACTGATAATGAGATATAAAAACCCTAAATACAACTTGGAAAGCAATGCTGTATTTAGGGTTGATAGTAAATTTACAAAAAAAAGTTTAAACAGGTTTAAAAAACCATAAAGTAAAAAACAGAACTATTTAATATTTATTTCTGTTTCAACAGATTTTAACCACGGAGAAGTAAATGAAATTTTTGCTTTTCCTGCTTTACCTTGTGCTTGGATATAAGCCAATATTTTTCCGCGAAATGCACGTTGTTTATTATCAGTATAATCTCCCATATCAGAATTATTACTTGCTTCTAATCCTAACAGTTTGACATTTCCTTCTATGTTGCAAGTTATTTCATTATCTGATAATATTACAGGAACTCCATCTTCATCTACCACCTGAACTACCACTTGCGCTACCCCATACTCTTTATCAATTTGCTCTTCACTTTCAATAATTTTCAAAGCAAATGGTTGTTTAGATGTTTTTATTGTGTAACGAGCCGCTTCTTGTCCTTTTGCGTCAAGACCTACAACTTCCAAATTCCCTGATTGATACGGAATATCCCAATAAACAACCCCTGTATTGTCATCGTATTCTTTTAGTTTCCCAACTTCATTTCCGTTTAACAACAATTTTACTTTTTGAGTATTTGTATAACAAACCACTCGAATGAGTTGCCCTTCTTGATAATTCCAATTGGATAAAGCATCTGTGTAAATATTGTTATCTTGTTGATTTTTAATAGGATATGTTCCTAAATAAACCATTGGTTTATCTGACCATAAAGATTGGCGAAAATATCCTATTGGTTTGATAAATCCTCCAAAATCAAGTAATCCAGAATAAAACCCACGAGAAGGCCATTCTCTGGACTCACCAAGATAATCGATTCCTGTCCATAAAAATTGACCAAAAATATGTTCTCTATCTCTGGTATCTTTCCAAGCCTGCATATCGTGTCTGTTTTCACTTCCGTAAATTACACGATTCGGATATTTTTTATGGTCTGAATCGTACATACTTTCCGTATAGTTATATCCTGTTATATCTAATGCACCAGGATATTCTGTTTGATTAGACATCGCCACACCTGCCAACCCAGCGGTTGTAGGGCGCGATTTATCGTATTGCTTAACTACTTTTGCCAATTTTTTAGCAATTCCTCCCAATCGCATTGCATCGGGAGCTTCTTTTCTATATCCACCATAAATTGCCTGCGTAAAACCTGTTTCTTTGCCTCCATCAAGAACAGGGTGTGAATATGGGTCGTTAGGATAATCGACCTCATTGCCAATGCTCCAAGCAAAAATTGAAATATGATTTCTATCTCTTTTTACCATATCGGCTAAATCTTTCTCAGCCCAATCTTTAAAAAATTCTGAAGAACCTTGAAATTCTGGTGTACCAACATTCCAACCTTGTAGCCATTTTCGTTTCGGAAACTCCCATTCGTCATAGGCTTCATTAAGAACTAAAAGTCCCAACTCATCGCACAATTCATACAAATCGGGAGCTTGCGGATTATGGCTTGTACGAATGGCATTGACTCCAATTTCTTTTAAAGTTATGAGTCTTTTCTTCCAAACTTCACGGGGTACGGCCGCTCCTAAAACACCTGCGTCGTGATGAAGACACACACCTTTCACTTTTTGCCATTTTCCGTTTAAGGCAAATCCTTTATTAGGGTCAAAAGTATAGGTTCTAAATCCTGTTTTAGTAACAGTTTTGTCTATTTCTTTTCCTTGTTTTGTGATTGTCGTTTTTAAGCTATAAAGAAAAGGGCTGTCTAAATTCCATTGTTGCGGATTTTTTACTTTCAGCTTAGTTGATAACTTGGTTTGTTGTGTGGCTTTTGCGTATAATTTTTCCGTATTTTGGGCAATTATTTTTCCATTTAAATCAAAAAGTTGATTGACAATTTCCAAAGAAGCGTCTTCCTTTTGAGGATTTTCAACTTCAACTTCAATGTTTAGAAAATAATCTTTTTTTATTTTTTCAGGATAAGCATAAACTCCCCACTGTGCAATATGAATAGGATTTGCATACACCAACCACACATTTCGGTAAATTCCCGAACCTGTGTACCACCGAGAATCAGCATATTTGCTATGATCTACTCTAACAGCTATTACATTTTCTTGACCAAATTTAATAAAAGGAGTTGCATCATACATAAAAGAAATATATCCGTTAGGGCGCTTTCCTAATAGTTGTCCGTTTATAAAAACTTCACTATTGTTGTAAATCCCTTCAAAATAAAGATATACTTTTTCTGACTTTTTATCAGCAGAAACTGTAAATGTTTTACGATACCAGCCTATTCCACCGGGTAAATACCCTGTGCAACTTGCTAATGTTGGGCTCAACTGCTCTTTTATGCTCCAATCGTGAGGTAAATTTACTTTTTGCCAATTTTTATGATTAAAAGCTACATTTTTAGCCTCTTTTTCTTCTCCTAAAAAGAAAAACCAATTTTCATTAAATTTTTGAGATTCTCCAAAAGAAACTTGCGCCGATACTGATGAAAATAAGTATAACATCAGAAAAATTGTTATTATATTTTTTTTCATTTCATTCTTTTTAATATTCATAAACAAGTGTTGTTACAGATTTAGGTTCTATCGTACATTTTCCTTCCGAAGAAATTTCTTCTTTTAAATTTTTTGCAGAAGAAGTTGTGTATTTTTTCAATAGTTTATATTTGCCTAAACCTTGTATTTGTGGGTTTATAGTTATTGTTTTAGAACTCATATTTGTAAAAACAACCACTAATTTATTTTTCTCGGGCGATATCCAAGCTGAACCAAAAAATGAATTTGAAGTGCCATCAATATTCATTTCAACTCTCTTGTAGTTTGGACGGATGAATAAACTATAATTTCCGAGCACCCACAAAGATTTTGTTGCCTGATGCGTGCCACTTTGCGATATATCTCCGTATTCTCCTCCGGCGGGAGTCAAATTTATGAGCAAAAATCTGTTTTTATGATTCCAACGAGCTACATCTATACTTGTCCAAAAAGACCAAGAACTCACATTAGCCACTGTTAAATCGTAGTATAACACTTTTGACATATACAGAGCTATATCAAGCGAGTTGGCTGAATCGTGACCAGGATAATCTCTGTCATTGTAATGGTCTCCGAGCATACTCCATTCTGTTTGAAAAATTTTCAGTCCGTAAGAATTAGCTGCCGAAAACAACTGTTTTCGAGCATTTGCAAGAGCATTTGAATTTCCGTCTGTCCAATAACTATGCCCACCTATGAGAGGTGCCATTCTTGATAAATTTCCGACGTAATTTTGTGATTGAACAGAAAAGAAATCTTCAATTTGATTGCTTCTTGCTGCGTCATCTTTTGTTTTAAATAGATATTCCCAGTCGGCAGCTTCGGTTATTAAAATCTTACTATCCAGATTTTTATCTTCCAAAGATTTGTTCAGATGAGTTACTAATTTTTTTATCTCTGAATTTTGCCAACCACTTCCTTCTTGCCCTTTTTCCCAATTGAATTGGGGTTCATTCACAGGGCTGATGTAATTAAAATGGATATTTTTATTTTTTTGAAAGTATTTGGCTACTTCTGTCATATAGTTAGCAAAATCATCGTAATGTTCTTCTTTCAAATTGCTATACGCTTTGCGAGCCGAAAATCCTTTTCCGTTATAGGTATAGTGAACAGGCGGAGAGTTACTGAACATTACAAACGATTCGCAACCGTAAGTTTTAGCTTTTTCTAAAAAATATTGTTGCCCTTGCTGTTTTGTCCAATCGTAAGTTCCGTCTGAATTAAGAAAACATTCGGTTCTTCGAGACTTGTCTTCAATGCCGCTTTGGTCGCCTTGTTCGGCAGTTCCCGCTCCTAAATTAAAACGCCACATTGAGAGCCCAATTCCCTGCGGATTTCCGTCTTTAATTTCTTTGGAAAAAAGCAATTTTGTTATGGATTCTTTTTGATTAATATCCCAATGTTTTCCTACATAATTGACCGACCAACAGTCCGAAGCACCAAATCCTTCTATCGTTTGATGCGTTGTTGCCGTATTTATGGTTATCACTTTATCCACATCTGGATTATTGGGCAAAACAGGCGTTTCTGAGAAATTATTTTTAGAACAGCCAAGCAATAAAATACACAAAAATATGATATGTTGTTTCATTAGAAATTCGGATTTTGTTTAATACTTCCACCAGACATATTTACTTCGGAATAAGGAATCGGGAATACTAAATCACGGTCTTCACGAAAAGTAATTCCTTTGTCGCTTCTTTCCTTTTGATTTGCCAATTCATACGCGTCAGTAGAATGAACTGTGTTATAGAGAACAAAAGTTCCGTTCTGTCCCATTAAATTGGCTATATGTTTTTTGCCGTTATCATCTTTCCAACGGCGAATATCGTATAATCGTTGATTTTCAAGAGCTAACTCTAAGCGTCTTTCCAAGCGAATAGCATCACGAAGTGCTGTTCCCGAAGAAGTTATGTTGGCTAACTTAACTCGACTTCGTACTTTATTTAGAGCAACTTGTGCTTCATCATCTTTACCTAAACTATTTTTAACCTCTGCTTGCATCAAAAGAATATCGGCATAACGAAGCAATCTGTAATTTAACGGGCTTCTTGCAGCATCGTAAGGAACTGGGCGTTCCGCAACAGGAATATATAATTTTCTGCTTATGCGTGCCGATTTGTGTTTGTCAGGTGTAATGATATACGGGTTTGACGTTGTCCAAATAGGGTCGCCAGGAACTTCTGTGGCGTTATGCTTAATGATTGTCCATCGTAAGCGTTCTGTATCTCCTGCATCAACAAAAGCCTTTTCAAGATTGCTTGTTGGCAAGCCCCACGACCAGCCAGAATCATCACGAGAACCACAAACAACCGAAATTCGACCTCCGAGATTGTATGTTTCGTCAAATTTATGCTGTACTTCAAAAAGAGATTCTGTACTGTTATTATGTGAAACAGCCCAAACTTTACCAAAATCGTCTAACAAACTATATTGTCCAGAATTCACAATTTCATCTAACAAAGGTTCAGCTTCCGCATATTTTTCTTGATAAAGATATACTTTTGCTAAATAGCCTTGGGCAGCTCCTTTGGTTGCGCGCCCCATATCATCTGCTGAATACTCACTTCGGAGAGGCAAGTAGGGAATAGCTTCTTTTAAATCTTTCTCAATTTGTGCGTATGTTTCTTCCACACTGGCCCGTTGTATGCCTTCTACTTCTGTTGGCATCGCTTTTTTGAATACCAAAGGCAATCCTCCGAAATTTTTGACCAATTCAAAATAATGAAATGCCCGAAGGAATTTGGCTTCTGCAATCATTCGATTTTTAAGCGATTCGTTAGAAATAGGCGATTTCGGAATTCTTTCGATGCAAATATTACTGCGGAGAATACCTTTGTATCGATATTGCCAATAATCTAATGCTACTTTGGCTTGTGGATTGCCTGCATAATGAGCAAAATCACGATGTTCGCTGGCGTCTTGGGTAGTATTTCCCATCCACATATCATCAGTAGACATATCGCAAGTTAGCGTAAATTTGGCTATCTGCCACCAATCGTCAAAAAACACAGATTGATAACAGCCTGTTATCTGTTTGAGACATTCTTCTTCGGTTTGGAAATAAGTGTCTAAGTTTTCACGACCTAAAACAGGTTGTTCTAAAAAATCAGAACAACTTCCCAATCCTAATAATGAAAATATTACTAATGATGTTATTATCTTTTTCATACCATTTTTTTTAAAAAGTTATATTTAGCCCCATTAAGTAAGTTCGCGGATTAGGATATCCTATGTTGTCAATGCCCGACTCTGTAACACTTCCTGCCGCTGCTCTTTCTGGGTCAATCCCTGAATATTTAGTTAAAGTAAATAAATTTTGTGCTGATACTGAAACACGAATATTTGCTCCTTTCAATGCTTGATTTGGTATTGTGTAACCAATCTGCAACAATCTACAACGGAAATAAGAACCATCTTCAACAAAGAAACTGGACACACGTTGGTAATTCCTGTTAGCATCATTCACAGATAAACGAGGAATATCGTTACTTGTTCCTTCTCCGTTCCATACCCTATTGAAAGTGCCTTCATATACATTATCTCCGCCATTTCCTCCATACAAATTGCGAGTCATATTGAAAATGTCATTTCCGATAGTTCCGTAGAAATTGGCATTCAAATCAAAATTTTTATACTCTAACCGAAGATTAAGTCCAAGCATATATTTCGGAAAAGCATTTCCTAAGAATATTTTGTCTTTATCATCAAGCACGCCGTCATTATTAACATCTTTAAAGCGGATATCACCAGGAACAGCATTGGGTTGCAATTTGTCACCATATTGGCTTGTATGAGCGTTTATTTCTGTTTGATTTTGAAAAATTCCATCAGCTACATAACCGTAGAATCGGCTAATTTCTCCACCCTCTTCATTACGAATGATGTAATCTCCGTGAAAACCTCCTGTAAGTATGGGCGTTTCTCCGAGTAGTTTTTCGGCTGTGTTTTTTACAGAAGAAAGGTTCACTCCAAGTTCATATCCGAAATCGTCTTTTTTGTCTTTCCAAGAAATGGATAATTCCCAACCTTTGGCTTTCATTTTCCCGATGTTTGTCCACATTTTTCCGTTCCACATAGGATATCCTAAAATGAGAAGATTTTCTTTTTCCAAAAGCATATTATGTGATTTTTTTTCAAAAAGCTCCGCAGTAATGTTTAATTTATTTTGAAAAAAGCCCATATCAACTCCCACATTAAAATCTTCAACGGTTTCCCATTGTAATTCCGTATTCCCAACACTGCTAACCGAAGTTCCTACGTAACGAGCTGGGCTACTTCCGAAAACATAATCAGAACTTCCTATGAGTGTCAAATAAGCATCACTTGCGATATTTTGATTCCCGACAGCTCCCCAACCTGCTCGTAGTTTTAAATTACTTACCACATCTTGGTTTTTCATAAATTGTTCTTCGGAAACTCTCCAAGCTGCTGAAATTGCAGGAAATGTAGCATATTTATTTCCTGTTGGAAACTTAGACGAACCATCAACACGAACAGAAGTTGTGATATAGTAACGATTATCAAAGTTATACATCAACCTTCCTAAATAAGATATTAAAGAGGTATGGCTATTTGTTCCAGAGGCTTCTTGCGCCGTAGTTCCTGCACTCACATAACGCAACTGATCTATATTATTGGGAGTGTCTTTACGAGCCCCTGATAACCAGTAACTACTGAATTTCTCCATCGTATAACCTGCCATTATGTTGAAATTATGTTTCTGGTTAAGTGTTTTAATATAGGTAAGTGTGTTTGTCCAATTCCAATCTATCCATTGATCCATTGTTCTTTGTACCCTACTTTGTTGAGTTTGCTCTAAATTGTCAATATAGAATTTTGGAGAAAATGAATCTGAAAGACGAAAACGAGCATTGACACCAAATCGGCTGTGTAATATAAGGTTTTTAATAGGCTCAATATTCACGAAAGGAGCTAATAATGCACCATATTCACTGCTGTGATTGCTCATACGAGCTATTGATGCCACAGGATTCCATACTTGACTGTTATAAGAACGAGAATAATTATTATATTGATTATCAACCCATTCTTCTTTCAGGCGGTAAATGGGTGTAGTAGGGTCCATACGCATTGCGTCTCTCATTAAATTAGGTGTATTGTCCCAACTTTCAAATTTGGGCAACATATCTATTCCCGCTGAAATAATTTTGTCAAATTTATATTCCATATTGAAACGAGCGGTCAATTTATCCCAATAACCATAATCGTAATGTGAATCTTGTTTAAAATATCCGAGGCTTGCACTATAAACAATTTTATCATTTCCGCCTTGGAAACTCAAATTATAAGTTCTCATCAGCGCCATATCTTTAACCACATTATCCCACCAATCAGTGCCTTCTGAATCAAGAATATCATCTTTACTATTCCAAATAGGAACAGCACCGTCATTCAAATAGCGTTGTTTAAATACTTTTTCATATTCTGAGGCTTTTGCCATTTTAGGTTTTGATAAAGTTTGAAAACCCAAAGATGTATTCACTTGAAACATTGTTTTTCCTGAACGACCTTTTTTGGTAGTTATAAGAATAACTCCGTTAGAACCTCTTGTTCCGTATATTGCCGTAGCAGAAGCATCTTTCAGAACTTCAATACTTTGTATATCATCTTGATTTAAGAAGTTTATGTTGTCTCCCACAGGCATTCCATCTACTACATAAAGCGGATTAGAACCATTAACCGTAGTTACTCCACGAATAATTACTCGTGGGGTTGCCCCAGGCCCTCCTTGTGATACGATTTGTAGCCCGTTAACCTTACCTTGCAATGATGTCATTGCATTTCCCACAGACATTGTGTTGATTTCACTTCCTTTAATAGTTGAAATAGAACTCGTTAAATCACTTTTTTTAACAACTCCATACCCTACAACCACTACTTCGTCTAAGGCTTCTGTTTCTTCTTCAACAATAATATTTATTATCGAACGTCCTTTTACGGGTATTTCTTGAGATTTATATCCTAAGTTAGAAAAACTAATAACGGCATTACTCGGAACATTGTTCAACGTATAATTCCCGTCAAAATCAGTTGCTGTTCCGTTAGTTGTTCCTTTAACTAATACGGAAGCTCCTATAACAGGTTGATTATCCGCAGAAGAGGTTACTTTACCTGTAATTTTCATTTGCGCATTAAGGCTCAGTGCTACCAAACCAATAACTAATGTACATAAATTTTTTCTCATAACTGATTTATTTACAATATTATTTTATAGGGTAAAATTTAGATCGCAATAGGTGAGTATCAAATTTAAACATATATTTTCCCGAAGTTTTTATAGTCCATTTTCCTGGATTTTCTCCTCCTTGCGAAATATTTTTTTCAGGTTCTGCACCACTATTATCCCAGCGCCAAAACTTATAATCCCACCAACCCCAAGAGTGTTTGTTATGAATGATAAACTCAACCGTTTTCCCGGCTTCAAGGTCTATTTCGGCATATAATATATAAGGATTTGTAGTGTCTTGTTTTAACATATATGGTTGTGAAGGATTCCAATTTCCTGAATTAGGAAGTCCAGAACCTACTAACCCTATTTCCAAAGGGATAGACCCCTCACCAGGGCGACTTGCATCTAACAACATTGGTTCTCCTATATTAACGGGAGCATCAGAAGGCGTATAGGGTGTAAGTGTATAATTTCCGCTTTGGATATTAAATTCTATTTCATAGTATTGATTCCCGTCAGGAAGCACAAAAGGGAGAGCCCTTTCAGGTTCATCTGTTAAAGTAGCTTTATTGTCTGGGTCAAGACCAAAACATATCGGATTGAAATCTGTCTTTTGTGGAGCAAAGCGAATTTCTGTGCCTGCATTTTCAGAATAATATTTTGCTTTATAGGTGTAAGCTCCTACTCTCTCAATAAGCATAGGAACACCAAAGATATCGCTATTCAATTCCGAAGCATTTTTAACATCTATCAGATACATTTTTTCAAAATCAGGCATTTGTGAAACTGTTACCACACTGGTTTTGGTTGTTTTTAAGTTAAATTTATCAACCACTTCAAGAGTTAAACTATAATTTCCTGCTTGTGCGGGAAGCGGAATAGCATCTTTAAAAGAGAATGTTTTTCCGTCAGCTTCAACTTTTTTGGTATAATCAATTTCTTCTATTGAAACTGTTACATAATCAAGGGCTTTATCATCTTCAACAGTAAATTGCAGATTCAGTTTTGTATTGTTTTTTATAAGTACTGTAATATTTTCATCGGGTAAAGTTGTAAAAGTAGGTGCTGTAAAATCTCCGTCCATCGTAACGAGCACTTCACCTTCTGTTACTCGATTGCCAACATCTGTAACAATCACTTTAATTCGCAAATTATCTTTATCAAAATCTCTTTCCAATTCATATTTGTATTCCAATTCATATTTGAATTGCAATTCTTTATAGAGCGTCAATAGGTCTATGGTTTTGTCCAAATTTAGCTCTGTATTTTGCAAACGAATGGAAGCAATTCCATCATTATCCTCTACGATACCTTCAATGGTGAATGTTCTACCAGCTTCGGTATGTATATGTTCTTGTGTGAGTTTTAACGTGGGTTTTTGCCCATCAACATCGGTATGTCCTTCATCTTTTTTTTGACAACTTAAAAATATAAAGATGAATAACAAAAATGATAATTTATAAATCTTCATATTGCTTTATTTTTTAATATTTTATAATTTTTCTGTTTTTTGGATTCTATCTCAAATATTTTTTGAGTTTGCGTATTATTTGTCAAACAACCTTATTCTTAACCAGAATTTTGTTGTAACGAAACGGTATAGACAACTCGCTTAGCAGGGTCTCTTCCTTCGTTTTGCTCACACTTTGCCAGTTTTCTGTATTGTAGTTTTGTATTAGCTGTTTTTGAAAATTGGGACAGATGTTGAAAACCAACATAACCATTAAAATTTACTTTCAAAGAAAGAAAAAGTACCTTTGTGGAATTAATGACTAATCCACTTATTTTTTTAGTTTGTTGCTGAAAAATAGTCAGAGAAGAAGCCTTAGCAAGATTTGCGCGGGCAGATGTTTCTAAAATCCGCAAAGAAAAGAAGTGAGTAAGATATTTTACCCCCCCCCGTTTAGATTTTATTAACATAATTTTCATTTAATTTAAAAATTAAATTATTGTTATTTTAAATTTTGAGTAGGATTAGTACAAGTTTAGCGCTTAATTTCATTAAA
This sequence comes from Capnocytophaga sp., assembly GCA_041819925.1. GTDB lineage: Bacteria > Bacteroidota > Bacteroidia > Flavobacteriales > Flavobacteriaceae > Capnocytophaga. The sequence goes on from JBGYFE010000141.1 coordinate 30,247, forward strand.
TTTCACCTACGAAATCGTTTTATTATTTTGTGTCGCATCTTGTATCTGTCGTGCAAAGTTACGAAAACGTTTCGAAATAGAAAAGAAAATATTAATAAAAAATAAAAAAATGGAAAAAATAAATCGAATAAAAAAATAAAATCATAGAGTAAAATAAAACTAAAATGCTTTTATTCAGTATATTATGTCGTTATTATTAAAAACATAGAATGCTTATTTCAAACACTTATAATTATCAATATTTAAGAAATTATTTTATTAATATTCTAATATTCATAGTGGTCAAAATATCTGGATTATATCTTTTTTTACTTCGTAAATATAGTTTTTCCGATAGAATTTTATGCTTTCAAAATAATTCAAACAGGCTCTAAAAAATTATTTCATAGTTTTGTGAAATAAAAATTGCCTTGATGAGGTGAGTCTGTCCGCGAGAAATCCTTTGAAAAAAGTTCAAAAATAAAAATAAATTCATACCTTTGTCAGGCTTGTTGTTTCCTAACAAAACAAGTTTCTATGGTAGAATTTCAAACATACTTACACAATGAATACATCAGAAAAATTATCACTTTTACGAAAACAAATGCAAGCAGAAAATGTTGACGCATTTGTGGTTTTCAGTGCAGACCCGCACCTGAGCGAATACCTTCCTGAACAATGGTTAGAACGAGCGTGGCTTTCGGGCTTTACGGGTTCAGCAGGTTTTGTGGTTGTTACCAAAGACAAAGCAGGATTGTGGACAGATTCACGTTATTTTGTGCAAGCTCCCATTGAGCTAAAAGGTTCAGGCATAGACCTTTTCAAAGAAGGGGTAGAAGGAACGCCCGATTACGCCGACTGGTTGGTTTCACAACTTCCAAAAGGTGCAACAGTAGCACTTAATGCGTTAGCAACTTCGCATTTGGCGTGGGAAAAGTTACGCACAACCTTGAATAACAATGAAATACGATTGATTAACAATCCTTTGTTAGACAAAGTTTGGGTAAATCGCCCGAAGAGCCCATCACATTCTATTTTTGTGCATCCTGACAAATGGGCGGGGCAATCTGTGAGTGATAAATTGGAAGCAATTCGCAAAAAAATGACACAACAGCGAGCAGATTTACATATCATCACAGCTTTGGACGATGTAGCGTGGACACTCAACCTCAGAGGAAGCGATGTAGCGTATAATCCTGTGTTTTTAGGATATATTGCACTTTCAGAAAATGATGCCATTCTGTTTGTTGATAAAGCCAAAGTAAATGTCGAAGTAGAAAATCATCTAAAAAAAGCAAACGTAAGCATAAAAAATTACGATGATTTCTTCTTACATCTTTCCGAAGTAAAAAATCGTTCAATATTGATTTCTCCTAACGCTAATCAAGCTATTTTCAATACGTTAGAAAAAGAAAATAAACTAATACAAGCTCCTGTTCCGGGCAATTTAATGAAAGCTGTAAAAAACAAAGTTGAATTGGAAGGATTCAGAACTGTGATGGAACGTGACGGAGTGGCAATGGTCAAATTTCTATACTGGTTAACACATCAAGTAGGAAAAGAACCAATGACAGAATATAGCATTGGCAAAAAACTACGTGATTTTCGCTCCGAAGGAAAGAATTTTGTAGGAGAAAGTTTCGGAAGTATCGTTGGTTATGAGGGCAATGGCGCAATTGTTCACTATTCAGCACCCAAAGAAGGAAGCAAAGAGGTTTTCGCCAAAGGAAGCATTTTGGTGGATTCGGGCGGGCAATATTTAGAAGGAACGACTGACATCACACGCACCATTCCGCTTGGAGAAGTTTCGCAAGAATTTGTTGATGATTGCACACTTGTGCTCAAAGGAATGATTCAATTGGCTATGGTTCGTTTTCCGAAAGGAACAAAAGGTGTGCAGTTAGATGCCTTTGCCCGTATGCCTTTATGGCAAAATAAAAAAGATTATGGGCACGGTACGGGGCACGGCGTGGGCAGTTTTATGAACGTACACGAAGGTCCACAAAATATCCGAAAAGATATGAATCCGCAGGAGTTGTTAGTCGGAATGGTTTGCTCTGACGAACCTGGTTTCTATGTTGAAAATAAATATGGCATACGTCACGAAAACTTGATTGCTGTACGTGAAGTGGAAAGTAACGAATTTGGTACGTTCTACGATTTTGAAACATTGACGCTTTGTCCGTTTATGCCAAATGCTATTAACGTAAAATTACTTACGGAAGACGAAAAGCAGTGGCTCAATAATTACCACAAAGTCTGTCAAGACAAAATAGCTCCGCATTTGGAAGGCGAAGTAAAAACTTGGTTTTTAGAGATTGTAAAACCTTTGTAAAATATTTAGGAATTACAAAATAAGTATAAATTGTTTCGGAATTTGTCTGGAAAGGTTTTTTAAGAAGCTAATATGTTCAGATTTGGAATTTCCGGACGAAATTAGAACGATTTACAGAACATCAGTGCGAAGAAAACCGCCTCTTCGCACTGATTTTTGTATATTTTAGGAGATTTTTATGTGTAGGAACTCTTCCTACAAGTGTAGGAGCTTTTCCTTCAAGTGTAGGAGCTCTTCCTTCAAGTGTAGGAGCTCTTCCTTCAAGTGTAGGAGCTTTTCCTACAAGTGTAGGAGCTTTTCCTACAAGTGTAGGAACTCTTCCTACAAATGTATCATAAAAACCCCTTCTTTTTTGGAGAAGGGATTTGGGAGTGGAATTTTTAAAACCGATACCCCACAGACACGCCATAGCGGAAAGCAGGCAAACCAAATCTTGCAGAGGCTTTGTTGCCATTACTATTTTTCTTAAATTCGGAATTACTGATGAAATTGTCCACATCTTTATATTTTTCCCGAATATTTTGAATAACTTCTTGATAAAATTCAGGAACTTCCAACTGATTGCGAGTGAGGGTCAGCGTGTTGAAAGAATAACCCGGTCCCGCGATGATGAAATCAGCATACCAGTTTTTATAAATCGGAAGTTTGTAGCCTATCTGTATTCCAAAAGCGTGGGTGGTAATGCTCGCATCAAGGTCTATGTTGGCTTTTTCGCCCGTTTGCGGAACGGTGTAAACTCCTTTCAGCGGACTTTCATACCACTGGAATTTATAATACGCTCCCACGAAAAATCCCGTGTGGTTTTTGTCGGTTTTTTGCAAATACCAGCGGTATTCAGGAATGATTTTAATCCCCTTGAAATCAAAATCTTCTGATTGTAGCGTAGGGCTATCAAATCCTGAAATGGTCATCACTCCCGATGAAAATTTTTGTCCGACCGAAACCGCTGCCGACATTTTGGGGCTAAAAGCGTATTCATACGAAGCCTGAAATGTTCCGAATGCCAAATTTATCGGATTCAGACTCACATTGTGCTTTGAAAATTCTTGCGAACGAACAACTCCGCTGACAAATAACAATATTCCAAAAAAAAGTATTTTTCTCATCAAAAAAAAAAATTAAAACAAACCCATTTAACTTGGGAAGCTAAACGGGTTTGGAGGTTTATTAAGAAAATTAATCGTTACGACCCTAAAAATTCTAACTTGCGGTATTCCACTGCGTTATCCAAATAGCGTTTCATAAAGAAAAAGTAAGTTGCTTTTTCTACTCCGATGGCTTTTTTGAATTTTTTGTAGTATTTTTTGTTGAGTTTCACTTGCTCCGAATTGGCTTTCCAAATCGATTGGTTGAGGTCGTCCAATTTCTCTGCTGAATATTGGTCTCTGGCGCTCAAATATTTATCAAAATTTTGCCATTTGATTTTGGTTACTTTGCCTTGGTCTTTTAAATATTGCTCAAACAAAGGGTCGAAAGCCTTTTCTTCACTCTGACTGAGGTTTAATTGACTGTAAATATGCGTTTTTACTTCCAATTTGATGGCATCTTTCACCAAATTAGCATAATCTTGCTCGGATTGAGCAAATGAAAACTGAACCGACAACACAACAGCTGCCATAACTAAAAGTTTTTTCATCATTTTTAAATTTAAATTGTTATTTATTTTGTATAGCTAATTTAAAATAATTTGTTGCAATCATTCCCTCTTTGAAGAGGGTTAGGGAGATGTAATTTTAAAAGAAACATCCTCCGTCCTTCGGACACCTCCTTCAAAGGAGGATTTGTGTGGCGACAATTTAAAATGAGTTGGCTATAACCCATTAGCTCCCAGAGCCATATACAAATTGACACGTTCTACACGACTTTGCAATTCCAAATCGATGAGACTCATTTCCTTACGCAACAAATCGCGTTGTTTTTGAAGTAGCGTAAAGCTATCGGTTGAACCTATATCTATTTGTTTTTTAGTAAGTTCAATGTTTTTTTCGAGTTCAGAAATGGCTTTTTTGCCGTAATCAATCTGTTTTTCGAGCGATGTTGCATTTGCCACTGCTCCTTCCACTTCATTTAAGGCGTTAAGCATCGTTTTGGCATACAATTCAACCGCTTGGCGTTGTTCTGAATTTTTGATTTCTACATTTTTCTTCAACGCTCCATTATTGAAAATTGGAGCTACAAGTCCGCCTCCCAAACTTACTAACGGATTGGAGTACAGCGTATTGAGAGCATCGACATTCGTAAAAGCTGCTCCTGCTGAAAATCCAATATTTACCGACGGAAGCCGTGCCGCTTTGGCTTGTTGTACTTCATAAAAAGCACTTTCAATTTGGTACTGGCTTGCCAAAATATCAGGACGATTTTCCAACAAATTCAACGGAAAACTCGCAGGAATTTCAGCATTTAATTTGCCAAAATCGGTGTGAGTGTTTATCTTTCCTTCGGGATATTTCCCCGTAAGTAACTCCAAAGTGCGTTTCGCCTCTTTGTTGGCGTTGTTTATCTTTTCCAATTGTCCTTCAAGGCTGATAATTTCAGCTTTGATGTTAGAAAGGTCTATTTCGTTAGATGTTCCTACCTTTGCTCTAACTTGGTATATTTTTTCCAAATCACGAGTCAATTGCAGAAAATATTCCACTTTTGCCTGCTGTATGTTTGCTGCAATGCTCAAAAAATACGCCTTACAAACCATTGCTGTAACAGACTGTTTGAGCTTGTCATTTTGGAATTTTGCCGAAAAATATTTTGCGGTATTTGCCGAATTTGCCGCCTTATTTTTGCCCCAAATGTCCAATTCCCAACTTGCTTTCAGAGCAAGATTTTGAATGTGGCTACCTTTGATGAGGTTGTTATGCGTATTGGCAACAGCATTTACACTCGGATAAAGATTGCTTCCAGCGATTTGCATTGCCAATTCAATTTGGTTTAATTTTTCTTCGGCAATGAGAATATCGGCATTAAATTGCAAACCTTCGCTAATAAGTTGTTCTAAATGAGCATCTTTCAACTCGGAAAACCAGTCGTAAGAAACTTCTGATTTTTCTCGGTCAAAAATCCAACTATCAGGAATTTGCATATTTTTTGAAGCTCGGGCAGATTTTTGCAATTCATCTTTCTGATTGGGCGAAATGTCTTTGTACATCAAACACGACGAGCAACATAAAGCTATTGTTCCTAAAAATAATCTATTGATTTTCATTCTATTAATGCAATTTAGGAATGAAATAATTCATATTACTATTCATACGAACCATCACTTTTCGGATAAGGTGCATTGGTTTCCAATTATCGGAATAAATCACAGCCATACCTCTTGCTCCTACGGTAAGTGGAGGTTCATTTTCGTTCAAAACAAATTTGGCTATCAGTTTTGAATCCGTGTCGGGAAGTTCTTTGGCGGTGTTGGGTATGCCCGAAGTACTTCCTGCCAAAGCACTGCCTGCGTTGTTCATAATTCCTTGACTTGTAGCATCAACCACATATTCCAACTTGGCTTTTATCACCTTTCCGGGTTCGGTTTTTAAGGCGAGTTCCACCTCATCACCAGGTTTTACGGCTTGTAGCTCGTTTTGTGCATAGTAAGCAATTACGGATTGTTGTTTTTGCACCAAAACAAAAGCTGCTTTCAAAGGCAACATCAAAGCACCTTCGTTCAGTTGAACGTTAGGAATGATGCCGTCCGTTGGGGCAAGCACTACGGTTTGGTCTAAATTCCAACGAGCTTGTTCCAATTTGGCTCTGATTTCAGAAACTGACGCATTCTCACCATTGTGTTCCACGCTTGTTTTTATCTGTAAGGATTGCAATTGTGCCTGAGCCGCAGCAAGTTGCCCTTTTAGGTTTTGAGCTGTTGCTGTTGCTTGGTCAAGGTCAAAACGATTGGCTGCCCCCGCATTAACCAACTCTTGATACTGACTTACACGTTTGTTCGCCAAATCAAGTTGTGATTGCAAAGCCGTGATTTGGCTACGTGAAGCGGCAATATCTCGGTCGTAAGAATTTACGGTCGCTAACATTGTTTCCAATTTAGCTTCTAATGATTTGATTTCCTGCAAGAAAGGTGTTTTATCGATAGTAAAAAGCGTATCGCCTTTTTTTACTTCTTGATTGGTTTCAACGTACACTTTTTTGACTTTTCCTGTGATTTGACTTGCAATATCCACACTTCGGTTTCCCACACGCACATCAGAAGTAATTGGCGTGAAATAGTTCAATCCTAAAATTAAGAATATTGACCCGAAAATAGGCAAAGAGTACACCACTACTTGCGTAGTAAACGTCCAAGGAATTAACTTTAACTTTTTGATTAACAACCAACAAAGTCCTGCATATATAGCAATGATTAACTCTAACATACCGTATTATTTTTTAGTGTTGATAAGTCCTCTTTTTTGTAAATCTTCTGCAACTGTTCGTAATGTAGCCGAAATAGTTTCATTAAGCCCTGAACCTTTGAACGATGAAGTCATCGCTGAATACACCAATTCTTTTTCTTTGGCAGAATACACATTGGTTTCAATGGTATATTCCACACTTTCTTCATAAGAACCAGGCGCATAATAGGTTGAAGGCCAAACTCTTCCGAAGTACGAACCATAATAGCCATAATATCTTGGATAATAACCGTATCCTCCTGCATAGTACGTTCCAGGACGATATTCAATATCTTTATTCACATCGGCTACACGCATTGTTACGATATGTGTAAAGTTTTCTAACTCAATGAATTTCACCAATTTTTCAGCTTCTGTTCCGTATTTTATGAACGGATAAGACACTTCCACCGCAGGAACATTTCCGTAAAAAGCTGCTTTCATATCGTCTTCCACTCGGTTGCGAATGGCTTCATCTTTGGCAATAGCCACAAGCAATACTTTTTGTGCAGGGTCGTTTGCGAATGTATATTTTTCTTTTACCCAACTATTTTTCATCACCGAAGAACTTCCACAAGAAGCTACTAACAAAAGGCAAAAAAATGCCAATACGATTGATTTTATACTGTTCATTTTCATTTATTTACATTTTAATGATTTAATTAAATAATTTCTTCGGAAGAAGTTTCTGTTTTCGATTCTTCTAACTTCTTATCCGTATTTTCTTCATTTTCAGCTATGTTTTGGGTTTTTGGATAATTGTAATTTGCCCAAATCAAAGCCACAGGCCACAACAGTCCGCCAAAGAAAAGCGAAAGCAAACACATTGTTTTAATAGCTTGTAATTGAGGATGATGTTTCTTTTCGGCAACCTTTTCGGGATAAATGTGGGCTTGCCAGAAAAGATAAATTCCGCCAGCGGGAAGCACAACGAGGATAATCCACGCTACCACATCGGCAACACTGTCCAACGTTTCGCCACTGAAAGCGTGCGTTTGTTGAAAAAACAGCAACGATGAAATAATAACTAACTTTTGTTTCATATATAAAAACTAATTGATATACAGTTGAAATACAAAAAATTCCGGATTTGGCGGGGCAAAGAAACAGCGGAAAATCGATAAAAAAATATACAAAAGTTAATTTGAAAGAAATATTTTTCTTTTGTGTCTCCCTGATTCTTTTTTACATCCTCCTTTCCCCCTTCAA
>JBGYFE010000142.1:0-12820 GCA_041819925.1 Capnocytophaga sp.
AATTGAATTGTTAAAAAATGTATTACAATATTGTTTATTTTCTTTATTAGAAAAAGGAAATAGCTCAAAATTTTGAATTCATTGTAAAAAATCATACTTTTGTGAGCAAACTGAAAACTATTTTCTGATGAAAAATATACTTTTTATTTTTTTAACGTTTTTAAATATAATAGGTTGGGCGCAAACACTCAATCCCTCTCCTCAAACATTCATTGAAAAAGGAAATTTTATAAATCCTACTCATTTTCAAGTAAAAACCAATAATCCAATTTCTACTCTTCCGTTGTTGAAAAAGATTTTTGCCCAAAAAGAAGGGAAAAAAATTACCACAAATGTTTACATCGGAACTAAAAACGAGGCTTTTGCTAAAAAATTTTTGTCAAAAGTTCCTCAAAAACCCGAAGGATATTACTTGTCAATCGATGAGAAAAATATTTATGTCATAGGAAACGATGAACGCGGAGCTTATTACGGAGTGCGAACATTGGAGCAGTTGCTTTCTGCTGAAAAACTTCCTGTTTGTGAGATAATTGACTTTCCTGACCTTGCCAGTCGAGGCGTTGTTGAAGGCTTTTATGGAACTCCTTGGAGCCACGAAAAACGCTTACGACAACTTGATTTCTACGGAAAATTCAAACTCAACACGTATATTTATGGTCCTAAGGACGACCCTTATCATAGTTCTCCCAATTGGCGATTGCCTTACCCTGAAAAAGAAGCGTTGCAAATCAAGGAGTTAGTTCAAAGGTCGAATGAAAATTATGTGGATTTTGTTTGGGCAATTCACCCAGGGAAAGATATCAAATGGAACGAGGAAGACCGAAAAAACTTACTCAATAAATTCCAAATGATGTATGATTTGGGTGTACGTGCATTTGCTGTTTTTTTCGATGATATTTCGGGCGAAGGCACTAATCCGCAAAAACAAGCTGAATTGCTAAACTTTTTGCACGATGAGTTCGTTGCCAAGAGAAAAGGCGTTAAACCATTGATTATGTGTCCGACAGAATATAACAAATCGTGGTCAAATCCTGAAAAAAAATATTTGCAGACGTTAGGTACAATGCTGCATCCGTCAGTTGAAATTATGTGGACAGGAAATCGTGTTGTTGCCGATATTGATAAATCTTCAATGGAATGGATTAACGCACAAATCAGTCGGAAAGCCTATATTTGGTGGAATTTTCCCGTGTCGGATTACGTGCGTGACCGCATATTGTTGGGAGCTGCTTACGGAAATACGTCAGACGTAAAAAACGATATTTCAGGCTTTGTTTCCAATCCGATGGAACACCCAGAAGCCTCAAAAATAGCTATTTATGGAGTTGCTGACTACACTTGGAATCTTGAAAAGTATCAGCCCGAAATTGCTTGGAAAAAGGCAATTATCGAGTTAATGCCTCAAAACAAAGAAGCACTACAAATTTTTGCTTCACACAATTCTGATTTAGGCGCAAACGGACATCAGTATCGAAGGGTGGAATCTGTTGATTTCAAGCCTATTGCCGATAATTTCTTAAAGAAAATAGATACAGCAACTCCTGATGAAATCAAAAATGTAACCAAAGAATTTACGCAGATGGTATGGGTTGCAAATGTTTTGTTGAATACAACTGAAAATAAATATCTTACGGAAGAATTAGAACCTTGGTTGTTGCAATTCGGATTGGCGGGACAGCGAGGTGTGGCGATAATGGAGATGTACCAAGCTCTACGACAGAAAGATTACGACAAATTCAAAAATTTGTATGAAACAGTTTCAATGTTACAACGTTTTATGTATGAAAACGACCAAAATTACAACCAAAATCCGTATCAACCAGGAATGAAAACAGCTACTTTGGTAGTAGAACCTTTTCTGAATGAGATACTTGCAAAATCTGTTAATCATTACAATCAAGCAACTAATTCACAATTGAGATTGGCGTTGAATTTCAATCCGAATACGTTACAAACCAATGTTAAACAATTGGAAACACAACCTTTGCTACAAAGAGGAAAATCGGTTCGTATTTCTCCTGTTTTAGAATATATTTCTTTGAAAAACAATGATTTAATTGGTATAGAATTAGACAAAGTAGCCAATATAAAAACAATATTTATCGATTTTGGCAATGCCGAACATATTGGTAAAGGTAAAGTACAAGTTTCTGACAATGGAATGGATTGGAAATCAATTGAAGGTAATTTCAGAAATACGCGCTGGCAGAATAAAGAAGCTCTGAAAAATGTAAAATATGTTCGCTTTTTGAACGATTCGGGAAACTCGTATGAAATTCAACTAAAACAATTTGAGGTTGTTACGGAATAAAAATAAATTAAAAAATTAATCTCTTAATAAAAAATGAAAGTAGCCATTGTGATGGGAAGCAAAAGTGACCTTCCCGTAATGCAAGACGCCATTAATATCTTGAAAGAATTTGGTATTGAGACACTTGTGGATATTGTTTCGGCGCATCGAACACCTGAAAAATTAATGGATTTCAGTACTAACGCTCACAAAAGAGGTGTGAATGTCATCATTGCAGGGGCAGGCGGAGCAGCCCACTTACCTGGAATGGTAGCATCAATGTCGCCTTTGCCCGTAATTGGTGTGCCTGTCAAAAGTAGTAACTCAATTGATGGTTGGGATTCTGTGCTTTCCATCTTACAGATGCCAGCAGGTGTTCCTGTTGCGACCGTTGCGCTGAACGGAGGAAAAAATGCAGGTATTTTAGCCGCTCAAATCATTGGAGCACAACAACCCGAAGTGCTTGAAAAAATTATCCGTTACAAAGAAGAGCTTAAACAAGCTGTTTTAATTTCGGCTGAGGAAATTAAAAAAGGATTTTGAATGTTCAAAATCCTTTTTTTTTAGTATAATTTTATTAATTTTATTCCGATGATTCCTGAACAGAAATTTCATTTTTGTTGGATTTAGCACTACTGCTATTTAAAACTATGTACCCCAATATCCCACCTATTATGGAGGCTGCAAAAATACCTATCTTTGCTTGATCCATATAAATAGGGTTGGTGAAAGCCAAAGTCGTTACGAATAAAGACATCGTAAACCCGATAGCTGCTAAAAGCCCCAATCCCAATAAGTTGCGTACGTTCATTCCTCTTGGGAAAGGTGAAACTCCCAATTTTATCATTAATAACGTTGAACCTGCTACTCCAATTACTTTTCCGAAGAATAATCCCAGCGCCACTCCCAGAGCAACATTCGTGCTAAATAACGTTCCCATATCTATTGATAAAGAAACACCTGCATTTGCTAATGCAAAAATCGGTACTACAACAAACGTAACAAACGGATGCATTGCGTGTTCCAATCGTTGAAGTGGAGGAATTGACCTACGTGTATCAACAACCACTTTTTCAAGCAAACGCAATTGATTATCAGTTAGTGTAGGGATTTTATCATTAGGGTCTAAACGTTTAAATTTTTTTAAATAACTTTGAATATTATGAATGAATTCATTCTCTTTCATTTGCACATCAGCAGGAATCATAAAGGCAATCAATACCGCCGCAATGGTAGCGTGAACCCCTGAAAGCAAAAATTCTATCCAGATTACTATCCCAACCAAAGCATAAAATAACACGTGTCGTATTCCGATACGTTTTCCTAAATAAAGGAGAAACAGAAGCCCCAATCCTAATCCTAAATTTGAAAGAGAGATGTCCGAAGTATAGAAAAAAGCAATTACTAACACCGCTCCGAGGTCATCAACGATTGCCAAAGCTGCTAAAAATACTTTCAAAGAGAAAGGAACTCTATCTCCCAATAGATACAATACACCCAATGAAAAGGCTATATCCGTAGCCATTGGAATTCCCCAACCACTATGAACATCTCCCGAAGGATTTAATAATGTGTAAATTAACGCAGGAACAACCATACCACCAACAGCAGCTACAATAGGAAGAATCGCTTTTCTTGGGTTGGATAACTCTCCAGCAACGATTTCACGTTTTAGTTCAAGCCCCACCACGAAAAAGAACAGAGCCATCAAACCATCATTAATCCAATGCAACAGCGACATATCTAAATACGTTTTCCCGTTGAAAGAGAAACCTAAATGTTGCTTAAAAAAATTAAAATAGTGCTCTGACCACGGAGAATTTGCCAAGAAAAGTGCTAAAATAACGTTGATTCCTAATACAACTCCTCCTGATTTTGCTTGTTTGGTAAAATTATAAACAAGGGAGGAAATTCTGTTAATAATATACTTATTTCTTTCCATACATCATTTTTTTTAGACGCCGTAAATTTAGTTCTTTTTTGTGAAAAAATCAATATTTTATTGAAAAAATAAAGATTATAATCAATAAAAAAGCATATTTATTTCTATTATAAACAGTTACAGTGTAAAATATTATTAATCATAAAAAAATGGACGATGAAAAATACCTACTTTTCATCGTCCATTTTTGAAGTGTTACTCTTTTTTATACAACATCAAACTTTTAAGATTTCAGCTTCTTTGGTAGCCAATACTTCTTCTATTTTTTTGATGTACTTATCAGTAAGTTTCTGAACTTTATCTTCGGCATCTTTTTTAATATCTTCCGAAGTTTCCACTTTTTTAATTTCTTTGTTTGCCTCTTGACGAGCATTTCGCACACTAATTTTGGCGTCTTCTCCCTCACCTTTGGCTTGTTTGACGAGTTCTTTACGGCGTTCTTCGGTCAAAGGCGGCACACTGATAATCACCACATCACCGTTATTCATTGGATTAAAACCTAAGTTAGCCGCCAAGATGGCTTTTTCAATGGGTTGAATCATTTTTTTCTCCCACGGCTGAATGGTTATGGTGCGTGAATCAGGAGCACTCACGTTCGCCACTTGGCTCAACGGTGTTTGCGACCCGTAATAATCTACAAAAACACTGCCCAACATCTGCGGACTTGCTTTTCCTGCTCTGATGTTTGCCAATGATTTATCCAAATGTGTCAATGCTCCTTGCATTGCATCGTCTGTACTGTCTAAAATAATATTAATCTCTTCGTTCATATAATTTTTAATTTCTTATGTTCAAATTCTCTCAAAAATATTGACAATGTATTTTTCAAAAACAAGTCAATGCCTAAAAATCAATAAAATATCAAAAAAAAAATTAATCACAAAACACCGTTGTTCCGACGTTTTCTCCTTGAACCACTTTCAAAAGATTTCCTTTTTTGTTCATATCAAAAACAATAATCGGCAGGTCATTTTCTTGACTGAGTGTAAATGCAGTCATATCCATCACTTTCAGACCTTTGTCAATTGCTTCATTAAAGCTTATTTTTTCATATTTTACCGCATTTTGGTCTTTTTCAGGGTCAGCTGTGTAAATTCCATCAACGCGTGTTCCTTTTAAAATCACATCTGCACTAATTTCAATAGCTCTCAAAACAGCTGCCGAATCGGTGGTGAAGTACGGATTTCCTGTTCCTGCTCCAAAGATTACAACACGTCCTTTTTCTAAATGCCGAACGGCGCGTCGCTTGATGAAAGGCTCAGCAATGGCTTCCATTTTGATGGCGGTTTGCAAACGGGTGTAAATTCCTTCATCTTCCAAAGCACTTTGCAACGCCAATGAATTGATAACTGTGGCAAGCATTCCCATATAGTCGCCCTGCACTCTATCCATTCCATTGCTGGCTCCGGCAACGCCTCTGAATATGTTTCCACCTCCGATGACGATAGCAACCTCAACCCCTTTTTCTACAACTTGTTTAATTTCAGTTGCATACTCTTTCAAACGAGCTGGGTCTATGCCATATTGGCGACTGCCCATCAAAGCCTCTCCGCTTAATTTTAACAATATCCTTTTGTATTTCATATCTTTTGTTTATATTTTTAAAAGTTTTTCTAATTGTAAGTTATTCTGTTTATTATCAATAGAAAAGTTTCAAGGAATAATGTTTTTAGAAAAATTCCTACAAACAGCTCACAAAGGTATAAAATTTTATGAATAATAATCGCTTTTGTTCAATAAAAATAATATCAATTAAATAAAATCTACGCAAAACCTTTTTTAATTCTCAAACTCACAACATAAAATTAATATTTTTTTAAATATAGTTTTTCTGATTTTTCAATTTGTCTTACAGTTATTTTCCCTATTTTTCATAAACAAAAAACTGCTTCTCCCTCGAGAAACAGTTCTATAAATAAATACTATAATGGAATTTACGCATTAATTAGCGAAAGCGTGTTTATATTTTTTTACTTTGTCCCAAGCCCCTCTTGTGAAATCAGGAATTTCAACAGGCATACTTCCGTTTTCCAATGAAATTTTAGAAAGAGGCACCAAACAAGACCATTCTGCTAAATCATAAACGTCCATATCTAATGGTAATCCATTTCTCAAACAATACACCAAGCGGTAATCCATAATAAAATCCATACCACCGTGACCACCTACTTTTTTAGCTTGCTCCTCTAATTCTACGTGGATACGATGTTTGTACTTTTTCATCAACGCCTCTTTAACTTCTTTCGGAACAAAACCGTGAGAGTTCAAGTTTTCGTGATTAGGCACGTCGTCTTTTGAAATGTTCTCAGGTTCAACTGTATATCCTTCTGTTGGATATTTATTAGCAAATCCTTTTGTTCCAGTAAGTTGATACATACGAGAGTACGGGCGTGGAGTCATTACGTTGTGCTGAATTTGCATTGTTTTGCCTTTTTCAGTTTTAATCATTGTCATTGTATGGTCTCCATTTTGGAACTGAACTCCTTTTTTGCCTGTGATGTTTTCATAAAGTTGTTGTCCTTTAAAGGGTTTGGTATCAAACGATACTAAATAGTTCATCTTGTCACCTCTGTGAATATCAAGAGCTTGACAGGCAGGTCCTAAACCGTGAGTTGGATATACATCGCCTCGATGTTTTGCATTGTACTCCAAACGCCAATTATTCCAATAGGCTTTCCAGAAATCATCTAAACTGTGAATATAAGAACCCTCAGCGTGAATAATTTCACCGAACAAACCGTGTTGTGCCATATTGAGCGAAGTCAACTCAAAATAATCATACACACAGTTTTCAAGCATCATACAATGTAAGCGTTTCTTTTCTGCCATATCGATTAATGACCAAATTTCGTCCATAGTCAATGCGCCAGGCACTTCAATTGCTACGTGTTTTCCCTGTTCCATTGCGTAAAGAGCCATCGGAACGTGTGTTTCCCAATCTGTTACGATGTAAACTAAATCTACATCATCTCGCTCACAGAGCTTTTTCCAAGCATCTTCTGTTCCACTATAACCAGCTACTCTTGGCAAACCTGCTTTTTCTAAGACTTTCTGAGCGTTTTCCACTCTTTCAGGGCGAAGGTCGCAAAGTGCAGTTACTTTCGCTCCTGGAATATGCGTAAAACGACCTACGGCACTCGGTCCGCGCATTCCCAATCCAATAAAGCCCACACGAACAGTCTCTAATTTGGGTGTTACCAAATTAACTACGTCAGTTTGACCAGCGGGGCGTTTGGGTGTTGATACTTTAATAAGTTGAGGAACTGTTTTCTCCGTTGAAAGCGTACCTGTCTGTGTGGTTGATTTACAAGCAATAAGGCTCAAACATAGCATTCCGCCAATGAGCATTCGATTGATTCTTTTAAACATAAGAAAAAGTATTTAATGGGTTAATTATTAACTCTCGCAAAGGTAAAATTTTTATTAACAATATCAAATACGTTAGTGAAAAATATAACAAAATATTTTATTTGATTTGTAAACACAACAACGAGGTAACAAATTAAAATGGATAAAAAGCGTCTTCAATGTGATTGATATTGAATTCCACACTATTCTTTACAATGGAAATAATATCAAATTGTATTTCCAAATCCAAATCATTTTTTTGCACATAATGATTGGTAGCCTTGATTAACAAGTCAATTTTTTGCTTGTTCACAAAACTTTCAGGTTCACCATAAGCTCTTGATGTTCGGGCTTTTACTTCCGTAATATGAAGTACATTCTCTTTTTGAGAAATAATATCAATTTCAGCGTGTCCAAACATAAAATTTCGTTCTAAAATTTGATGTCCTTCCTCTATAAGAAAATCAACAGCTATTTGTTCAGCTTCTTTACCAAAATCATTGTGAACTGCCATATTTTTTGTAAATTTATTAGTTATCTTCCAATTCCATTTCCATAACTTCGTCGTGTCCGTCTGATTCTTCAAGCTCATCTTGTTTTTTCTGCATTATTTTTTTGATAGAACCGTCGTTCAGAACGTAAGTTACTTCTTTTTCTTCCAAATCAGTTAAAAATTCTTCGGTAATATCGACTTTTAGCTGTCCGTTTTCCATTTTCAAGTGAATATTTTCCGTAGTATCGTGCACCATAAACGAAAGCGGATATTTTCCGTCACGCTTGTTGAAAAGCATTTTATATTTCTCGATTAAATCTGATGTAATATCCTTAATATCAATATGTAACGTTATTTTTTTAGATAAACTTTCAAGCGCATCTTGCAAAAGCATCATTTGATTAAATTGAATGCGAGGTTCACTCCGTTCGTTGGTGTCTTTGTTGCGCCAACCTTCAACCACGACAAACTTACAGAAAATAAAACCTCCTAAAATCATATAGTTACGGAATTTCAGATAATCGTCATTAAACAATCGGAATTCATACGAACCCTCATAATCTTCCACCGTAAACATACCAAAACCTTTTCCATTTTTTGAAGTGCGATGCTGCACATCTGTAATCATTCCTCCTATGGATATTTCTCTGTTTATAAGCGGATTAAGGTCTTGCAAATGCGTCAATGAGAGGTTGCAAAAATGATTCAGTGTGTGTCTAAAATCATCAAGCGGATGTCCTGAAATATAAATTCCGACAACTTCTTTTTCACGGCGCAATTGCTCCAAATTTCCCCACGATTCACAAGCAGGAACGGCAGGTTCTGGCACATCTACTTCGCTGCTTCCTCCAAAAAGACTCATTTGAGCCGAGTTTTTGCTCTCTTGATATTTATTTCCAAAACGGATAGCTTTTTCCAAAAATGGAATGCCATCTGCCTCAGCGTGAAAATATTGCGCTCGATGCACTTTGGAAAAGCAATCAAATCCGCCTGCAAGAGCAATATTTTCAAAGGCTTTTTTATTAATATTTTTATAATCAACCCGTTTTGCCAAATCAAAAATAGACGTGTAAACGCCCTCTTGACGATGGTCAATGATGGTTTCTACGGCATTTTTTCCAACACCTTTGATTGCCCCCATTCCAAAGCGTATGTGTCCGTCTTTGTTTACGGTAAATTTGTAAAGCGATTCGTTTACATCAGGACCTAACACCTTTATTCCCATACGTTTACATTCTTCCAAGAAGAAAGTAATCGTTTTGATATCATTCATATTGTTAGAAAGCACCGCAGCCATAAATTCTGCTGGATAATTGGCTTTTAGGTAGGCAGTTTGGTAGCCAATCCACGCATAACAGGTGGAATGCGACTTATTGAAAGCATAACTTGCAAATGCTTCCCAATCCTTCCAAATTTTCTCTAATTTTTCAGCATCGTGCCCTTTTTCAGAGGCTTGGGAAATAAACTTGGGCTTCATTTTGTCCAGCACATCTTTCTGTTTTTTCCCCATTGCCTTACGCAACATATCCGCCTCGCCTTTGGTAAAACCCGCTAATTTTTGCGAAAGCAACATTACCTGCTCTTGGTAAACCGTAATTCCGTAGGTTTCTTCAAGGTATTCCTGCATCGCATCAAGGTCATACACAATGGGTTCTGTTCCGTGTTTACGACGGATAAAACTTGGAATGTACTCCAACGGACCTGGGCGATACAAAGCGTTCATCGCAATCAAATCGGCAAAAACGGTTGGTTTCAATTCACGCATATATTTTTGCATTCCGACGGACTCGTATTGGAAAATCCCGACAGTTTCACCTCGCTGGAAAAGTTCGTACGTTTTTTTATCAGTAAGCGGAAACGCCTCTGGGTCAAGGTCAAGCCCGTGCCGTTGTTTTATGATTTCGATAGTATCTTTAATCAGCGTAAGGGTGCTTAATCCTAAAAAGTCCATTTTCAGAAGTCCCGCACTTTCCACCACCGAGTTATCAAACTGAGTTACAAACAAATCGGAATCTTTGGCAAGGGTAATCGGAACGAAATTCGTGATATCATCAGGTGTGATAATCACCCCACAAGCGTGTACGCCCGTATTACGAACAGAACCTTCCAAAATTTTTGCTTGCTGAATGGTTTGACTGCTCAAATCATCACCTTCTAATAACTGTTTGAGTTCGTTTGCTTTGGGCATTTCTTCCGGACGAATTTTCTCTTTCAGTGCTTTTTCATCTAACGTAAAAACCTTTTTTAACGTCATTTTTTCAGGCACTAAACTCGCCAATCGAGCCGATTCCTGCAACGAAACATCAAGCACGCGAGCCGTATCTTTGATAGAAGATTTGGCTGCCATTGTTCCGTAAGTGATGATACGAGCCACTTGATTTGCTCCGTATTTATCTATTACATAATCAATTACGAGCTGACGACCAGAATCCTCAAAGTCAATATCAATATCGGGCATTGACACACGGTCAGGATTGAGAAAACGCTCAAAAAGCAAGTCGTATTCAATTGGGTCCATATTGGTGATTCCCAAGCAATAAGCCACTGCCGACCCTGCTGCCGACCCCCTTCCTGGACCAACAGAAACTCCCATATTTCGGGCTGCTGCAATAAAATCTTGTACAATCAAAAAATACCCCGGATATCCTGTTTTTTCAATAATAGAAAGCTCAAAATCAAGTCGTTCACGAATTTCATCGGTAATGCCTTGTTTGTATTTTTTTTCTGCTCCTAAATATGTTAGATGTCGCAAATACTTGTTTTCACCTTTTTTTCCGTCAGGGTCATCTGCCACTTGAAATTGTTCAGGAATGTCAAACTTCGGCAGCAATACATCACGCCCCAAGTCATACGGTTCAATTTTGTCCACCACTTCTTGAATGTTCAAAATTGCCTGCGGCAGGTCTTTAAACAAGGCTTTCATCTCGGCAGAAGACTTGTAATAATACTCCTGATTAGGCATTCCGAAGCGGTATCCACGACCTCGACCAATTGGGGTAGCTTGTTTCTCTCCGTCTTTCACGCAAAGCAAAATGTCGTGAGCGTTGGCATCTTTTTGGTTGATATAGAACGTATTATTGGTAGCTATGAGCTTTACGTTGTGTTTTTCGGAAAGTTCTATAAGAGTTTGATTCACCCGATTTTCATCTTCTTGATTGTGTCGCATTATTTCGACATAAAAATCTTCTCCAAATTCCTCTTTCCACCATAAAAGAGCTTCTTCGGCTTGTTTTTGACCAATGTTGAGCACCTTTGACGAAATTTCGCCGTTCATTCCGCCCGAAAGCACAATCAAATCGCTTTTATATTGCTTAACGATTTCTTTATCAATTCGCGGAACATAATAAAATCCTTGGGTAGCGGCAATAGATGCCATTTTCGCCAAATTGTGGTATCCTTTTTTGTTTTTAGCAAGGATAACTATTTGATAACCATTATCTTTTTGTACTTTATCGAGATGATTTTCGCAGATATTAAATTCACAACCAATGATGGCTTTGATGATGGTTTCGGTAGGAAGTTCGCCTTTTTCCTCTGCTTCGGCATTTTTCGCTTTGGCGGATTTATTATGTCCTGAAACCTCTTTTACAAAATGAAAAGCCGCCATCATATTGCCACTATCAGTAAGCGCCACAGCTGGCATTTTTTCTTGTGCTGTTTTCTTTACTAAATCGGGAATGGAAGTAGTAGATTGAAGTACAGAGAATTGCGTATGATTATGCAAATGCACAAACGGAACTTCTTCCAATAAAGCAAGATTCGCTTCGATTTGTTGTTGGCTCAATCCGCCTTCGGTTTGTTGATGTTTTCGGATTTTATCTGATGCTTCTTTCAGATTGATGTGTTTCAACCCAACGGGCTGAATGGTTTCTGTATTATATTGTTGAAATTCAGAAATATAATCTTTTGAAATATCTTTTTCATCAAAACCTTCACCAATTCGGATAAGTTCAAAAAAACAACGTGTGGTTGCCTCCACGTCAGCCGTAGCGTTGTGAGCTTCGGCAAAAGGAACGCCAAACAGAAATTCGTGAAGTTCGGTCAGTGTAGGCAATTTAAAGCGCCCACCACGCCCGCCTGGAATTTTGCACAGGTCGGCAGTGATTTCCGTACAAGTGTCTAACACAGGCATTTGCGTCAACGGACTTTCCACGCCATAGCGGTAAAACTCTGACCCCATAATGTTGATGTCAAAGCCAATATTTTGCCCCACCACATATTGCGCTTTTTTGAGAGCTTCGTTGAATTTCTCAAATACTTTCTGAATTGGCACACCCTCGCTTTCGGCAAGTTCTGTGGAAATTCCGTGCACTTTTTCAGCGTCATACGGAATGTTAAAATCATCGGGAGCAATCAAAAAATCTTGATGTTCAACAAGATTTCCCATTCGGTCGTGCAACTGCCAAGCAATCTGCACGGCACGAGGCCAATTGTCGGTATCGGTGATGGGAGCGTCCCAACGTTTGGGAAGTCCGGTGGTTTCTGTATCGAAAATTAAGTACATAAACTATCTGATATAAGACCACAAAAGTATGAAATAAATGTCAAATATGCTACCTCGAAAGTGAATTACCTTAGAAGTCAAAAGAAATCCATTCATAAACTTGCAATCATTTCATATTTTTAATAATTTGGGTTAAGACTTTCTATCAAATTTGTTTGAAAAATAAAAATAATACAAAAATTATTTTCAATCCATACTGTCATCTATTTCTTCAAAGGAAAATAATCGTAAACACATTTCTAA
>JBGYFE010000143.1:0-9749 GCA_041819925.1 Capnocytophaga sp.
ATACATTTATATACTAAAATACTCAATCAACACTCTGTTGCACGTACATTTATATACTAAAATACTCAATCAACACCCTGTTGCACGTACATTTATATACTAAAATGCTCAATCAACACCCTGTTGCACGTACATTTAGATACCTAAATGCTCAATCAACACTCTGTTGCAAGTACATTTAGATACTAAAATGCTCAATCAACACCCTGTTGCACGTACATTCAGATACTAAAATGCTCAATCAACACCCTGTTGCACGTACATTTATATATTAAAATGCTCAATCAACACATTGTTGCAAGCATTTTTGTGTACAAAAATGATAAATATATATCCTATTGTAGGTAATTTATATGCGATAAATCCCATTTCAATAGCTAATAGAGAATAGTTTTTAGGATTCTGAATACATTTCAACAAGACTTTTAAATGAGTCTGATGCTTCTTTATCTGTTGAAATATTGTATTTTTTAGTGTTTTTTTCCACTATAAAGTAGGGTATAAAATAAGTTTCTTCTACCTTATATATAGGAGCATTGAAAATTTCATAGCCTGTCCATGACCTATGAAGATGGAGAATCCCATTCTCAAAGTAGATGAACCATCTCTCGTCCATATCTTTTGGGATAAAACCTTTAATAAGATGTAGATATTGCTTTTCTGAAAGGTATAAAGATATTGTTATTTTATGAGGAATATCCATCGGGATAGTTTTCCACGAGTTTTTGTTGGCAGCTTCCATAGAAAAAAAGTATAAAAAAACCACGAACTACATAAACAATTCGTGGTTTCAGGTGGTTTTTATTTAACATTAATAACAAAGTAGTTCTTTTTCCCTCGCTGTAATAAGATGAATTGATGATTAATCAGGTCTTTTGAGGTAATGATATAATCTTCGGCAACCTTCTCTTTATTCACCGAAATGGAATTCTCTTTCAAGGCGCGACGGGCTTCGGAGTTACTTTTGATAAATTCTGTTTTTGCAGAAAGTGCCGCAATCATATCCAGCCCATTTTCAACAACCTCAAGCGATAGCTCAACTTGCGGAACACCCTCAAACACATCTAAAAAGGTTTGACTGTCGAGCGTTTTTAGGTCTTCGGAAGTAGAGTTCCCAAATAGAATTTCAGAGGCTTTGACAGCATTCTCATAGTCGGTTCGTGAGTGTACCATTATAGTAATCTCCTCTGCCAACTTCTTCTGCAAAGCCCTAAGATGTGGAGCTTCTTTATGCTGAGCCGTTAGCGTGGCGATTTCTTCCTGCGAAAGCATCGTGAAAATCTTGATGTAACGCTCCGCATCGACATCAGAGGTATTTAACCAATATTGGTAAAACTTATACGGCGATGTTTTGTCAGGGTCAAGCCAAATGTTTCCACCTTCTGACTTGCCAAATTTTGTTCCGTCAGCCTTTGTGATAAGCGGGCAAGTCATAGCATAAGCCTTTCCGCCTGCAATGCGACGAATCATTTCTGTTCCCGTAGTGATATTCCCCCATTGGTCAGACCCCCCCATTTGCAGGGTGCAGTTCTTCTCACGATAGAGGTGCAAGAAGTCATAGCCCTGAATGAGTTGGTACGAAAACTCGGTGAAAGACATTCCTTCGGTATTTTCCTTAGGGTCAAAGCGTTTCTTTACGGAATCCTTTGCCATCATATAGTTTACCGTAATGTGTTTTCCCACATCACGAATAAACGAAAGGAATGAAAACGGGCTCATCCAATCGTAGTTATTGACCAACTCGGCGGCATTTTCGGCTTTGCTCTCGAAGTCTAAGAACTTGGAGAGTTGTTTTTTAATGCCTGCAATGTTCTTCGCTAAGTCGTCAGCTGTCAGCAAATTGCGTTCAGCAGACTTTCCCGAAGGGTCTCCAATCATTCCGGTAGCTCCTCCAACGAGCGCATAGGGTTTGTGGCCGCAATTCTGAAAGTGTTTAAGCATCATCACGCCCACCAAATGCCCTATATGCAGGGAGTCAGCAGTAGGGTCAATGCCCACATACGCCGAGCGAATGCCTTCTAATAAATGTTGTTCGGTTTCAGGCATCACGTCCTGAATCATACCACGCCACTGTAATTCTTGTATAAAGTTTTTCATCTGTTGTTTTTTTAGGGAATAAAAGAGGGGAATCTCGATGCCATTCCCTGATTTATTCAGTTATTACTTCTCTCGCCTTGATTGCGAGCTTTTAGGTGATTACTTATTCGTATTTTAAAGTCTGTTTGTTGATACTTGGTGCTTTATTTTTGCTCGTCAAGTGTGTTCTTCAATGATGTGTTTTAATGACATACTGAAAAGTTTTTTGCAAAGATACGTTTAAAAACCGAAACAAAGAGAAGATGTGCCTGTTTTCTTTTCAAAGTTTTTTGTAGCTAAAAGCGAAAAGAGCCTCTGACAACCAAAGTTTGGAAGTTGCTTAAAGTCTTCGAGGCTTCTATACTTGTTGTTTTGCATTCGATTCAAACTTCTTCAAATCGTTTCCTTTCAGCGCGGCTTCTACCAATTCGGGTAATTTATCAGGAGTACAAGCAAAG
The DNA here is from genome assembly GCA_041819925.1 of Capnocytophaga sp. Taxonomy (GTDB): domain Bacteria; phylum Bacteroidota; class Bacteroidia; order Flavobacteriales; family Flavobacteriaceae; genus Capnocytophaga. The sequence continues at coordinate 2,535 of JBGYFE010000143.1, forward strand.
CAGGGGATACCTAATTTGCTAATATCCTTTCCTAATTTTTCATCGTAATCAGGCTTTCCGCTATCAGAAAGAGCCAACAGAACAATGACCTTTACGCCATCATCGTGCATTTGTGAAAGCCTACGAAGCAGACCGCTCCTAACACCGCCTTCATACAAATCCGAGATGAGTATGAACATCGTTTTTCGAGGGTTTTCTATCAGTGTTTGGCAATATGCTACCGATTTATTGATGTCAGTGCCTCCTCCAAGTTGCACACCGAAGAGCATATCAACGGGGTCGTGTCGGCACACCTCAGTGAGGTCTGTTACCTGAGTGTCAAAAGCCACTACGTGTGTGTTCAAAGCAGGCATACTCGCAAAGATAGAGCCCATTACAGACGAATAGATAATCGAATCACACATCGAACCGCTTTGGTCAATATCCAAGATGACAGTCCAATTCTTCTGTTTTTGTGTGCGTTCAAAGAAGTAGAACTTCTCCGGAATTAGTCGTTTGGTCTCTACATCATAGTTTTTAAGATTCCTATTGATGGTTCGCTTCCAGTCTGTTGCCGAAAAATTAGCGATAGGAGAGTGTGTTTTCTTGTTCAAAGCCCCTGTAACAGCACGTCGTAGGCTTTGTTCCATACGTTTCATAATTTCGTCAACCACCTCTTTGACTAACAAGCGTGCTGTTTCTTTTGATTTCGCAGGGATTTGCCCCTTTAAAGCCATCAGCGTACTGACCATTGAAATATCTGGTTTGATATTTTTCAGTGTTTCAGGTTCAAACAAAAGTTTCGTAAGCCCCTTGCGTTCAATAGCATCAGTTTGAATAATACTGACAACATCTTGCGGAAAAAACGAACGCACATCGGTGAGCCATTTTGCCAAGTTAGGAGCGGATTTGCCCAACCCTGCGCTTTTCTGCCCGCCCCTGTCAGAGGTGGAATCACCGTCGTAAATAGCAGCCAAAGCAGCGTCCATAACCGATTGTTGCTCATTTAGAGCTACATTTTCTAACGCTTTGGCATCTTGCCCAAGAATGAGTCGCCAGCGTGTGATGTTTTCGTCCATAGCTTTTGAAAGAGTTTATAAAATATAAAACATCAATCCCATCTGTAACAAAGAAGATTTAAGGGGCGTACCCTCAGCGGTTTGTCCGTTTTTCAAGATGGGGGAAAAGTTATACTGAATGAAAAAGTTCCAAGTATTGTATCCGAAAACCGAATAAGCCTTAAAGTGCCACTGTTGATACAAGTCTGTATTCTTGAAAAACACCGTCAAATCATTGCGCTTGAAAAGGTTTCTACCACCAAAAACGTAGCCTAACTTCACACCACTATAAATTCGCCAGAACTTGTGGCTCTCGGCCGTCGATGTACGCCAACGAAATTCAATAGGAAGCTCAACCGTGTGTGTCTCAAAGTAGTTTCGGCTAATGTTAGCGCTATTTAAATTGCTAACAATCTCATAACTTGCAGAACTGTTTTCTCGGAAAATGTTGCTGTAAATCAAATCATACGAATACCCCAAGCCAATGGCCATTCCTACATTCCTGCGTTCGTTCATAGGTAAATCCTTCAAAAAGCCAGCGTGCAACCCTCTTGAAAAGTTTTGCTGAACAACACTGCTTGCATCAGAAATCAGATAATCATAGGTTAGACCCGCATAAAATTGGTCTTCCAAATATGCTTTTCCATAGCTTTCCCTTTCTTCTTTCTTTTCGGTGTTGGTTTGAATCATTCCGTCATCGGCGTCTTCCTGTGAGAAAACAAAAGTCGGTACACTAATGAAAAACAAAAGTAAAAAATGTATATGTCTCATATCTTTACGACAGAAAAAAACTTCCACAAAGATACTTTTTTTATCCAAATAATCAATAAGTTGCCCATATCTAAATTATAATTAAAAGGTAACCGATTGATTTTTAGTAATAAAAAAACAATGAGTAAGAAATTTACTCATTGTTTAAGTGTTGTTTTTATTTTTGAAAAAGGATTAAATTTCAAACTGAAGCCCACAGAACACATTGAGTTCTTTGGCATTTTTAGATAGCAAGTTGCTGATGATGCTTCGTGAACCTACAAAAAGAGGCCCTAAACGCAAAGCAGCACCAACGTTCGTCCCTGCGTGTCTTGTGGTAGATAGAGGCAAATAAGCTCCGAAATACTTCCATTCAGCTCGTGGCGTAATCACCAATGAATTAGCGTAATATGCGTTGTATTCTTTGTTGACATTAACTAAATTAATACCCGCTGCAACATCAACAAAAAGTGGTCCTGTGATGCGTACATCGGCATTTAACCGAAGTGCTGTTGGTAATGAAGACGTGATGGAAGCCCCTTGCAATGAGGTTTCAGTGATGAGCACACCATCTGTCATACTCTTTTGAATATCAGATAAGTTAATCGAATGAGAGCCTGAATTTAATGTGTACTTATACGATTGGTCTGTGGCAGTATATTTCAATCTTCCAATATCAGTGAATGATGCTCCGATTTTCAAATCATAAGGAGTAAACGTACAACTTGGGCAGCCTTCCTTGCGGTATTCATATACAAATCCGAGGTCAAAGCCCAATCCTGTGGCTTGTGATTTTAGAATGTCACTAACCGAAGGGTCTTGCGAAATGTTAATTCCTCCGTTTGACAGCACGAACTCTGCTTTTTCACCTGCATCGACATTTATGTTGAGGTAGGCATCACCGTTGTTTTCAGTTATATTTCCTGAAATATTTCCATTAATTTCTGTGAAACCAGCATAAGTGCTAATAGCCCCACGAACGATTTTTGCAGTAATTCCTACTTTAAAAACTTTGTGTTCGTCTTTTGAAAGTACTCTTCCCCACGAGAAAGCAAATTCAGAGAAAGCATTTGCCGTAACACTTTGTTTGTTAATGTCAAGAGCATAGCTCGAAGCAAGATTTAAGTCGTTAGTGCCAGACAAAAACGACTGTATTACTTTGGCATCAACATCGTGCACGTTGGTCAAAACACGAGCCCGTGAAGTGAAAGCAAAAGCATTTCTTCTGCCTACGTGAAAATAAAATGACGGTCCAAACACATCTAAATTCAGACTGGCGTTAATGTCATTATGGGAGGTTACGTTTGAGGTAAAGTCATTAAAACTTTTTGTTAAGTCAGTGCCTAACCCTATTTTGTTGTTCCCAAAACTCGCATCAACAGAGATTATGTTTAAACCAAATCGGTTAATCCCGTCAACAAAACTTGCGGGATTGTTCGCAACTTTATACATTCCTCCGTATTGGCTGGTGTTGATTCCGGAGAAGGATTGTTGAGCCGCAGCTGTAAGTGCTGAAAGAACTGCTGTTAAAAATAAAGATTTCTTCATTGTAAAAAAATAAAAGTTAGATTTGAAAGGGCAAAAGTATAAAAAAGTTTGAAGTTTTGGTAAAGTAAACATATTTTTTTGTCGTGATGTATAAAGTATGATAATTAAACAAAGCCGAAGCCGATATAGAAAAATACAATTTCAAAGTTTCTTATCGTTTTACGACTTCATTTCTTCCAGTTTTTTGATTTCATCACGGTATTTAGCAGCTTTCACAAAATCGAGTTCTTTGGCTGCGGTTTCCATTAGTTTGCGAGTTTCACGAATTTTTTTCTCAATGTCTTTCTGTGAAAGGTAAACAGGTTCAGGTTCAGCCACTTTTTTGAAAGAAGGGTCGTAATGAAATTCCGTGATTGGGCTTTTACTGAGCGTATTTTCAATTTTTTTGTTCAGAGGCTTCGGAATAATACCATTTTTCAGATTGTAATTCATCTGTTTTTCACGCCGATAGTTGGTGTCATCGATGGTTACTTGCATACTTTGGGTGATTTTATCGGCGTACATAATCGCTTTTCCGTTTACGTTTCTTGCTGCACGCCCCACAGTTTGTGTTAGTGAACGTGTTGAACGCAAAAATCCTTCTTTGTCAGCATCTAAAATGGCAACAAGTGAAACTTCGGGCAAGTCCAACCCTTCACGCAATAAGTTTACACCGATTAGAACGTCAAACAATCCTTTGCGTAGGTCTTGCATAATCTCTACGCGTTCCAACGTATCTACATCACTATGAACGTAGCGACAGCGCACGCCAATTTTGGTCAAGTATTTTGAAAGTTCTTCTGCCATTCGTTTGGTGAGCGTGGTTACTAAAATGCGTTCATCTTTCTCAACTCGAATTTGAATTTCTTCTACCAAATCATCTATTTGATTTTGGCTTGGACGCACTTCAATTTCGGGGTCGAGCAATCCTGTTGGGCGGATAACTTGTTCAACATAAACTCCTTGCGTTTTTTGCAATTCATAGTCGGCGGGCGTGGCACTCACATAAATAACTTGATTAACCAAATCTTCAAATTCTTCAAATTTCAGCGGACGATTATCCAGAGCAGCGGGCAGTCGAAAGCCGTATTCCACCAAATTTTCTTTCCGACTTCGGTCACCTCCATACATTGCGTGCACTTGCGGAACAGTAACGTGACTTTCGTCAATAACCATCAGAAAATCATCAGGAAAATAGTCTAACAAACAAAACGGACGTGTGCCTGGCGCTCTTCCGTCGAGGTAACGGGAATAATTTTCAATGCCTGAACAGTAACCCAATTCACGAATCATTTCCAAATCGAAATTGGTGCGTTCTTCCAAACGTTTGGCTTCCAAGTGCTTACCTATTTCTTTGAAATACTCAACTTGCTTTGTCAAATCTTGCTGAATGTTCCATATTGCGTTTTGCAACACATCGGGCGAGGTTACAAACATATTGGCGGGATAAATATTGAGCGATTCATATCGGTCTAACACCTTATTAGTCTGTGGATCAAAGGCTTCGATGAGTTCAATTTCATCGCCAAAGAAATGAATTCGGAAAGCTGTATCGGAATATCCAGGGTACACATCGACTACATCGCCCTTCACTCGGAAATTTCCGTGAATGAAATCAGCAGTAGTACGTGAATAAAGGCTTTGCACCAACCGATGCATAAACTTGGTACGTGGCAACACTTCATCGCGCTTTATTGAAATGACATTTTTTTGAAATTCAACCGGATTTCCGATACCGTACAAACACGACACCGAAGCCACCACCAGCACATCGCGTCTGCCCGAAAGTAGGGAAGAAGTGGCACTCAAACGCAATTTTTCAATTTCCTCGTTGATGGATAAATCTTTTTCAATATACGTTCCTGTTGATGGAATGTAGGCTTCGGGTTGATAATAATCGTAGTACGACACGAAATATTCCACCGCATTGTTCGGAAAGAAGGTTTTGAATTCGCTATATAGCTGGGCAGCAAGGGTTTTGTTATGAGCCAGCACCAGCGTAGGTCGTTGGACTTTTTCGATTACATTTGCCACCGTAAAGGTTTTTCCTGAACCAGTAACACCAAGTAAAACCTGATGTTTATCGCCTTTTTCAATGCCATCGGAAAGTTGTTTGATAGCCAAAGGTTGGTCGCCTGTGGGCTGAAAATCGGATTGTATGGAGAATTGCATTTTTAGTTTTTTGAAAGAAAATACAAAGATACGAAATATTACCCAAAGCTAAAAAAAATGTGTGTTTTTATGCTTTGGGCAGATTCAACCCAGATTACGGAATAGGAAAAATAGTTTTTGCAAATCACGTATTTGCAATACATTATATTTATAGGGTAAATTAAGTCATAGATGTAAATTCCATATTTACAGACTGTTGCCTATTGCCTAACCCCTACTGCCTAATTTGGGTTCAATGGAAAAAGGATGTAAAGTACATCATCTTTTCACTGTTTTTTTAAAATATCCACATTCGTTGATGACTTCTTTGTAATATTTGGTGTGAGCGTATTGGCTTCTTAACTCTTTAAATCCTTTCCAATCTTTAAACATTACCTCGCCATAACCATAGTAACCGTCTGGTTTCATAAAATAAATTTGGTTATAAAACTCATTGCGTTCTACTTTGGCAAGCATATACGCCATTTTGGCTTTTTGTTCATCAGTTGTAGCGTGTTTTTGAGCTAATTCGTAGTATCTTTTCACGTTTTGCATTCCTAAAAGCATCGTTTGATGTTCATCAGAAATATGATTCCCATATTCACCAATGATAGGATTGTAATAAAAAGCTCTTGCATTTCCAAAATACGAAGCGTTATAAAAAGCATTCCCGACCAATAAAGCATTGTTATATACATCATCATTATTGGCAATTTTTTGTTGCATTTCCTTGACTTTTAATAAGAAAGACAAAAATGAATACTTGGTACGTTGCCGAGCTGCGTGGTCGCAATCATTACAATCTTTTATTTTTCCGTTGAACGGATTGGCAGGAAGTTGGAAGTTTTTCAGGTCGGAAGTAATTTTCTGAAATTCAGCGATGGCTTCATCGATTTTATTTTGATAGAAAAAGTATATTCCTCGACTTTGATAAATATCAGCCAAAGAATAGGCATATTTGTCTGCCCAAAATTGCTCCCATTTGGTTTTTTGGTTAGAAAGTAAAAAGTTTTCCATCGCAACGGACTGATTTTTATCCTTATAAAAACCTTTGGTAGGCAAGGTCAATTCAGCCATTAGCGGATTATTTTGCTGTTTGTACAAAGCCGAAAGATAGCCTCTAGCAAAGTCGTTCAAGTAAGCATTTCGGAATGTCAAATCTTGGTTAGATTGGGTGTCATCGTACTTGTACCATAAGTCTTGTAAATCAGCAAGTAATCGATTTTCCGCAGCGGAATCAATTCGTTCGGTTTGGGTTAGTTCGTTCATTAAAGTCAACAAACGAACTTGTTTTTTCTCTTTTTCGTTTTTGGCAAATCCGTTTGCTTTTTGAAGGAATTTGTTGGCTGTTTTGAAATCGTTTTTGAAAGTTGACATATATCCTGCTGCCAAATTCCACAAATACGGATTGTGAACATTTCCGTTTTCGGCAGTTTTTAAAATCCATTCTACGTTATTTTCTTCAGTAACAACACGTTGTGTATGTTTTTGATATTCTTTTACTGAAGTAATTTTATTTTCGGAATAATATCCGAAGTTATTCGCTTGATTTTCAATTTTATTAACAATTCGCGATAGCAGAAAATCTACGTGGGGTGATTTGGGGTTGATAGCGATTATTTTTTGAGCTTCTTCTGCTCCTCCGCCGTAAAAACCTTGCATTGCCCATAAGGCACATTGTTGTGAAGGCGTAAGGGATGGTAATATTTGCTTGATTTCGGCATTGCTCATCGGGCGGTACTCAAAGGTA
>JBGYFE010000144.1:0-3236 GCA_041819925.1 Capnocytophaga sp.
AACGAAAAATTTTAAATCTAAAAACCACATTGCGCGCTTTGTGTTTTTCTTGGGGGCAAATGTATACATAAAATTTTAAAAAAAAAGGCAAGTTTAACTAAAATTTAACAATCATATATTGAAAATCAATAAATTACCAATTATCATTTTTCGATTTTCTTTCAAAAACATTCAAAAACGTTTCTTTTAATTTCTTTTTAGTTAGAAAAACAAACTAACCACAAGTTTTTATATAAAAAATTAAGAACTTCAAAAATAAACTGTGAAAAATTTATGGATATTTTTAGCAACAATACCACACATACTTATCTGATATTTATCTTCTCCGGTTTTTGATTTTTTATTATTCATTTTACGTTATAAAATAATAAAAACAACAAATTATGTTTTGTTACGCATTTTTCATCAAAAGAGATTCTATTTCGTTAATTTCACTACTGAGAAATTCCGTAAAGGAATGATTTTGCAATAAAAATATCTTTTTGCAATTACTCAATGTTTCCAAAATGTGTGAGGACACAAAAACAATATGCTTTTTAGCTAATTGATTAATAATCTTCTTGACCTCATAAACAGATTCTACGTCCAATCCATTAAAAGGTTCATCAAAAATGTATAAATCATAGTCTTTCTGAAAAACAGCATTGAAATATGCCTTTTTACGTGTTCCTGTTGATAACTCTTTGATTAATAAAGATTCATCTACCGCAAACATTTGTTCCCTTTCCTTTGGAATTTGGGTTAATCTTCTGTAAAAGGTATAGAATTCTTTTACGGTTAAATGCTCGTATAAAAAAGGCTCTGTCGGCAGAAATGCCACTTGTTGCGGTAGTAATTGTTTTTCTTGATAGAAAATAGAACCTTTAAAACTTATTAAATGATTTAAGCACTTAAAAAAGGTAGTTTTCCCAGAACCGTTTTTACCCACTATTCCATAAATTCCTGCTTCATTAACGGAAATTGCTATATTTTTTAGAACTATTTTGGAGTTATACTGTTTTTCTTCAATGTTGATGATTAGCATATTGAATTTTTTTTATTTTTTGAATAGATTGGTAATATAGAAAAGGAATTATCAAGAAAGGTATTCCGTAAGAAAACCCTCCTAATAATATAAAAACAAAACTTATATTTTGAATAATTCTATCTTCAAAAAAGGTATATTTTGTCAAAATTCCTAACAAAGGAAACACAATAAGCGAGGGTAAAAACCAAAAATTTTCAAACTGAAAACAAGCTACATATATAGCCAAAACAGGCGTAAAAATCATAAGAAAATTTGCTACTCCAACTTTTATTTGGTGGAGTAAATATTTTTGACCAAGATAATGTGATACCGCAATATGAGCTGAAAATTCCCTCTCAAAATACGGCAAAGAACAAAGAAAAGAAATTACAAACAAAGCGAACAGAGCTAAGTTAGGATTATCATAAAACTTTGCAACAACAATCAAAGCTATTGCAAGAAGCATTATCAAACCTACTTTATATTTTCTGAAAGAAATATGCCAAAAGGGATCAAAGAGGTCAAACGGATATCTAATATTCGTTGTTTTCTGCGGAAGAAAAACAATCAACACTAAACTCATTAGATAAATCAATGCGTAGCCCCAATCTTCCTTGAAAAGAAAGATACTTAAAAACAAAACATTGTATAAAAAATACTCTATAAAAATTATTTTTCTAAAATCTTTCCTTATTTTTAATAGAGAAAAATCATTTCTTGTCAAGTGATGCGATGCAGTAGATAACAAAAACACAAAAGGTAAAAGATAAAAATTTTCATACTGTTGATAAATAGTATATACCACAAATGAAAATAGTGCAATCAAAACACTGATTGTTAAAATATCTCCTTTTGCAAAAAATTTACGAAGATAAATATATATCAAATTAAGAACAACCTTTACCATTTTAGTGAAATGATTGTGTTTTTTGGTCTCAAAAAATTGCCACTATTTTTATTTTGTTTCAAGGCTATATCCCTTCAACGAAAAGGGAATGCCAACGCCTAACGGTGCTTTCTTTACATCATTACCAAAACGAACCCAAGAACCCGTTGCTCTTGCTCCCATCTCTATAACGGAATGAGCCGTTCCCTGAAAATCCACTAATTCTACTCCAACCCAAACAATCCCTTTTGGTAATATGTGAGACATTTTTTTTGAGATTTTTTGAGGTTTTTCTGAACGAGGAATCTCAATATAAATTGGTTCTGTTAATAATGGACTAAAAAAACTATGGTTTTCATCTGTTTGAAAAACATTTAAACGCAGAATTGCTCTATCAAACGTATTTTTCAAAATATTCACCTCAATTTCTGTCAGTCTATGACTTTCATTTAGATTGATAAAATCTCCTACTTCGCCATACTCTCTATCTTCTGATGAGTACGAAATTATTACCCCTGGCATACGGACACCCTTTTCTTTCAATGTCCTTATTTTGGGACTATTAACCACCACTGTCGTTTCAGGAATATCGATAATTTGATTTTCCAAAGTGATGACACTTGTAATGTCTTTTGCGGCTAAAAGTTTATGTTTGTAACTTATGTGTGAAAAATAAACACTATCTGATTTTTTCAAATTAATTCCTTCCAATGAAAAAAAACCTTTGTCATCAGAAACTACGCCCTTTTGAGTTCCTTTAACTCCCACATTGACATATTTGACAACCTCTCCGTTTGCGTTTTTTATATATCCTTTAAGTACATTTTGTCCTGATACTACGAAAGTTACCAGCACAAAACAGATAAAATACCATTTTTTCATTTACTCTTTCAATAAAAAAAGACTGCCCCCAAAGTCTTTTCGTAAATAATTATCAAACACTAAACAAATACCATTTTCAAAATTATTTTTCTTTACAACTAAGGGACAGTCTTTTGATTTTACCACTCTTTTTGCCAAGCCCATTTCCAACGATGCCCTTTTTGATGAGTTGATTCATACTCAAGAAGTCCAAAAAAGTTAATCCTAATTCCACCATTGATTGCTCTAAGTTCTTGCTCATTAAGAGCTTTCAATTCCGTAAATTTTAGAGCCTTTTGCTCCAAGTTCAATGTTTCCATCTTTTTAAATTTTAAAATATTAAACGAAAAATTTTAAATCTAAAAACCACATTGCGCGCTTTGTGTTTTTCTTGGGGGCAAATGTATACATAAAATTTTAAAAAAAAAGGCAAGTTTAACTAAAATTTAACAATCATATATTGAAAATCAATAAATTACCAAT
>JBGYFE010000145.1:0-20417 GCA_041819925.1 Capnocytophaga sp.
AAATTGAAGATAAAAAAACAAATGCATTATATGAAGCATTATATGGATTAACATATGATTATGAGTTAGTTTGGTATTTATTCAGTCCGTTATTAAATTTAAATATAACTTTTGAAAATTATTATCTTTTAAAGAAAATAGGAATAACTTATTCTATTTTTAACAAAGAGATAATTTACTCAAAATCAAAATAATAGATAAAATCATTTAGAAAAGGTACTCAATTTATCAAAAGCAGAATATAGACAAACTTACCCGATGGTTTTGACCTTGTTTACAAAAACATTAGCGAAATAGAGCCCAATGAGTTTTATGTAGCCTCGTCCATTGATGGGAAACAAAACCAAGAATTTTTGGAACAAACCAAAAAATATCTTGACAAAAATGCTATCAAAAAGCAGGTTGATGGATTGGCAAAAGCGAAAAGCCTCTCTCCAACGCTTAGTAAATGGGTAGATGAAATAAAAGATGTTTCTTTGCGGAGAAAAATAGAAAACTTAAATGCTGATGATTTAGCCAAGTTAGAAAAAGATTTCTTATCAAAAAGCAACGGAAATGAACTGAAAAAACTCATTACCACTGCTGATGATTTGGACAAGTGGAAACTTTTAAAAGAGGACCCTCACTATGCTTTTGAACTTGCCCAAGAAAACCCCAATTGGGAAAAATGGGCTAAAAGTAATTTTTTTAAGGAAGTTACGAAAAAAGGAGATGAGTTTGAAAAAGCGATGCTTGCCGCAGTAAAAACAAGAACGGGCAAAGCCTACAGCGAGCTTAAAAAATTAGTTCCCGACCTTGACCAGCGCAAACTCATTAGCCAAATGCAATTTTGTTTGCCGGGCAAAACACCTCCTTGCTCTGCACAGGGTGAGTATTTTGTTGCCGACCAAGTTTGGGTAAAGTACGATGAATTTAATGAAATAGTAGATATGATAATAGTAGATACCAAACTTAGCGAAAAAACCACTTTAAGTGCTGGGCAAGCTATGGCAAAACAACAAGCAGGAAAAGGAAGTTTGGCATTTAAGCCACAAATACCAAAAGAATTTGATGAAGTAGACAATGTTAGATTACCAATAGATATCCAACAAGGACAGCAAATACAAGTGAAAGCATTTTATAAGATGTATGGCGATGGAAATAATCAATTTATAGGAATAAAATAAATTTTGAAATTGTGGATTTAACAAGAAAAGAATTAAAAAAAATATTTTTAGAAAATGAAATAACAAAAAAATATAGTATTAATTTAATAGAAGATTACATAGAGTTTTATTTGGAAAATGAACATTTCAATTTAAAATTTTATTTCAGATTGCAATTTTATTCACTTTTAACTTTACAAACATTTACTATTTCATTAAAAAAATTGGAGAGTGAGTTCAAACATTTAGTAATAGATGATTTAAGAGGTTATTATAATAATTATATTGATTTAAACCCAAGAAAGTTTTATCCAACTGACCATTCTTTTTCTAAGGATATACAAAGTAAAGAAGAATTAGATGAGTTTCTTTCAGATTTCTATTTATGTTTAAATTTTTACGAAACCGAAATTTTTCCCAAACTCACAGATATTCATTTTTTAGCGGATTATGTGGGTAGTGTGCCTTTTGAACAAAGGTCAGAAATTGTTGTTGGCGGGTCTTTTCCTCTGCAATTATTTAAAAAAATGGCCATACTAAAATGGGGAAATCACCCAAGATATGAAGAGTACAAAGATGAAACACAAAAATTGATAGAATTATATGCCATAAAGAAACCTGAAAAAGCAGAAGAAGTAAGACTCTTTCAAAAAGGCTTTGAAAAATTGATTTATCATTTAGAAAATGAGCCTAACCCGTTTTTGTAACTGATTTTGAGCTGTTAGTAACTTCAAAAATAAGAAATATACCGCCTTTTAGTACTTTATTTAAAGACTATACACACTTAAAACAGATATATTTAAAAGGAGTAAAAGACAATATCATTGCTGATGATTTGTTTGTGAAGAAAGTTTTTGATGAAGTAGAAGAAGTTGATTATTTTAGAGCCGTGATAAGCGATAGCAAACTAAATGCAGGCTCCCCTTGGACAGCCAACCAAAAGAGCGAACTTATTGATGTGTTTAAAAATAACCCCGATAAAAAATACATTTTGACTTTTTTTTGTTGTTTTTTTGCGAACATACACTCATATCGCAACCCGCTTGCTTGGCAAAGCGTGAATATTTAGCTTTTTATTAACTTTTTTTGAGTTTTATCTCTAATTGTTTTGTAATCAATGAAATAAAAAGGTTTTGTTTTGAAAAACAATTATATTGCAGTTTTTGAAGGGAAATCTTCCGTAGTAAATTGGTGTCAAAAATTGGATTGATACGCAAAAATACATAAATTTGGGCGATAAAAACATTTCTTTATGAAACAAACAATTATTTCAATCATTTTTCTAATGATTTTCAGTCAAGTGATGTTGGCACAAGAAACTGAGATTTTTACGAACACTTCGGCTGATTTTCAAAAAGCGATGTCATTATATAACAGAAAGTTATATAAACCTGCACAGCATTTATTCCGAAAAGAGCAACACTCATCAACTAATAGTGAAGAGGTTCGGGTTCAAGCACAATATTATGTAGCTTCAACGGCAGCAATTTTGGGCGAATTGGGGGCAGATACGTTGATGGAAAAGTTCATCGAAGAACACCCAGAATCGCCTTTGAGCACGGGAGCTTATATGCGAATGGCTGACTTCTATTTCCAGCGAGGAAATTATAAAGATGTGCTGAAATGGTACAGAAAGGTGAACGATAGCAGTGTCAGCAAGGAAGAAAGAACCAAATATTACTTCCAAAAAGGATATGCTTTGTTTTCAACAGGAAGCCGTAAAGATTCTGAAAAATATTTCAATTTAGTCAAAAATACAAAAGAATATGGTGCAGATGCTAATTATTATTTAGGATACATCGCCTATGATTCAGAAGATTATAAAACGGCTGAAAGTTATTTTGAAAAAGTGAAAGGCGATGAGAGTATCGATAAAAATGTTTCTTATTTTCAGGCAAATATGAAATTCAAGCAGGGGCAATTTGAACAAGCCATTAGCGAAGGATTGAAACAGCTGGATAAAACTAAAAATCAAGAAGAACTATCTGAATTAAATAAAATCATTGGCGAGAGTTATTTTAATTTAGGAAAGTATAACCAAGCTATTCCATATTTGAAAGAATACAAGGGAAAAAAAGGAAAATTTTCAAATACGGATTTTTATTATTTGGGATATGCTTATTACAAAAATAAAGACTACGGAAACGCCATCGACCAATTCAATAAAATCATTGACGGAAACGACCCCGTAGCACAAAATGCCTATTACCATTTAGCGGAATGTTACCTGAACACAGGGCAAAAACAGCAGGCTTTAAACGCTTTCAGAAATGCTTATCAAATGGACTATGATGCTCAAATTAAGAAAGATGCACATTTGAATTACGCTCGTTTGAGCTACGAAATCGGGAATCCGTATGAGAGTGTTCCGGAGGTGTTGCTCAGTTACGCTCAAAAATATCCGAATGACAACAAAGAGGAAATTCAATCGTTGTTGATTGATTCGTATATTTCTTCTGGGAACTATCAAGCGGCAATCGCTTTGTTAGAAAAATCAAATGACCCGAGAGACCAAGAGGTGTACAAAAAAGTATCGTTCTATCGTGGTTTGGAGCTTTTCAATGAACTTCAATATGCCGAAGCGTTGAATTATCTGAAAAAAGCAGCCAATAGTAATGATGCCGTGCTGGCTGGGCGCTCGCTTTATTGGTTGGGCGAAACTTCTTACCAATTGAAAGATTTTTCAAATGCCAAAAATTTCTATACACAATTTTTGAATAATGCAAATGTTTCAAAAACAGATGAATACAAACAAATCCATTATAGTTTGGCGTATGCTGATTTCAATTTAAAGAATTACAAAGGGGCAATTGAGAATTTTGAACAATATTTAAAAAACAATCCTAAAACGAACGCTTGGACAAACGATGCTTTGTTGCGTTTGGCAGATTCTTATTTTGTTGAAGGAAAATATTGGCCAGCAATGGAACGGTATAATAAGTTGATTTCCAGCAATTCTTCTGATGAGGATTATGCAGCTTACCAAAAAGCTATCAGTTATGGTTTTGTGGATAGGTCTAATAAAAAAATTGAAGATTTAGAAGATTTTATCAAGAAATACCGAAATTCAAATCTTCGTCCTAATGCCTTGTTTGAATTGGGAAATGCCTATGTTTCAGAAGGAAATACGGCAAAAGGCGTTCAGTATTACAAACAAATCCAAAACGAATATAAGGGAAATAATTTCGTTCCGAGAGCAATGCTGCGTGAAGGATTGGTTTATTACAATAAGAATGATAATCAAAATGCCTTGCAGGTGTTCAAAACCATTGCGCGCGATTATCCACAAACTAACGAATCGGCTCAAGCGGTGGCTACTGCTAAGTTGATTTACATCGATATGGGTAAAGTCAGCGAATATGCCACTTGGGCGAAAGGTCTTGGATATGTTGAAGTTTCGGATTTGGAACTTGAAGGCGCTACGTATGAAGCTGCTGAACGTCAGTATATGCAACAGAATGAAAAAGAGGCAATTGCAGGATTTGAGAAATATATTAAAGATTTTCCAAACGGAATGCGTTTGACCAATGCACAGTTCTATTTGGCACAACTTTATGATTCTTCAAATCAGAAATCAAAAGCTGTTACGCTTTATGAAAGTGTTGTTAAAAGTGGCTCCAATGAATTTAGAGAGCAATCATTGGTGAAACTCTCTCAAATTCTGTTAGATGCAGGAAGTTATCTGAAAGCCAAACCATATCTTGAAGATTTGGAAAAAACAGCAACCATTGCACAAAATAAGGTATATGCGCAATCAAACTTGATGCGAGTTTGTTACAACGAAAAGTTGTATGACAGAGCCATTGAATATGCTAATAAAGTGTTGGCAGAGAAAACAATAGACACGCGAATTAAGAATGATGCTTACAATGTTTTGGCACGTTCTTACATTCAGATAGGTAATGAGGCGGAAGCAAGAAAAGCATATCAGGAAGTGGCAAAAACAGCTTCCGGAAATTTAGCTGCCGAAGCGATGTATTACAACGCATATTTCAAAAATAAAGACGGAAAATTCAAAGAATCAAATGAAGTAATTCAAAAGTTAGCAAAAGACTATGGCGGATACAAAGAATTTGCTGCCAAAGGCTTGGTGGTAATGGCGAAAAACTTCTACGGGTTAAAAGATTCATATCAAGCAACTTACATTCTTGAAAATGTAATTAATAATTTTAAAGAATATCCCGAAGTGGTGGAAGAAGCTAAAAAAGAATTGGCAATTGTTAAAGCCGAAGCTGCGAAAAGTAATTCTTCCGTAAAAATGTAATTCTAAACTAAAAAATGACAACAATGAATAAAAATAGAATCAGTTTTAAAACGTTGATAATCCTTCTGTTTGTGCCATCAATGACTTTGATAGCGCAAAGCAAGAAAGACAGTTTGACAACCAAAGTGATTGATGTAGTAAAGTCGTATGCACCAACCATTGCCGATGCTTACAAAAAACGAGAAGACGCAAACATTAAAAAAGATTCGCTTGCGTTGGCTAAAAAAGAAATTACTTACTCAATTTACTCTGTGCCAGTGGCTTCTACTTTTGTTCCTGAAAAAGGAAAAGCTACCACAATAAAGAAAAACGTTAAGAAAGAAAATTATCAAGATTCATACGTTGGGGGAGGTTTTGGGAATTTAAATACGCTTTACGGAGATGCGTCGGTTACTCTGCCAGCAACTGATGAAAGTAATTTGGCTTTTTTATTCAATCATCTTTCGTCAAATGCAGAAGTGAAAGACCTTATTTTAGACAATAATTATGCAAGAACCAAAGCCGAACTGCGTTATGACTACCTTGATAGAGACATAAATTGGGGTTTGGGTGTTGATTTTGGCAGAAGGCTTCATAATTGGTATGGAGTTCAAAAAGGATATTACACAGATGCACAACTTGGTCAGCTTGGCGGGATAAAACAAGTGTATTTGGGATATGGTTTAGGAGGTTACGTAAAACTTTCAGACTCTTATTTTGACGGATTAGACCTTTCATTAAGAGGATTTTCTGATAAATTCAATAGTAGTGAAATGAATTTTAGTGTAACTCCCTCATTTCAAATACCTATTCAGGACGAACATAAAATTCGCTTAAATCTCTTGTTTGATTATTATTCAGGTTCTTTTGAGAGAGGTTATTTAACTTCGGGGTCTGTTGATAACAAATGGTTGTTGTTTGGGGCAAATCCTTCGTATAATTTTTCAACAGGTGATTTGGATTTCAAATTAGGGGTAACCATTGCCTATGCAGGAGGAAATCCGACACAAGACAGCAATTTCAAAGCCTTTCCTGATGTGGAAGTTTTGTACCGAATCGGCGGAGGAAGCACTATTTTGCACGGAGCTGTTCGCGGAATGTTCCAACAAAATACGTTTGAGAACTTGACAAAAGTAAATCCGTATTTAGCTCCAATTCAAACGATTAACCCGACAAATGTAACTGTTGATATTTCAGCAGCACTCAAAGGAGAACTAACCACAGGCATTCACTATAAGTTGCAAGGAGGGTATAAACAATATGAAAACCTGCCTTTGTTTACTACCTATTCGCCAGCCACATCTTCATCTACCGTTACATTGGGTTACAGTCATAACAACTCCTTCAATGTGGTATATGATAAAGTAAGTGAATTTGGCTTTTCAGCAGGTGTGGGAGGTAATGTAAACAATGTTTTTTACTTTGATTTAGAAGGAAAATTGAATGGTTATTCAGCCACAAACCAAGCCGAAGCGTGGAATTTGCCACGTACAAGAGTGTCGCTTTTCACCGATGTTAAGATAATGGAGGGACTTTTTGCTGGAATTGATTTGTTTCACGTAGGAAGCCGTTATGAGGCTGATTATGTTACCTCAACAACAGCAACTCCTACCAAATTGTCATTAGGAAGTTATTTTGATTTGAACTTACACGCTGACTATACGCTTAACAAAAAATGGATGATTTTTGTGAGGGCAAATAATTTAACTTCAACAAATTATGAACGTTGGGCGTATTATCCCGTGCAAGGATTTCAAATATTTGCTGGCGTAAAATATCTGTTTAGTTTGAAAAATAAATAGATTAAATAGATGTTTTAGAGTTGTTTTTTTATAGAGAATTTTTATCTTTGTGAACAAAAGGAATGATTTTGCCGTTATGAGTCCATTAGAATTGCAAAAAATGTTGAATGACCATTGTCAGGAAATGAAGGAAAATATGCCCGGTTTTCTGTTCTACGGGATTTTAAGTACCTCAGATGGTACTACGTTATCGAAAGCTCAAGCAGAGGGAAATCCTTTGGCTATGAATATAGAGAGTGGTTCAGCTTTTCATTTAAGTATTCTCAATCAAGTGAGAATGGTGGTTGAAAGTAACGTTGAAGCTCAACTTGAAATAGATGATATTATTATTGAAACCAATAAAATTACTTTTGTAATAATGGTCTCTAAATTTGGAAAATTTTTCTCAGTAACGGCGTTGGAACGAGAACTTTCAAATTTAGGCATAACAAGAGCATTGCTTTACCGAGCTAAGGCGCAGTTTTTTGGAACGATGTTAGATGATTTCTTTTCATAAAAAAAAGAAAATTTTCCGTTTTTTTGTGACGAATATTCGATATTCAGAAAAGTGTTAAGATTTTCATCTTGTTATATTTGTGTGATATGAAGAACGTAAAAATTTTGTTGGTTGATGATGATTCAGATATTTTAGAGTTTGTTGGATATAACTTGGAAAAAGAGGGATTTCAGGTATTTACTGCTAAAAACGGATTAGAAGCCATAAAAAAAGCAAAAAAAGAGCTGCCTCATCTCATTATTATGGATGTGATGATGCCTGAAATGGATGGTATTGAGGCTTGTGAACATATTCGTAAACAACCTGAATTGTCAAAAACCGTAATAACTTTTTTGACTGCCCGAAGTGAGGATTATTCGCAACTTGCAGGATTTGAGGCAGGAGCAGATGATTATATCACCAAACCCATAAAGCCAAAAGTACTTGTCAGTAAGGTAAAAGCGCTGCTTCGTCGGTCTATGGGAGAAGAGAATGGTACTACTATGCTGAACATCAGAGACCTTGTGATTGACCGAGATGAATATAAGGTTATGCACAAAAACGAAGAGATTGTTTTGCCTCGTAAGGAATTTGAACTTTTGTGGCTTTTGACCTCGCAGCCAGGAAAAGTGTTTAAACGAGAGGAAATTCTCGATAAGGTTTGGGGAAGTGAAGTAGTGGTAGGTGATCGTACTATTGATGTGCATATCCGTAAATTACGTGAAAAAATAGGCGACGATTATTTTAAAACAGTGAAAGGAGTAGGCTACAAATTTGTGGTTTAGCATAAGTATAGTTTTAGTGTGAATTAGCTACTTTTTTACAAGTGGGTAGTTTTCTGTTAACAAAATATGCGAAAATTAAAGAAATCATATCGATTTGCATTAAAATCATCATTGTTTATTACGATTTTTTCAAGTTTTTTACTCGGAATAGTGATTTATTTCTTCGATGAAATTCCTTTTTGGGTAGTGATTCCGTATGCTGTAAGTCTTTATGTGGTGTGTTTTTTTACATTGCAGTATCGTGTGGAAAAATTTATTTACAAACGGATAAAAAAAATCTACAAAGATGTATCTTTATTAGAAAATACAAGTTTTGATAATCAGGTAATTACAACCGATATAACTTCGCTAAGTAAAGAAATTAATAAGTTCGCTGAGCAAAAAAAACTCGAAATAGAGAACTTGAAAGACCGTGAAAATTATCGAAAAGAATATATTGGCAATATTTCCCACGAATTAAACACGCCTCTTTTTACTGTACAAGGTTATATTTTAACACTTTTAGATGGTGCGATGGAAAACAAAACCATTCGCAAAAAATACCTTTCACGTGCCGCTAAGGGCGTAGAGCGCTTGATTTATGTGGTGAAAGACCTTGAAATGATTTCAAAGCTGGAAGCGGGGGAATTAATGCTTGATTTTGAAGAATTTGATATTGTAGAATTGATAGAAAACGTATTTGAAGTTTTTGAAATGCAGGCAACAAAACGAGAAATTTCACTGGTGTTCGATAAAGAATATTTGCCTATTTATGTTTATGCCGATAGAGAGCGAATACAGCAAGTAGTTGCAAATCTGATAGTTAATTCTATAAAATATGGAAAACATAACGGAACGACCGAAGTTAATATTGAAAATATATCCGAAGAGAGAATAATCATTCGTATTACTGACAATGGAGAGGGTGTGATAAAAGAAAATTTACCGCGATTGTTTGAACGTTTTTATAGGGTTAACAAAAGCGGAAATCGTAAGCAAGGAGGTTCAGGGCTGGGGCTTTCAATAGTTAAACATATTATTGAGGCTCATAAACAAAGAATTTACGTAGACAGTGTTTATGGTGTGGGGTCAGAATTTTCTTTTACATTGAATCTTGCTCGGTCAAAAAAATAAAAGGAAATATAATTAAAATGTTGATTTTGTGATAAATAATAGATTGGGTTAATGTTTCATTTATGACGCTGTTTTTTGTTTATTTCTTTCTTATCATCACTTTTGGGTATAGTGCTCTTGAAAAAATTGTCGATTTCAAAGGTTCAGTGATATACTATAAGTCGTACTTTTCAAAAACGTTTTTGGCAAAGTATATAACTCCTATTCTGAATTTGATTGTTGTTACTGAATTAGTTACGTCGATTTTGTTTTTGTGTGGAATTTTTGAGATTTTCAGCAAGAAAAACATTTTTTATGGATATTGGGGATTGATTTTAGCTTCTTCCACACTGCTTTGTTTTTTATTGGGGCAACGTTTGGCAAGAGATTATGAAGGTGCGAGAGGCATCGCCGTTTATTTTATTATTTGCTTAATCGGATTGGTGTTGATTGAGTTTTTTTATTAACTTACATCTTTCACTAACTGACTTAAAATCAATTCTCTAACTTGATTTTTCAATTCATTTTTATTGTCAATCGTAAGTCCTTCGGTAGAAACAAACGGATTGATTTTCACACGCATACGTCCCGTGCTTCCAGCAAAAAAACGAAACGGAAACCGCTTTTTATTGTCAAAAAAAGTCATCGGAACAATCGGGATTTGGTATTCAATCGCCAATCGGAAAGCTCCATCTTTAAAGCTATCTAAAACAATGGTTTCATCATCAGGTACGCCTCCTTCGGGAAAAATACAAATGCTCAATCCTGCACTAAGTCGCTGTATAGCAGCGTCATAGACCTGTTTACGGCTTTGTAAGTTTGACCTATCCACCAAAATAGAAACGCGCTTGTAAAAGAAACCGAACAAAGGCATCTTTGCCAATTCTTTTTTTCCAACAAAAACAAACGGATTTTTACTGCAAACGTACATCAGCATAATGTCGGTCATACTGGTGTGATTGGCAACCAACATATAACTTTTTCCTTTTTCAAGGGATTGATAACGAGTGATTTTTGGATAAAAACCCATTGCGTAGAGTATCGGTTTTGCCCACAAATTACGAGCTACCCAATAAAACTGCGGATACCATTTTTCGGCAGAGGTGAGTACCAACAAAACGGGTGTCATCAATAAAGTGATAACCGCCACCAATATGTAAAACCACACCCGCCAAACCAACCAGAAGGCATATTTCAACACTTTCATTTTACAACTCCTTTCTCAAACGAGCTACGGGAATGTCCAATTGTTCGCGATATTTGGCGATGGTTCGGCGGGCAATCGGGTAGCCTTCTTCTTTGAGAAGTTGCGCCAATTCATCATCAGGATATGGTTTGCTTTTATCTTCTTTGGCAATGATGCGTTGGAGTATCTGCTTGATTTCGTGGGTAGAAACATCTTCTCCTTGGTCGTTCTTCATTGATTCGGAAAAGAAGTCTTTAATCAAACGCGTACCATAGGGCGTAGTAACATATTTGCTGCTCGCCACCCTTGAAACAGTAGAAATATCCATTCCTACTTTGTCTGCTATATCCTTCAAAATCAATGGTTTTATTTTAAGTTCATCTCCCGTAAGGAAATACTCGCGTTGGTGTTCCATAATGGCATCCATCGTCACCAAAAGTGTCTGTTGGCGTTGTTTAATAGCATCTATGAACCACTTGGCAGAATCTAACTTTTGTTTGATGAAAAATACGGCTTCTTTCTGTGAAGACGATTTTTCTTTTGATTTTTTATACGTATCCAGCATTTCGGAGTATTCCCGTGAAACGTGCAATTCGGGGGCATTCCGCCCGTTGAGACTGAGTTCCAGCTCATTGTCATTGACGCGCACCGTGAAGTCAGGAATGATTTGTTCCACTTGCACATTACTTCCTGAATATGAACTACCTGGCTTGGGATTCAAACGTTCAATTTCTTGCACGGCTTCTTTCAATTCTTCTTCTGAAATGGAGAATTTTTGTTGCAATTTTGCATAATGTTTTTTGGTAAATTGCTCAAATGCTTTTTCGATGATTTCGATTGCCAAAGCCACCGTTGCGTTGGTCTTTTTTCGACGTAATTGCACCAACAAACATTCTTGCAAATCAAACGCTCCCACACCAGCAGGGTCTAACTGGAAAATAACCTGTTCGCGGATTTGTTTTACTCTATCTTCTTCAGTATAAATATTTTGCGTAAAAGCTAAATCGTCCGTTAAATCTTGGATACTGCGACGTATGTAACCACTATCATCAATGCTTCCTACTAAAAATTCAGCAATGAAATAATCTTCATCAGAAAGCGTGAAGGTGTTAAGCTGGTTTAAAAGCGATTGATGGAAAGAAACTTCGGCACTAAACGGAATTTCTTTTTCCTCGTCATCATCACTGTAATTGTTTGATTGCAAGCGATATTCAGGAATTTCGTCATCGCTGAGGTACTCATCGATATTAATATCGTCCATATCAATCACTTCGCTATCGCTATATTCATCAGATGAATTGTCAAATTCGTCTGCAAATTCGTCGTATTCACTTTCTTCACGTCCGGCCTCCAAAGCTGGATTTTCTTCCAATTCCTGCTTGATGCGCTGTTCAAAAGCCAACGTGGGCAACTGCACCAACTTCATTAGTTGAATTTGTTGGGGCGACAATTTTTGAGAAAGTTTAAGTTGTAAATTCTGCTTTAACATACTTTGAATATGAATTATATCGGCAAAAATACGTAAAAAAGAAGAAAAAGGCAAACAATACGTTTTACTGTAAATGATTTTAAGATTTTATTATCAATAATAGTTGTATTTCAATGAAACAAAAACATTTTTTAAGTTAAAATATTTATCAAATTCAAGAATTTGGTAAGAATGATACAAAAAGGATTTTGTGATTTTGCTTTTATATCATCTCAAATCCCTTACTTTTAGCTGTAAAGAAACATTTCCATTCCAATGGTTTTCTTCGATGGAATATACGATTTCAAAGGGTTTGCCTGACTTTACGAGACTTAATTTATGTCCTAAACCAAACCCTGTGGCTGTAAAAAATTGTTTTCCGTCAGCGTCTTTCAATGTTAATCGCAAATGATTTTCGTCCTTGCCGATACACTTGGCAAATCCTGTGTCAATGACATTGGAGGCGTAAAAAATAGGATTCATATTTTGAGGACCAAAAGGCTCAAATTGTTTTAAAATAGCAAACATTTTAGGCGTAATTTTTTCCAATGGAAGTGCAACGTCGATGGTAATTTTTGGTTTTTGTAGGTCTTCGGGGAGTGTTTGTGAAACTACTTCTTCAAATTTTTCTTTAAACGGAAGATAATTTTCGGGTTTTACAGTCAAACCTGCGGCATATTTGTGTCCGCCAAACTGCTCGATGTACAAAGCACATTGTTCTAATGCTTCATATACGTCAAAACCTTGCACGGAGCGCACCGAAGCAGCCAACTTTTCTCCACTTTTGGTAAAAACTACGGTTGGACGGTAGTATGTTTCAATCAAACGTGAAGCAACAATCCCGATAACGCCTTTATGCCACGAAGCGTCATACACCACAGTTGAAAAGCGGTTTTCCTCACCGTTGTTTTTGATTTGCAAAAGCGCGTCTTTGGCAATGAGAGTATCTAATTCCTTACGTTCGTTGTTAAAAAGATTTATTTCTTTGGTTTTTTCAAGGGCTTTGCTGTACGATTTTTCGGTTAGCAGTTTCACAGCAAACAATCCGTGTTCAATGCGTCCTGCGGAATTGATTCGGGGAGCTAACCCGAAAACAACATCAACCACCTGAACGGGTTTGGTGTCAATGCCCAGCAAGGCTTTCAAACCTACGGTTGGATTGGTGTTTAAAATTTCCAATCCAAAGTGCATCAACACTCGGTTTTCTCCTGTCATCGGTACGATGTCTGCCGCAATGGCAACGGCAACCAAATCCAAAAAAGGAACAATTCGTTCAAACGGATTTTTCATACGCGCGTTAAGAGCCTGCACCAATTTGAAGCCTACACCACAGCCACACAATTCCTTGTACGGATATGCACAATCGGTCTGTTTAGGATTCAAAATAGCCACAGCATCGGGCAGAATTTCTGATGGAAGATGGTGGTCACAGACAATAAAATCGATGTTTTTTTCTTTGGCGTAAGCAATTTCAGCTACCGATTTGATGCCACAGTCCAAGGCGATGATAAGCGAAAATCCGTTTGTAGCGGCATAGTCAATTCCTTGAAAGGAAATGCCGTATCCTTCGGTGTAACGGTCTGGAATATAAGGTTCTAAATGAGGAGTAAATTCTTTCAGAAAAAGGTACATCAACGAAACGGCGGTTGTGCCATCAACGTCATAATCACCGAAAATAAGGATTTTCTCTTGGTTTTCAAGCGCTTTTTCAATTCGGGAAACTGCCTTTTCCATATCCTTCATCAAAAACGGATTGTGCAAATCCGCAAACGACGGACGAAAAAACTGCTTTGCCTTATCAAAATCAGTAATGCCTCTTTGAACGAGTAAAATCGCCAAAGTTTCGTTGATGTTGAGTTCCTTTCGGAGCTTATCAACGACTTCGGCATTGGGTTTTTTCTTGAATATCCACTTGTTATTCATTACTTTGGAAAGAAATATTCGAAGGATTGGATGAAAATATTAAAATGCTATTTTTTTCGTTTACTAACTTTGTCAAAGTTCCAAAAACTTTGACAAAGTTAAGTAAAGTCGATGTTTTTTTTAGAAAATTAACTAATATCCGACTTTTTCACGTACTCTTTTCAGTACCTGATTGGCTACGGATTGTGCTTTTAGTGCGCCTTCTTGCAAAATTCGTTCTAATTCATCTAAATTTGCCATATAATAGTCGAATTTTTTACGAGGTTCAGCGAATTTCTCTAAAATAAGTTCATAAAGAGCTTGTTTTGCGTGTCCATAACCGTAATTTCCTGCTAAATATAGGTTTCTCATTGTTTCTGTTTGCGTTTGGTCGGCAAGCAGTCGGTAAAGTGCAAAAACATTGCAAGTATCCGGATTTTTAGGGTCTTCAAGAGGAGTGCTATCAGTTTGAATGCTCATCACTTGCTTGCGGAGTTGTTTCTCCGGCAGAAAAATATTAATAAAATTGTTGCGTGATTTGCTCATTTTCTCTCCGTCTGTACCAGGAATTATCATTATGCGTTCTTCAATTTTGGCTTGTGGAAGCACAAAAGTATCGCCCATTTGATGATTGAAACGTGAAGCTACATCGCGCGTAATTTCCAGATGTTGCAATTGGTCTTTTCCAACAGGAACAATTTCGGCGTCATAGAGCAAAATATCTGCTGCCATCAACATCGGATAGGTGAAAAGCCCCGTGTTTACGTCTTCCAAGCGGTCAGCTTTGTCCTTGAAAGAATGCGCTAATGTGAGGCGTTGGTATGGAAAAAAACAACTCAAATACCACGAAAGCTCGGTTGTTTGCGGTACATCACTTTGGCGATAAAAAACGATTTTTTCAGTGTCTAAACCAAAAGCGAGCCACGTAGCCGCAACACTGTACGTGTTGGAACGCAATTCAGTTCCGTTTTTAATTTGCGTGAGCGAGTGCATATCTGCTATGAACAAAAAAGACTCATTTTTAGGGTCTTGTGCCATTTGCATTGCGGGTAAAATCGCTCCTAAAATGTTTCCCAAGTGCGGAGTTCCGGTGCTTTGAATGCCGGTTAAAATTCGTGCCATATATTCCTTGTATGTGTTTACTATTTCTTAATTACGTGCAGATTGCTGCAAAACGTTACAGATTTTCTGTCAGAAAATATTTGATGGAAAATCAAAAACACGACAAAAGTACGAAATCATTTTTAATTTTCGTATCTTTGCCCTTTAACAAAATAAAAATCGTATGCGACCTTATATTTTAGCAGAAACCAATTGGAAAACTGTCAAAGAAACCGATTATTCGGTAGCTATTTTACCTTGGGGAGCCACGGAGGCTCACAATTATCATCTGCCTTACGCCACCGATGTTATTGAATCAGAATGCATTGCAGCTGAATCGGCTCGTATTGCGTGGGAGAGAGGAAGTAAAATCATCGTTTTGCCTTCCATTCCATTTGGGGTGAATACCGGACAAGCCGACGTGAAGCTCGACATCAATATTAACCCAAGTACGCAACTCATTTTGCTCACGGATATTGTGGAAACACTCAATCGTCAGAATATCAAGAAATTGGTTGTTTTGAATAGCCACGGAGGAAACGATTTTAAACCGATTTTAAGAGAATTGGGATTGAAATTTTCTGAAATGTACATCTCGCTATGCAATTGGTTTCAAAATCCTGAAAAGAAAAACTACTTCGATAATGTAGGCGACCACGCTGACGAAATGGAAACAAGCCTTTTGATGCACTTGCGTCCAGAATGGGTGTTGCCTTTGTTACAGGCGGGTGATGGCGTTGAGAAAAAGCATAAAATCAAGGAGTTTACACAAGGCTGGGTTTGGGCTGAACGCCGATGGACACAAGTTACGGACGATACGGGTATCGGAAATCCGAAACTTGCCACCCCCGAGAAAGGCGAGCGCTATTTCAAATACATCACCGAAAAAATTGCCGATGTTTTGGTGCAATTAGAGGCTTTGGACACGACCAATCCGTATGAATAATTTTGAGAGATAAACTTTGGCAAAGAACTTGAACTTTGCCAAAGTTTATCTCTCAATTTAGGATTAAAAAACCTGCTTTATTTCTTCTAACACGTCCAAAATTTGGAATAAATTGTCAAGCGTAACTAATTTTTGACGATATTCTTTAAAATTTGGAATGCCTCGAAAATAATTGGCGTAATGGCGACGCATTTCCAACACACCTTGTCGTTCGCCTTTCCATTCGGCAGACCAAGTTAAATGGTTTTTTACGGCTTCAGCACGGTCGATAATCGTGGGAGGAACTAATTTCTCTCCTGTTTTGAAAAAGTGTTTAATTTCATCAAAAATCCAAGGATAGCCAATGGCAGCTCTGCCTATCATTATGCCATCAACGCCATATTTTTGCCGATATTCCAATGCTTTTTCGGGCGAATCGATATCACCATTACCAAAAATTGGAATTTTTATGCGTGGATTGTTCTTAATTCGGGCGATATGCGTCCAGTCGGAATGCCCTTTATAGAGTTGTGAACGAGTACGAGCGTGAATGGAAAGCGCTTGAATGCCAACATCTTGCAAACGTTCGGCAACCTCGTCAATGTTGATAGAATTTTCGTCCCAACCTAAACGTGTTTTTACCGTAACGGGAAGATGTGTGCTTTTGACAACCGCTTTTGTAAGGCGTACCATCAAGTCAATATCTTTCAAAACACCAGCACCAGCACCTTTTGAAACTACTTTTTTTACGGGACAACCAAAATTAATGTCCAATACGTCAGGATTTACCGTTTCAACAATTCGGGCAGAAAGTGCCATTGCTTCTTCATCACCACCAAAAATTTGTATGCCCACCGGACGCTCGTAATCAAATATGTCAAGTTTTTGTTTGCTTTTAATGGCATCACGAATTAACCCTTCGGAAGAAATAAATTCGCTGAAAAGCATATCTGCTCCGTGAATTTTACACAATCTTCGGAAAGGAGGGTCGCTCACATCTTCCATTGGAGCAAGTAATAAAGGGAATTCTCCTAATTCTATATTTCCTATTTTGACCATTCTCAATGTTAATTAATCTTTTTGAACGTACTAATCTATTGTATATCAAAGTTGTTAGTGCGCTTCCAGCCAATTCGTTCCTACGCCTAAATCTACCACGAGTGGTACGGTCAGTTTAAAAGCATTTTCCATTTCAAAGCGTATGGCTTCTTTGGCGATTTCCAACTCGGTTTTTGGAACGTCAAATACCAATTCGTCGTGTACTTGTAGTAACATTTTGGTTTTGAAATGTTCTTTTTCTAATCGATTTTGAATGCGAATCATCGCAATTTTGATGATGTCGGCGGCGCTTCCTTGAATTGGAGCATTGATGGCATTTCGTTCAGCAGCACCTCGAACCACTTGGTTACGCGAGTGAATATCAGGTAAATAACGACGACGACCCAAAACCGTTTCTACGTATCCGTGTTGTTGCGCAAAAAATATTTGTTTGTTGATATAATTTCGCAAATTTGGATATGTGGCGTAGTATGTGTCAATAAGTTGTTTGCTTTCGGTGCGTGAAAGGTCGGTTTGATTGCTCAATCCAAAGGCGGATACACCGTAAATAATTCCGAAGTTTACCGTTTTGGCGTGGCTACGCTGTTCGCGCGTAACTTCCTCAATAGGAACATTAAACACTTTGGCAGCAGTAGAACGATGAATATCTTCCTTATTTAAAAAAGCCTGAATCATATTCTGTTCCTCACTCAATGCGGCAATGATGCGCAATTCGATTTGTGAATAGTCGGCAGAAAGCAACACATAGTCCTCATTGCGAGGAACAAACGCTTTTCGGATTTGTTGCCCTCGTTCGGTTCGAATCGGAATGTTTTGCAAATTCGGATTGTTACTACTCAAACGCCCTGTGGCGGCAACGGTTTGCATATAGGTTGTATGTACACGCCCCGTTTTCGGATTTACTTCTGCCGGAAGTGCATCTACATAAGTCGATTTGAGCTTTTGCAACTGTCGCCATTCTAAAATATCGGCAACAATTTTGTGTTCTCCTGCAAAGGTCGATAAAACTTCTTCGGAAGTGGCGTATTGTCCCGTTTTGGTTTTCTTCGGATTTTTGGCAATTTTTAATTTTTCAAACAGAATATCACCTAACTGCTTGGGAGAAGCCAAGTTAAACTCCTCGCCAGCTTCTTTCAAAATTTCTTTTTCGACCAAAATAATATCCTCGTCTAATCGTTTTGAAAGTTCTTTTAAGAAAGGAATATCTAAATTAATGCCTTCCAATTCCATTTTTGTAAGGACTTTCAGCAGAGGAGCTTCCAAATCATAGTAAATTTTGTCAGCGTTTACTTTTTTCAATTCTTCCGTAAAAATATCTTTCAATTGCCACGTAACATCTGCGTCTTCAACGGCATACTCTTTTTGCTCTTCTAAGGGAACATTACGCATTGAAAGTTGATTTTTTCCTTTTTTTCCGATGAGCGTTTCAATGGATACAGGCGTATAGTTCAAATAAGTTTCCGAGAGCACGTCCATATTGTGGCGCATATCGGGATTGATAAGATAGTGAGCAATCATTGTGTCGAAAATTGCACCACGAACATCAATTCCGTAACTGGAAAGTACTTTCAGGTCGTATTTCAAATTTTGTCCTACTTTGGCAATAAACTCATTTTCAAAAAACGGACGAAATTCCTCAACAATAGCTTTGCTTTCTTCTTGATTTTCAGGAATTGTAACGTAATATCCTTTGCCTTTATGCCAAGAAAATGCAATTCCAACGAGTTCCGCTTCCAAACTGTCAATGTTCGTAGTTTCGGTATCAAAGCAAACTTCTTTCTGTTGTAATAAATTCTGTAACAATATTTTACGAGATATTGCCGAATCAATAAGCTGATAATGGTGCGATGTGTCTTTTATTGTTTTTTTGTCAGAAACAACCGATTCAGCAAATAAATCACCTTGCACAGCAAAAAGGTCGGTTTGCCCTGTGGTTTGCACATTTTGCGAAGCAGGAACGATTTCTGAGGGCTGATACGTGCGAATAAAATTTTGAAGTAACTGCCTGAATTCCAATTCTTCAAATAGTTTTGAAACAGCTTCTACGTTGGGTTTGGAAAGTTCAAAATCTTCTTCGTTAAATTCAATCGGGACATCTAAAATAATTCGCGCAAGTTCTTTCGATAAAATGCCTTTTTCAGCGTTATTTTCAATGTTTTCACGCAATTTTCCCTTGATTTTATCGGTGTTTGCCAACAAATTCTCTAAACTTCCGAATTCAGCGAGTAATTTTTTAGCCGTTTTTTCGCCCACACCTGGCAATCCTGGAATGTTATCCACAGCATCGCCCATCATTCCTAAAAAATCAATCACTTGTTCAGGAGATTGTACTTCAAATTTCTCCTTAACTTGTTCTACACCCCAAATTTCGGTGTCATTTCCCATTCGGGCAGGGCGATACATAAAAATATTCTCCGAAACCAATTGTGCATAATCTTTGTCGGGCGTAACCATAAACACTTGATAATTCTGTTTTTCGGCTTTTTTGGCAAGCGTTCCGATGATGTCATCGGCTTCATAGCCTTTCTTTTCAAGTATGGGAATGTGCAACGCTTTCAATATTTCGTGAATGTAAGGTACGGCAATGCGTATAGCTTCGGGTGTTTCATCACGATTGGCTTTGTATTCAGGAAACATTTCGGTTCGAGCGACGCTTCCACCATTATCGAAGGCTACTGCCAAATGGTCGGGTTTTTCTTTTTTAATTACCTCAAAAAGTGAGTTCATAAAACCCAAAATAGCGGAAGTATTCAACCCTTTTGAGTTGATTCGCGGATTTTTAATAAAGGCGTAATATCCTCTGAAAATCAGGGCGTACGCATCTAAAAGGAATAATCTTTTTTTCAAAACGACAGTAAATTTGGGAATAAAACAATGCGTTCATTCGAGTTTTGGCAAATGTAGGTAAAAAAGAAGAAAGAAAAAAATTACGCCACAATCTAATCATAAAAACTATTTGAATGTGAAACAATCTGATTTTTTTACAAACAAAAAGTTTCAGTATGAATATTTTTAGTGTCTGAAATGATAGGGTGATAGGGTGATAGAATGATAGGGTGATAGAATAATAAAAATGTTAAAATTAATCTCAAATAGTTATTTTTAAGAAAAAATTAGTACGTTTGCAGAAATCTTTTGAAAAGAAGATAAAATTAACCCAACTCAATGCATATAAATACTATGAAAAACTTGTGTAATTCACATAAAATCAGTATATTTGTACGTGCCTTAGCA
>JBGYFE010000146.1:0-3670 GCA_041819925.1 Capnocytophaga sp.
CTGTACCTAAAATTTTAGCAAGGTCGTTTCTGTTTCCAAAGTCTATCTTGTTTCCAACTCGTTTCCATTTTAGGGTAATTTGTTCTTCTCCCCATTTTATAGTTTGCTCAACTATATTTTCCCCTTTGGCAAATTCTCCTGCTACATCAAAGCGTTTAAGACTAGGTATAAGTTTTTTCGCTTTAACCTCCTTGATTTTCACTACCAAATCATCAGCCATTTTAGGCAGTTTGGCAATGAGTTTGCCTGAGGCTACCGCTGTTATAGCACTTCGTACAGAACCTTTTGAAAGTAAATGGCTTTTTTCGCCCTTGTCAGTTTGCTCTTGCTGTGACTTTGACCACTCATCGGGTGATAAACCCGTAACTTCTTCTGAAACAATAGTTACCAAAATTGAAAAAAACGCTGAGGGGTTTTCTTTAATTTCGTCTTTTATTTTTACAAGTCCCTCATAAGTTTCTTTTCGGGCGTTTTCGTCCGTTGCTAAGTCATAAATCATTACCACAGTGCCGGTAATGTCCGTCACTGCCATAACGCCCGCTTCTACACTACCTGTAACAAGCCCAGGGGCTTTTATAAAAGCCTTTTCTTTGGGAGCATCTAAATAAACGCCACTTTCCACTTCGCCTGTTTTCAGCAAGGTTTTGGTAATGCCCACACCTTCCGAGAAAATACGAATATAGGTAGCTTCGTTATCTATCGCTATTTTTCTGCCATCAGCAAAAGCATCTTCATCTATCTGTGATGCTTTTTGGTTAATATCTTTTAAATCTTTAAAATAAACATTGGTTTGTTCTAAAATATGCTTAGAAACTGCCTCTAAATCGGCTTTTTTATCCTTTGCAATTGGTAAATTCCTTCTAAATCCAAAGGCTTTTAGTTGCGTAATGCCGTTTTCATTACGATGAAAACGTATTTTTTGTTCTTCTTGTCCTTGCCAATTCCCTGAAATAATATTTTCGTCAGAAAGCGCATTTTGCACTTCTTCTATTTGATTATCAGCATTTAAAGCATATATTTTTCCATTATGTTCCCACTCAAAACTTTGGTCTTCTCTAAATTGGCTTTTTATAAAATCAAAATCTTTTTTAATTTGAGTAAAATTAATATTGTTGTCAAAACAATTTTCCAATTCCTTGGCAACAAATTCTTGGTCTTTATTGCTTATAATATCTGAGTTGCAAAAAGCATTGGAAAATGTAAGTTCCACACTGCATTCAACAATGGCATTATTCTGATTTAAAAATAAAAATTCTTTTTTATTCTTAGTGGAAAGTATTTTAGACAATTCACCAAATTCAGAAGCTAACTTTTGTTTTACTTCCCCTGAAAGGTATTGGTTTTCATCAAATAAATGGAAGCTAATACCGTTCTTTTCAGCCGCCCCAAGCATACATTTTAATTGCGTTCCTTTTGCTGTTTTTAGGGTAAATGTTCTATGAGAACCGTCTAAAGGTTGTCTCTTTTGTGGCGCTTCCCCTGTACATTCCTTACATTTTAAGAAGGCACTACTACCCAAGTTTTTCATTGCCTGCAAAACCCAATACAAAGTGTTTTCATTTTCGGTAGCTTCTTTTACTGCCTTCTCGTAAGTTTCAGCAACATCAGCATTGTTTCTCTCAATATTTGTTCCGCAATTGCTCAAACGCTGAACACAATCGTCTTTTAAACTATAAAAAATGTCTTCCTCAAAAGCCTTTCCATAACCTGTTGTCTTAGAATGATTTACATAGCCCACACGGTCTTTTTCGGTGATGCAGTCGTTGCTTTCCAAGCACTTTTGGTCGTTATCAAGCTCTTGAACTTTTTGGTTGTATTGAGTTTCTGACAGCGCATTTTTTGATTTTAATTCCGCTAAAAGAGCTTTGCTAAGCTCCGTTTTCTCTCGGTTATCTTTTTTCAAAGCCTCATATTCTTCTTTTGAAAGAAAACCTTGTGTAACGGCTTTTTGTATGGCATTGCCTACTTTTCCAGCCAACTCTGCAATGACTTTGACGTCTTGCGAGATGTTTTTAATCTTTTGTAATTCATCGGAAAAATCCACCACATTCTTCTCCAACTTATCATAGGTCGTTACGAGTTTTCCTGCAATAAGCTGGCGTTCGGTGTTCAGTGTAATTCCGTCAAAAGTTACTTTGATTTTTGTATCCAACAAATACGGCACTTGCACATAACCCACTCCAGAAAAAACGCCATTACTGCCTGTGGCTGAGATAACTGTAACCGGAAAATCGCCCGCCGTAAAGGTTTCATTAACACCCAACACTTCTTGCAATGGCTCGCGGTTTTTGATGCGTATTTCGGGTTTTACACCACATTGTACACTTAGGCTGTCGTTGAGTCGGTCGGTGGTGGTAAATTCCTGCTCGGTGCTGTATAGGTAGGTCTGTTCGTTAAAAACACTGTTGTTTGAGTGATTGTCCAATCCACAAGCGATGCCCACTTTGTAAAAATACGTTCTACCTCGTTTGAGTCCAAAAAGGGTTGCATTCGGTAGCGATGTCGTTACGGATTTCCACGCTTTGCTTTTTTGGAAATAGATTTTAATACGTCAAAGAACTTTATATTTTGATTTTATAATTAAAACTTAATAGGATTTTGCATTGTATCCATTCTTTCGATTAAAGCTCGTCCTAATTTTTCTTTTATTTTTTCTGGTGCCATCGTTTCTGAAAGTCGTAAATTCTCATTAGAGAATGTAAATACAAACAAATGTTTTTCCTCTGGGTCGCTTTTATAAACAATATAAGGCAATTGGTTTGATGGTATATTTTTATCAACGACCCAATTTCGGGAACTTGCATTTGAAAGTAATACAGCTACTTTATTTTTTTCATCATATATTCCTAAAACTCTATCGCTTTCTTTAAATGTTTTTGATATATTCACAGAATCTGTTTTGACATAAAGGATGCAGTAGTGTCCAAAGTCCTCAGGTACATCTACTTTAAAAACTTGTCCAGATATATAAAACTCCGTATTTTCTCTGTAAATTCGATATGTTTCATCTTCCTGCTCGCCCTTTTTTATACTTGTATAAAGTTCATTAGCAAAGATGAAAATCATACTTAACACAATCAATGTTCCTAAAAAACACAAAATAAACTTTCTCATAATCAGAATGGTATTACAAATTTAATATAGCTTTTTAAAACTTAATAGGATTTTGCATTGTATCCATTTGTTGTAGTAAATACTGACCAAAAGGATCTTTTTCTTCTACATCCCATATTTGATTTGACAAACCTAATTTATCGTGTGAAAACTCAAAATGATGTATTTTTTCCTGAGGAATAGATTTACATATAACATAGGGGTATTTAACTTTCCCAAAATTTTGAATTCCTGAAGAACGAAATCTGGGACCACATATAAGCACAGCTATTCCTTTTTTATCATCGTATATTCCCGAAATACTTCCTTTTAATGTGTTTGTTTTTAGTATATTAACGGAATCTACTTTAACAAAAAGCGCATACAAAAATTTTTCAACTTCTTCAATTTTAAAAACTTGCCCTGATATATAAAACTCAGAATTCTCCTTGTAAATTCTATGTCTTTCATTGCTTACTGAAGATTGTTTAACTCCGTTGACAATGGATACTACTACAAAAATTTTAAAACCTAAGTATATAATAACGAGATATATTAAATTAAATTTTTTCATAAA
>JBGYFE010000147.1:0-20262 GCA_041819925.1 Capnocytophaga sp.
CAACACCTCGATGAAGCGGACAAGCACTAATTGACATTGCTTTTTAATATCGTTTGTAAGCCTCACGAGCAAACGCCTTACGCCGTCTATCACGCAGAAGACTGGGACAGCCTCTCGGCAACACAACAAGCCCTTTATTTTCGGATTTTAAAAACCACCGCCGAGAAAACTCATTGTTTAATTTAAATTTCAAAACCTTTAAAAATGAAAAAACACACCATAGAAATGCTTTGGCAAACATCGTTAAAACAGAGCCTGTGGCGGACTGTAAGTGGCGAAGTTGTGATTGACAATTTTAGTCAAAGACCCACCTTTATAGCCACTGATGAAAACCACAGAAAGGGAATGCTCCGCCGTTTTTATCTGGACAATGGCGAAGAAGCGGGCGAGTTGCTTTTAGGCGATATTATTCGCGATTTTAGTTTTACTCATAACGGTAAAGAGTTGCTGATTACGGGGTTTGTCCGCGATTTGTATCGTATTGATTTGGAGAGTTTTACGCTTATTCGCCATTATAAAAATCTCATTCCGAAATACAGTAATGTCAGCACAATGGCAACTCAAAATATGCTACTGATTGCCAATACGACCGATTTGGCGGTACTTGACATTTCTACGGAGGCGATTTTTAAAAAGAAACTCAAAGAATGTTGTCATTTGCAAGTGGAGGCTGATGGCGAGAATGTACTGTGTTTTAGTGAATTAGGCGAAATTAGTCGTTTTCATTTGGGAAAGAGAAAATTCACGCCTGTTTTGCAATCTTACACGCCGTTTTGTCGGGTGCGTTTTGCCAAAAACGGGGCGTTTGTCCTGCACGGGGGCAAGACACAAATGCAATCGGGTGTAAGTTCGGTTGTTCCGTGCGATTTTGTGTGGGTTTATCGCTCCCTAACCGATGAAAATCCGACAAAAATCAATATAAAAACAGGGATTCATCTGTTTTTTGTTGATGATGAGGCAAAAGTGGGCTATTTTTGTGAGCAAAATGAAGTTTGGGCGTATGATTTGCAAAGTGGCGAGAAACTTTTTGGCTTTAATATTCCGCCAAAGACCCGAATAATGCACCTTTGGACAGACACAAAACAAATTTTATTGGACAACCACTACGACACCAAAGAAAAACCCATATTATCTCTTTATAAATTTTGATAAGTTATTGATTAATAGTATTTTAAACCTAAAAAAAGATTTTGTTATGGAACATAAAAAAGACATTGAATCACGCTTTAAAGAAGCTCAATGCAATTATCACAACCTAAAAACCGCTATTGAGGCAGAAGTGGTGCGTTGGTTTTGGGGGAGCGATAAACTATTTAGTTTAGAACCGTTTTATTTTGAAAAAAGTCGCTATCCCAAAGGAAAAATTTTGAAGGAAGAACCCGCCAAAAACAGACAATATGCCTATTTGTACGGTGTTAATGCCGATGAAGAAATCATCGTAGAACGCCAAATGACGAGCTTTCCCGAATTATTTTACGAAACTTTTTATTTCAGAAGCGAAAACGAAATTTTAAGCTATCGTTTTGATTATGGGGCAGATAAAGAACTCACCAATGCCAAAAAATATCTTTACGAAAATGGTAAATTATTGGCGATTTATTCAGCTTTTGAAGACGATGGCTATTGGATAGAAAATTATAGTTATCGAGACGGAAAACTGACGCAAAACCATTTCACAGGTGTGGATACTTACGGGGGAGCTTTTGATAGAACCATCGATTACGCTTACGACGAAATAGGAATGCTCGATAGCATCAAAGAAGACGACTATTATTGGTATAAAAAACCCGATAAAAAATTGTCTTACAAGAAATTAGGTGAATTGGTTCAGGAAAAGTTGCTTCCACTCCTCAAAAACACCATCAAAACCCATACTCCGAAGGAAAAATTGTATTGCATCAACATTGGGTATTGGGAGCAAAATATCATTCCGCCAAGCATTGGTTTTGGTACGCAGAGCGATAGAAATCAGTGGATTAATGATGATTCTTGTGCGGATAATTTTATCTTTTGGAACATTGCCGATTATACACACCAAGTGGAAATAGACTGCGATGAAGAAACCGCAAAACTGTTTGATTTGTTCAATCAAGAAACCGAATTGAACGGAAAATACACAAATGCCATCAAAATCATTTTGGAATGTGCCAAACAAATCAAACAAGATTTGGCTGAATTTAATTTAGATAAAACCGATGATTTTGTGGTCGTGGCAGGATATTTCGACCAAAGCGATTTTAAAAAGAATTTCAAACAACTCAATCCCGAATTGATGGATGCGTTCAAAAAAAAATTGCCGTAATCTAAATGGTCATACATAAAACTTTAAAAAAAGAAATAATATGAACCTAATCAAAAAAAACATTTGGGAAAAACCGATGTATTTGCCGTATGTTCACGAAAATTTGACCGACGAAACGCTCAACGCATTTGAGCAAAAAATCGGCTACAAACTACCCCAAAGCCTAATTGATTTATTAAAAATCCAAAATGGCGGTTATATTCGTTACGGATTGTCGGAAACTCCACCGATGCAGATTTGGGGTGTTGGAGGTAGCTATCCAAGTCTGACACTGCTTGTAGATGAATTTTTGCCGGAAGATGTTGATTATCTGGATTTTCCGCTTGGCGGTCTATTGGCTTTTGATGGCGACGGACATTATTACCATTGTCTCGATTATCGCGAAAACAAAGATAATCCGCAGGTTGCCTACATTGATATTGAAAGCAACGCACAGAGTGTTATTGCCAAGAATTTTGATGAATTTTTAAATCAATTGGTATTAAACACGGACAATTTATGGGTAATAAAATCCGAAAAATCATTGGTGGAGATAGTGGAAATGTTTAAAAATCAATTGGTTGTCAAATTTGATAAACCAGATGACTTTGACCACGGCTATACGCAATATCGTGCGAAATACGGCGGACATTGGCTGTGGCTTAGCCCGAACGAAGTGCCTTTTGCTTTTGCCCGAAAGGGAGAAAAAAATTTCAACCGACTGAAAAACTACGAGGGCAAAACGGCAAGTCGCTTCCCCGAAATCGACGCAAGATACACGCTGATAAGTACTTATAACGAAGAACTTGTTCCGAAATTGACAAATGAGGTAAACGGCATTTTTGAAATCGTCAGATTGTCGGATTTGTTGAGCGAATAGAACTTTTTAAAGAGCTGATATTATGAAAATAACAATGAAATTTATCAAAAAAATAACCGCACTTTTTCTGGGTATTGGTTGTTTGGCTTGCTCACAGTCGGTGAGAAAAATTACAAGTAATGATAAAAATTTTACTTTCGATGTCCCGAATTCGTTTAGGCAAACCGATAAGGAGCACCCTGTGATAACCGCCTTCATAAACGGCAACTACAAATTTGATGTGTGGGCAAAAGAAAAAACGCTCTATAAAGGTGGTATTCAGCAGTTTTTTGATTGGAATTTCAATCGGGAACAGTTGATATTTTTTCGGAAAATTACGCCTATTGAAATAGATTTTATCAATAAAAACGGCTACCAAATCCTTGCTTTCTACGGAGAAGGGCAAGACCCCAGCGGACTTTTCGGCCCGATGAACCATCAGGGATATGCCTATTTGATTGAAACACCCGATTTTTTTGTACGGCTTCGTTTGGTGCATTCGAGTATGAGAACCAACGCCATAAACAAAGAGAAAGCCATTAGATATATGCGTGTTGTGTTGGAGAATTTTCAGCAGAACTAATGTTTTTTGATGTCGGTGGAATTGTTGAATAAACCCACGCAATTTCCTGACCGTATTTTCGGTTTAAGAATTTAATGAGTTTTAAAAAAGAATAAAAAAAAAATGAAACGCTCCAGACTTGCTGCCGACCCTAACTACTTGTGGACTTCTCCAATAGAAAAAGAAATATTAATGCCTATTGTCCATATCGTCAATGAGATAGGTTTTTTGATACCAAGGTTTATTTCAAAAGAACATAAAAAGTTATATTTGTTTATAACGAATAATCCGTCAGACCACGGTGTTCAATTTCAACTTGGATTTTTATTTTTTGTTGATGACAAAAAGATAAAAGAGTCCAGTGAGTTGAACAGAAGTGAACTTATAAAATCAGAAATCAAAGAAGGACTGATAAAAATGGGAAATAACTATGACTGGGACAAAGAAACAGTAGATGGTTTGTTCCAAAAAATTGATTTTTAATGGTCAATTTTCAATTGTTAATTGTTAATTTACCATTGATAATTAACTATTTACCATTGACAATTAATTGCCTTGTAGGCACTTTGTAGACGCTTATTTCTTGGTGAGGAGCGAGTTTATATGTAATTTTGCCGAATTTATTAACTCTTTCGCTCGTGTCCATTTTAAGCAATACAGAATTATTAATGAAAACATTACTGAAATTTATAAAACTCGCACCAGCAAGGAGCAAAATGATTTAAAACCAAGCTAAAAAGCAAATACAAGAACACATTCAATGTGCTAATGACCACATTATTAAGAATTTAAAAATCAAGTGCAAAAAATGAAAACAAGAACAATTTTATTCAAAGGGAAAGAAATTCAGGGAAACATAACTCATGATAGAGAAGAATTTTTTTGGCGAATTAGTCCGTTTGGAGGGCAAGATTATGAGGTTGAGTTTAGTGTGGATTTGACCAAGCCTTTTGATGAGCGAAATTGGGAGCATATCCCAGATTTGTTGGCATTTCTCGATGAAAATTTACCTTATTATTTGGAGCGAAGTTTGGAAATATTACCCACTTTTGCCGAAACTTCGGGGCTTTTTAATACCAATGAGTTACAAAACCTTGATTTTGGATTTGAATATGTTATAAACATTCCAGACAATTGGCTTTGTTGGCACGAAGATATCAACAAAAAATTAGAAAAATGGGGATTTGAACTTATTTTCGTGGAAAGTAATTATGATGATTACGGCAGATATATCGTTTTTTTTGAAGGAAAATTACTTTCAGGAATCCGAAGAGAGAACAGCTAATTTGTTGGAAATCCCCGCCCGTGTTAGTTTTATTAAACTTTAATTTCAACGAAATAGAATTATGAAACGATCCAGACTTGCTGCCGACCCTAACTACTTGTGGACTTCTCCAATAGAAGAAGAAATATTAATGCCTATTGTCCATATCGTCAATGAGATAGGTTTTTTGATACCAAGGTTTATTTCAAAAAAACATAAAAAGTTATATTTGTTTGTAACGAATAATCCGTCAGACCACGGTGTTCAATTTCAACTTGGATTTTTATTTTTTGTTGATGACAAAAAGATAAAAGAGTCCAGTGAGTTGAACAGAAGTGAACTTATAAAATCAGAAATCAAAGAAGGGCTTATAAAAATGGGAGATAACTATGACTGGGACAAAGAAACAGTAGATAGTTTGTTTCAAAAAATTGATTTTTAATGGTCAATTTTCAATTGTTAATTGTTAATTTACCATTGATAATTAACTATTTACCATTTACCATTTACCATTTACCATTAACAATTAATTTGCCTTGTAGACACTTTGTAGACGCTTATTTCTTGGTGGTGAGCAGGTTTATATGTAATTTTGCCGAAGTCATTAATCATTGACAATTAACCATTGATAATTAACAAAGGCTACTTTAAATCTACTGATGCAGATATTGAAAAATGAAGAAAGGTCAAGTGCTAGATGGTTTTGTTGTTCACCACAAAAGCCACTTTTTAGAGGTGGTACTAATAGGCTCAAATTTAACCCTTATGAATAAACAATATCTTATTGATAATAATAAAATGTTACATTGGTATGAACCAAGTCAAATTAAATTAGAATAGAAGTATTAAAATGAATATAGTTTGTACACACTGTGGTAATAAGTCTGAATTAACCCAGAAGGCTAAAGATTTTGTTAATCAAATGATGACAACAGGATTAAAAATTGTAATGGTAGAGTGCCCTGTATGTCATAATAGTACGGCTTACACTGAAGATTCTTCTTTAAAATCAAAAATACCAGCAGAAGATTTTGTTATTAGATGTCCGATGCAACATTGTACTGGTTGGGTTGTGCGTGTTACTGGTGATAATGAAGATTTTTTTGGTTGCGGAGAATGCTCAAATACTTGGAACACAAAAGAAACTTTGGATAAAGAGATTTCTATAATTATCCAAAAATTTTCTCATAGGAAATCAGCCTATGTAAAGAAAAAAGGTGGCTGGGTAGCAGCACATCCCAAAGAAGAAGACCCTAATTATGTAGATTTGGTTGAGCAGGAACCTTTTGAAATTTAAGTAAGCTCGTAGCCTGCGCATCAGCCGTTTAGGTTGCAGAACCAATATTGCGACCAAGAGACGGGGTTGCATTACAATCTGTTCAGGTATTACGACCCGAAGTGCGGAAGATTTATCAATCAAGACCCGATTGGGTTGGTTGGTGGGGAAAATCTTTATATATTTGCACCAAATTCAAACACTTGGATTGACCCGTTGGGGTTAGCGAAACAATCAGGTTCAACTGGTAAATATAGTGTTGTAGGCGGACATCATGTTCATGCAAAGGCTGCTTGGAATAATTTATCAAATTTTAATTTTATTAAAGATAATATGTTTGCCATTGGTAATGATTGGATGGAAAAGCAAGGAATAAACCATGATAAAATAACGGCTTGTCAAAAAAGAGAGTTTAAGAAATTAAAGAATAAATGTAATACAAATGCTGATCTTAATACGATGTCAGAACATAATAGAATTGCTAAATTATGTTTAATGGAGGGTGGAGCTACTGAAGAGTTAGCAGAACAATTAGTACAGAAAAGTTTAGAATATCTAAACAGAATAAATATTACAAAGCCTAGTAAAATACCTTGGGGATAAGTTATGAAAAACGATATTTTAGAAAGTTTTGGTAAACTTTTAGTTAAAGAAGTTCGTGATAGAGCAATGAAAGCAATGGAAATGGGAATGCAAGACTTTTATATAGATGATTCTCAAAAGGAGTTATTTGAAAAAATATCTCTTACTGCTATTGATAGAACAATATTCAAATTATTTGTCATGTTAGAAGAAAATGAAGATGAATTAAATTTATCATATCAGAATAATGTTTTGATTGATATAAGTGATGGTCTTGGCGGAGAGTATTTAGGAGACTGGATAGATAATTATAGTAAATATAAATCTGTAATTTAGCAAGGCAGCGTAGGGTGTGCAACAAGTTGCACACCCTACGCTGCCTAACACAATCCAAACTTTCAGGCAGCCTGAAATCCACCGACCCCAAACGCACCATATTCATTTGGGACGGTAGCAAAATGGTGCAGGAGTATAACTACAAAGGCACTTATACCTACATCTATACCGACCAAGACAGCTACGAGATGCTGGCACAAATATTTCTAAATGGCTGTTTTCCCAGTTAAAATTTTTCTTACTTGTAGACACTTTGTAGACGCTCATTTCTTGGTGGTGAGCAGGTTTATATGTAACTTTGCCGAAGTCATTAATAATTTTTTTATGAATATAGATTTTTTTGAATTAGAAAAATTTTGTACCACTAAACTACAACTAAAAGCAGTGGGGAAATTAAAAAAGAAATTTTCAATTACAAATGTGGCACATAAAGTGTTATTAGAGGATTTGATGGGTAGTTTTTTTATCCATGACCAATTACAACCATTGAAGCTAATTGCTCCTGAATTACTAACAGTAAAATTTGCAGGGGACTTCAATAAATGGAGTGGTGTTGAAATTTTATTAGGCGTATTACTTGCATCAAAAGTATTGGATACACATCAAAAAGAAATTATTTTTTCTATTCTGAAATCTATTGAAAATTATCCATATACTGATAAATTAGCACGAAAAATTAATAGCTCTTATATTCAGGATAAATTATCTTTAAGAGCAATAAATGGTTATTTTGATAAAATACAAAAAAGTATTGATGACAATGATTTAAAGTATGAATATGCAATGCGCTTGGGGCTTCTTGCCGAAGCAGCTATTGTTCAGGTTGTTAATCAAAACAATGATAAGGAATTAACAGAAAAATTGGATAACATTATTCAGGAGCAAGAAAAATTTCTCAAAGAAGAACGGCTAAAAAAATATAGTTAAAGTATCACTCTTTTTTCAGGCAGCCTAAAAAATTACACCAAACTGCGCGAATTGCCCGATGGCGAAATACAGTTATTTAGCTACGACACCGAAAACCAACTTTCCACCGCTACTCTCTACAAAACCAATGGCGAAGTCCACAAATGGCGTTATACTTACGACCCATTCGGACGCAGATTGTCCAAAGAACGCATAGACAAAGGCAGCCTGAAATCCACCGACCCCAAACGCACCGTATTCATTTGGGACGGTAGCAAAGTCGTACAAGAGTACAACTACAAAGGCACTTATACCTACATCTATACCGACCAAGACAGCTACGAGATGCTGGCACAAATATTTCTAAATGGCTGTTTTCCCAGTTAAAAATTTTCTTACTTGTAGACACTTTGTAGACGCTTATTTCTTGGAGGTAAGCGGGTTTATATGTAATTTTGCAAAGTCATTAATCATTAACAATTAACCATTTTTCTATGAATACATTTTTTCAAGAAGATGTTCAAGAATTAAACGAACATTTACACGCATTTCCGAAAGCGGAAGCTATTTTTGTTGAAAAACAAGCGTGGCTAAAAGACCACTTTTTGCCCCTTATTTCCATTGATTTGGAAATGTTAAATCCCGATTGGAAAGGAAAAACGGTGCATCTTCTCAATCCGTTTGAACCTTACGAAGGATATATTGGTGATGGCACAGAAGCTCATCACAACGAGTTTACCGCTCCCAATTGGCTGGCGTTTCGTCTAACGGACGATAATAAGTACGAATTTTTGGGCAACGAGGGATTTTTTATGCGAAGTCCCATCAATAAAAACAATCCTGAAAATTATTATGAGGAAGAGTACGCTGACGAGTTGCGTGAAAACTACCAAAAAAGCCAAGAAAATATCCAAAAATATGGCTCTTTGGTTGATGCCCGTTATCCTGAATATCAAGGAAAACCCAATCGCAAAAATTATTTAGATGATATTGGTGGAGGTTTTTGGTACGGCAACTGGACGGAAGGAGCAAAAATTCCATCAGCTTTTGAGATGAATGTAGAAGAATACACAGACGATGATACGCCCAATGACGGCATAGAAATCTTGTACAAAGGCAATCCGTTTTATTATATTGGCAATGTGGCGGCATATAATTACTGCGGAAGCGGTGCCGATGCCATTATTCTGATGTAT
The DNA here is from genome assembly GCA_041819925.1 of Capnocytophaga sp. GTDB lineage: Bacteria > Bacteroidota > Bacteroidia > Flavobacteriales > Flavobacteriaceae > Capnocytophaga. The sequence goes on from JBGYFE010000147.1 coordinate 9,263, forward strand.
GAGCCTGTGAGCGGCATTGTGCTTTTTACTTTTGATTTTTCTTAATAAAACAATGCTTGAAAGAGAACCTATTTTTCAACCTCTGTTGATATGCCATTAACTTGACATCTCAAAAAATAGATTCTATACCTATTTTCGGAATACTGGAAAGAAGAGCAAAAGATTTTGGAAGAATTTATAATTAAAAACTGAAGATTTTTATGGATACTCAATTAATTAGGCAAGTAACTGAAATGATTGATAGGTTGCCGAATTCAATATGTAATCTGAATACTTCCATTGATGAAAGTTGGATTGAAGCTGGAGAGTCGGAATTTAATCTGAAATTACCTAAGTATTATCGATGGTTTATTAAAAATTACGATTCTATAATATTATGGGGAGAACTCATTAAAACAGTATTTCCTCCTGAGTATAGAGATGAAGCAGATCAGGATGTTTTCTATACTTATAATTGGAATATTAATTATGATAAAGATAATCATAACAAGCTTTTCTTTCTAGAAGTGAATGATATAGGATTTTTTTATTTTAAGATCATAAATAATAAGGTAAGTGAAGAAGTTTATTGCTTTGATTTATCTACAGATAATCATAAGTTATATGCAGAAAATTTTTTAGATTTTTTGAAAATAGAAATTCCTAAAAATTATTCTAGCTATTTATAGCAAGCGTAGCCTGTATGGAATACTTATCTCTCAGGCAGAAGGCATAGCAAGTATGACCAGATGAAAAAAACAAGTAAAACAATGATTATCAACAAAACCAACGGTTGTCTTACTTTTGAAGAGGTTATTTTATCGCCTCAAACTGCCTATACATCGTTGCGGTTGGCTTTTTCCAACAATAACATTTGGGAGGTGGGCAATGGCTATGTATGGATTTATTTTTCGGACATTGTGATAGCGGATAAAACATTTCATTTATCGGTGTGTTTTTTCCACGAACAATTGCATTTGGTGGATTTTTGGTTTCAATGCAAGGGCGAAAAAATCATTACCGACTGGAACGACTGGTCAGAAGAATACGAACTTGCTCAACAAAGAAAATTTGACCAATGGCTTACCGAGCAAATCGGCAAAGAGCGTCATTTTGCTTGGGGAAGTATCGGAGCATATTATGACCGAAAATCAGCAACATCGGGCATTGCGATTTATTATAAAATTGAAAAAACAATATAAATCATTAAAAAAGAATATGTTATGGGAAACGAAATGATACCTTGCACCAGATGTGGCAGAGAAAAATATTTTGAAGGACTTTGCTGGAAATGCGAAGCCGAAGAAAAAAGAATGCAATACGAGGCGATGAGTGAAAATGACATTGAGGCGTGCATTCAAAACATCATCAAAAACATTGATAAAATAGAAGATTGGGACAAAGAGTACAAAGATTTTAATGCACTTTTGGCGTATCACGACATCAACACCGAGCGTATTGCTGAGGCTGCTTTTGAACAAAAAATTTATTATCCTGCCGAGCTGTATCGGAATGCTTCGGATAAGGTGCAAGAGGGTCTGATTGCACTTTTAAATCAGAACAACTGCCCCGATGTAAACCATATTTTAAACTGTTTGGCTGTGTGTGGAGGCGAAAAAGTCCGAGCCTTTTTCTATGAATTAGAAAAAAATCCGAAGGCGTGGCGTAAAAAACTATATGTTAATCCGTCTGTTTATGCACAAGCTGGCGGTTGGTCGTTTGATGAAAACGGCAATTATGTAAGTTTGATACACGAAGATTGCTATCCGATTACGCCTTCCGAAAGAGAAGACAACGCCGTAAAAGTGGGTGTTCCGATTGAGGGAAAATGTAAGGAATGTGGCTGTGATTTGGTCAATATTTTAGAAATTGATGGCAATGATGAGCGATTATCATTTTTGAATATCAAAGGAAAAATAAAACTGCCTCTTTGCGTAAATTGTGCAGGACTTTGCGAAAAAACCGTTATCCGATATGAGATTGATGGAAAATCTTCGTTTGAAATTATCAATCCTTTTGCCGAAGAAAATTACATTTCAGCCGAAGAAGTGGAGGAAATTCACAAGAAAAAATTGATGCTCTCACTGGACAAAAAACCGATTTATTATGCGTGTGGAGGTGATGAAATAGCACACATCGGCGGACAAGCAGACTGGATTCAAGATGTTCAGTTTGAAAACTGCCCCGATTGCAACAAAACTATGAAACTTTTAGGAGCTATTCCTTGGGAGTCTATTTTAGAAATGTCCGAAGGCAATTTGTACCTCAATCATTGTGAAGAATGTAAAATTGTGGTGGCTTTTCACCAGCAAACATAGGCATTTAGAAAAGTTTTATTTTTTAACGAACCCCGCAAGTGTGAGTTTGCAACTCGTGTCCATACTGAAATTTACAAAACGAAGATACAAGCAAGAGGTTTGCAACAGTGGGGAGGAGTTCATAGAAGATTTTAATAAAACTTAGACAGATGAAAAAAGAAATTATTAAAAATAGCATTAAACCCTTTTTCAAAGCGGAGGGATTTACAAATAAAGGCGTGAAATTTCACAAAAATCTGGGAATGTTTTATTTATCGGCAGAGATTCAAAGCCAACGATACTACAAAGAACCCAATTCGGAAAATTTTAGGATTATTCTTGAACTTTATATGCAGGAATTTACCGAAAATATTGGGGAAAAAGATTGTTTCTGTCGTGCATTTATCCCTGAAAATAGTCAGTGGATAGAGGTAAATCCACAGTCTGATTTGGAGAAAATTTCTTGCGAATTAAAAACAGAACTCCAAAATCAATATCAAAAAATATTGAAATTTACAAATATTGATAATCTGATAGATAGTTTTAAATCGGATATCTATGATTTTAGATATATTTTTCTGTTGAAAAAATTTCAGCCAGAAAATTTACCGATTTGGCAAAAACAAATGGAAATGGATTTGGAAGATATAGAAAAAAACAGAGAATTAATTCTGATGGACAAGGAAAAACAAAATCTTCGCCCTGAAAGTCTGGATAAAAAAATCCTTTTGGAAGGCATACAGATGAAGCTGACGAAACTCAACCAAAGAGAAGAAAAAATCCAGAAATTGTTAAGTACATCAAAGATTTATTAAATTCTCCCGCAAGTGCGAGTTTGCAACTCGTGTCCATACCGAAATTTACAAAGCTAAGGTACGAACAAAATGTTCGCACCAGCGGGGGAGAAAGGAGGTGCATCGGGATTTGAGGCTGAACTTGCTAAAATGAAAACCGAATGTACAACACAAGGAAGTGATATGAATAAAATTATAACAAAAACATATTGAACTAATTATGAATTACTTTATAATGAACTTTACTGGAGAAAATAAGGTTTGGAAGGGATATTTCCCATTTGCTTATGGGTTTCTTTATCAAGAAAAGAGAAATGTAGATTTTTACAAAATATATCATAATAAAAATTTGGAAAATTTAAAAATTCAAGCCTTACATCAAGGAGAAGTCGTTAGGGACATTGCTTTGGTAAAAGGAAAAATGCCCTTATTTTGTAAAATCAGCGATGTATTTTTAATCCGAGAAGATATTTTTAGAGAAGAACTATTTCAGAATTTATACGGAATAGAATTTTTTGATGTAGAAGCAGAAGGTATTTTCCCTTTCAAATATAAAATGTTATCATTTGAAAATGTATTAAATTGCATTGATTTTGAACAATCGGTAAGGAATCAATTTGATTTCCTCAGTAAATTAGTTTTGGACAAATCTAAAATTCCGGAAAACATTAACGGTTTTTTCTTGTCGGAATGGGACACTCACGGAGGTTTTCGTTGTATTGTAGATGATAAGTTAAAGAGTGCTTTATTACAATTACATAAAGCGTCTGATTTTCTTAAATTTAAAATGGTGTAGAGATGCTGACGGATATGTGTTATTAGCGACCATATAGGAACTCCTGAAAATATTCAATAAGAACAAGATAAACAAATATGGAAAAAGAGAATTATGAAGAGAATAAAGAATATGTAGCTATTATAAATTCCAGTAAGTGTAAAACTTGGTTGGGATTTAGAAAAGCATTGGTAGAGTCTTTTAATTTGCCTGATGTAGCTTCTGAAAATATTAATGATATTAACTGGTATATATTTTCATCTTGGTTGGGGTATAGAAGAATAAAAGTGATATTCAGTAAAAGTGGGGCACTAAAAAAACACGATATTTATGATGAAATACAAGAGGTATTAACATTATGGAAAGTGGATTGGGAAAGTAAAAATATAAATAATAAATTTACTTTTGTATTTGCTTAATCCCGCAAGTGCGAGTTTGTAGCTCGTGTTTATACTGAAATTTACAGAATTAAGAGTAATAAAAATAATTCTTTTGATAAAAATAGAACAGATAAAAATGGAAAAAGATATAAAGAAGAATATGATAAATTATAAAGAGCCAAAGCGTTATAGTATAGATGGGGAAGTGGTAGCTATACCTCTATTTCTAACAGAAAATCCTAAAGCAAAATTAAAAAAAGAAGACTATAGCAAGCAATTTGCTTTTGCACGAGCTATTATGGAAGTTGCAGGAAGGACTTTAATTGAGGTGTTTAATAAAACGGGAGACTTAAATACGCCTATAGATTCTATCGTTAGTTCAGGTTTATTAATGAAGCCCTTTTATACTGTATGGACTCCTGTACTAAGAAAGCGATGGAAATCTATTTATATAACTCCTCATTATGACAAGGTAACTTGTTCTAATTATGATAATATAGAGTTGGTTTTAGGCTCAATAGATAATTTAAGAGTTTGGAAAGCAAAAGACAATAGCGAAACACCCATCGCACGCGAAGAATTGTTGAATGGTGATTATCAGTTAATGGGTATTTATACAGAAGTGCAAGTAGAAAATAAGATTATAAAAAAATTAAGTAGTATATCCTAATGTTTATAAAAATATCTGGGACGGCAATGTGCCTCTGCACGAATGGAAAGAGTTTGATTATAAAGAAACAACCGATAACGACCGCATTACGTGGGTGTTTCAAGGTTTTACACCTGTCGCTAAGATACAGGGCGATAAGCATTATTCAATAATCAGCGACCATTTAGGCACACCTTTACAAGCCATAGATACACAAGGCAATAAAGTTTGGGAGCGTACGTTAGATATTTACGGAAGAGTCCGTAAAGAAGAAGGAGAAAAAGGCTTCTGCAATATGATTTATCAAGGGCAATATCTTGATACTGAAACCGAATTAGTATATAATTACAAGCGTTATTACAGTCAGGAAACAGGTGCGAGTTTGCAACTCGTGTCCATACCGAAATTTACAAAACGAAGATACAAGCAAGAGGTTTGCAACAGTGGATAAATTAAACAAAAGAATTTGGAATAGATAAATATAAACCGAAGTGTAAAAAATGAAAATATATCATATAACGAGCTATATAGGGAAAGACGGCTTTGCCATTCTTCGACCAAGCAATAAACAATACATTAAGGAAGTAGATGTATTAGATGTTTGGTGGGACGATTGGTGCAGTGGAGGCGATAAAATAGGCGACTTTGTATCTTGTGGTGCAATAAATGTTTGTAAAACAGCAGTATTTGAAACATTAATAGAAAATTTTAAAGAGCTGAAAAATGTAGAATTGAGATACAATAAAACAGAGAAAGAGTTAAACGCAAAAAACATCAAGCGTTTAAAATGGTTACCCAAAGAAACTATTCCCTTAACCGCTTTTTTTAGTCCGATAAGTTTCGATTGTCTTCCTCAAAGTACGATAGTAAGGAGTGAACGGGGGATAGAAGAAATAATAGGAGTTGCCGAATTAAGAGGAAATTTAGTTATTCCAAGAGAGCAAGGAAAAGGATTATTTTTCAGTTCAGATGTAATCGGCGATTTTGATTTCTTTACCCTTATAAACTCCGGTTTTTTATTGTGTACAGAACGAGTAAAAGAGTTTTGTGAAAACAACAATTATGAAAATGTGGCATTCTTAGAAATGGGTGAAATAGTATGAGTCATTAACAATTAGTAATTAGCAATTAGCAATTAGCAATTAACAATTAGCAATTAGCAATTAGTGATTAGTGATTAGCAATTAGTGATTAGCAATTAGTGATTAGCAATTAACAATTAACCATTAACCATTAACAATTAACAATTAGTAGTTTCCACCGTTCGGAAGTACAAAACAGGTTTGTTTAGGACAATTTCCATTGTTCGGAAGTGCAAAACAAGTTTGTTTGGAAGAATTTCCATCGTTCGGAAGTACAAAACAAGTTTGTTTGGGACAATTTCTATCGTTCGGAAGAGTAAAACAAGTTTGTTTAGGGCAATTTCCACCGTTCGGAATAGTAAAATAAGTTTGTTTAGGATAATTTCCACCGTTCGGAAGAGTAAAAAAAGTTTGTTTGGAAGAATTTCCATCGTTCGGAAATGTAAAATAAGTTTGTTTAGGATAATTTCCATCGTTCGGAAACAGTATAAACAATTAGCAATTAGCAATTAACCATTAATAATATGACAAGCAAAAAATTAGCAAAACAGATTGACAAGTACGATAAAGAAATCATCAATTTTGGGGTGTATCAGTCGGCAGAAGATTATCTTTTAAAGAAAAACAACAAAGAAGTGGGGTGTTTGAAAGACGAAAAATGTTTTTTAATCGCCACGCCTTCGCTCATTAAGTTATTTCCGTCAGAAACTTTAACGAATCCGTTGGAATCGTTGGTACATCAGTATATTGAGATAAAGGACATTGAAAATAAAGAGCTTTTCGTAAAAGCCGTCAATGCGGTGTATGATGATTTGCATCATAAAGGGGAATTTGTTGCCGATATTTCATCAATTTTTGAATCGTATCAAAAATATCCAAAAGACATTACCCGATTTTACGATGAGCATATTATTTTTCTGCGTTTTGCATACGAGCATAATTTGTTGCGGTTAAATCCGTTTGATTTGCAAGGTCGGATTATCAAATTTGAATATTTATATCGCGATTTAACCGAAAAAGGCGAGGAAATCTTCCCAGAATTGTACGATAAATTTTTACAATACGGCGACAGAACTCCCAATCCCGATTATGAAAAAATGCTTCCGCGTTGGTATAAAAAATTAGAAGAGAAATGATAAAATTAATCGTATTGGCAGGTTTAGGAAGTTTTATTGGCGGAATTTTGCGGGTGCTAATTTCCGTGATACTGAACCTAAAATTTGAAAAAAATGTACCTTTCCCTATCGGAATTTTTGCGGTAAATGTTATTGGTTGCTTTCTGATAGGATTATTTTTTGCCTATTTTAAAGAAAAACCGCAATTGGGGTCGCTTTATATGTTCCTAACGATGGGAATTCTGGGCGGATTTACTACTTTTTCTACATTTTCGCTCGAAGTGGTACAACTTTTTGAACAAAAAGAAGTTACCAAAGCCTTTTTGTATGCTTTTTCAAGTAGTTTTCTGGGAATATTGGCTTGTTATGCAGGAACAAAGCTGGTGTGAACTAAAAAAAAGCAATCGTTTTGACAAAAAACCTGAAATAACAAGCCTAACAAATACAATTTTATTAAAATATAAAAGGAAGAGGTGAAAAATAAAAAGTTTTCAATAAAATATCGACGGGAGCAAAAAAATAGCAGCCGAATTTTTAAAATATGAAAATAATTTAATAAATATTGACCGGAGCAACAAAAAATGCAAATGTAACAGCAAAAAATGCGAATGTAACAGCAAAAAATGCAAATGTAACGGCAAAAAATGTAAATGTAACAACAAAAAATGCAAATGTAACGGCAAAAAATATAAATGTAACACTAAAATAGCAACCGAAGCAAAAAAATATAAAAAGTTTTCAATAAAATATCGACGGAAGTAAAAAAAATAGCAACCAAATCAACAAAATTATTTATTTATAAAATGAGAAATAAGTTTTTATTGCTGAATTATGTTTTTGTAGGAGGTATCATATTGCTTTTGCTCAATGACCACTTTCTGAAAAAAGAATTTCACAACGGATTCACAGGAAAATTTTCAGATATACTCGGAATGATTATTTTTCCTCTGTTTTTGGCTTTTCTTTTTCCAAAATTAAAACTTTATGCGGTTGCTTTGAGCATCGTTTTGTTCACTTTTTGGAAATCACCCTTTTCTGAAAGTCTGATAGATTTTTATAATCAATTTGCGTTTATCAAAGTAACACGTGTGGTCGATTATACGGATTTAATTGCTTTTGTTTTCTTAATAATTCCTTTTATTCTTCTCCGAAACGAAAAATATCTTAATGCCATAAAAATAGAAAAAATAAATGTATTTGTTGTGTTATTTCCGTCTGTTTTTGCGATGATGGCAACATCTCCTCCAATTCATTACAGATATCACAAAGAAGGATATGTTTTTTTTAATGATTATTCTTTCAAAATATCTAAAAGCAAAGGAGAATTATTTAATGAATTTAAAATAAACCATATAGAGGTTGAAAAAGATTCACTTACAATCATAAATCGATTTAGAATAGGAATTGATAATTTTAAAATTTCAGGAACAGATTTAAATTCTATCGAAATTGACAAAACCGAACTAAAAAAGCAAATCGAAGAACAGATTTATTATTCCAATGATTATATCATTAAAGATTTAAAAATCAATGACGAAGAATTGAAAGAAATACGATTTTTCCTTTATCAAAATCCAAAAGGAAAGACCGAAATAACCCTAAAAAGCCTAAAAACTGAGAAAAACCTTACAAGTGGCAAGTTAGACAAAAAAATAAGAAAATTCTATCGAGAATTATTGAAAAAAGAATTATTCAGGAAAAAGTAACTCATTAAATACATCAAAATAAATCTTACCGCTTCTATTTCCTCAAATTTTATGCGGTGTTGGTGTGAAATAATCCATTTATAATCGTATCTTTGCGAAAAATATTTGGATTTTTTATTTTTTGAAGAACAAAATAAGTTTACTGCACAAAAACAAAAAAAAACTATGAAAAACCTATTTTTGTTATTGAGTTTGGTGGGGCTGTTCATTTCTTGTTCACAAGGACAGAAAAAAATTTATATCGACAATCCTACAAATAAGAAAATTTCTTTTGAAATTGACGGAAAACCATTCACAATGGAGGCGTTTACCATTCAGGAAGTAAAGTTAGAAGACGGAAATCACACCCTGAAAACCCCCGAAGGAAAAAAAATTCGTTTTGAAAAAGGAAAAGAACAAGACGGAGCAATCATCAACCCAACAAACTCCGAATATGTGCTTTATACAGAGGCTTATACAGAAATTCCTTTTGAGGAAAACAGAATGTACCAAATGAAGTTCAAAAATGTAAAAGTAGATGAAAAAACTTATTACGCTCCCATAGAACTCATCGGTGGCTATTACATAGCTCATAACGGAAATAATCCGTGGAAATACGGGCTGGACGAAGATTTTGAAGAAACCATCGATGTGCAAAATACCCAAAAAGGAGCAACTTACAACCTGATGATTACCAAAATATATCGCAAGAACGAATTTGCCAAAAAACACGCCGATAAAATCGTAAATCCGTAACTTTAACCCCAAAAACGATGCTTTATTTTTTCAAAATTGATTACAAAAACTATCAACAAATAGAAACATCTGATTTGGTTTGTCCGCTCAGTGGGCAACGCGAACCGATGGTTTTGGTGCTTTACAAAAGAAGCGTAAAAACCTTTTTTTATGACCAAATCGTCAAAAAACCAACGGGCATATTTTTCAGAAAATCAGATGACAAAGATATTCCAGCCGCTAAATGGACGCCCGAAATGGAACGCTTTTTTGAGGGACAAAAGCTAAAAAATCCCGTACCAGACGCAAGATTTAAGCTAACTTGGTTCGGGAAACTCTTCATTGCGTTTTCTATCTTTGTTTTTGTGATGGTTCTTTGGGCAATTATCAAAGCGGCGGTTATTGAACCTAATAAAAAAGCCGAAGCCCAAACAGAACTCCTAAAATTACCTCAAAAAGGACAACAATACCGCGTAGGCGTGCCAATAACTCAATATGACTCCAACGGAAAGGCAACCGCCAAAGGATTGGATATGAGATGGATAGAAATACAAAATATCAATCCGAAAGACAGCACCTGCACCATTATGCTGATAGAAGAATTGGCTTACGGAGCGAAAATGGACGCTCACATAGAAAAAGCACAACAGAGCGACAAGACTTTTAAAACCAAATTCAAAATTCTTTCCGAAAATGAAATAGAGTTTTCGGTGGGCGAGGGAGAAGGCTTTCGTGCTTTCACTTATGGAAATTTAGAGAATGTAAAACGATAAAAAATCAACATATTATGAGCGAAGAGAACAAAAAAATTGACGAAAAAGCAGTAGAAAGAAGTATGTATGCGGATAAATCCAGCAAAAACCCGAAAAAACCGCTTATCTGGGGAATTATTTTTGCCGTTGTCTGCATTGTTTATGGTATTTATGAATATTTCAAAATTTTAAAATGGGAAGAAGAAGGCGGAACTTACCATATGAACCGATTGGGAAAACTGCTGTATGACATTGGCGGAGCGGCTCTTATCCTTGCGTTTTTTGTAGGAACAGGCATTTTCCTCGCCTATGCAGGATATAAAAGTTATAAAAACAAAAAAGGAGAATAAAATCCCCAAGCCCTTTCAATGAGAAAGGGCTTTTTTTTTATGTTTTGTAGACACTTTGTAGACGCTCATTTCTTGGTAAAGATGTTCTTTCGCTTTAATTTTGCATTTAGTTAAAAATCAAAAAAATGAGCAATTACCAAGAACAAATCAATCGTATTAAAGACAAATTTGCCCAAGCCAAGGCAAAAGATGTGAATTTAGAAGTTTTTGGAGCAAAAGGACACGAATATCATCTCAATCCGCCTGTGAGCGAACAAGAAATTGCGGAATATGAGGCGATGATAGACACTCGTTTGCCAGATTGCTTTCGGGCGTTTTTATTGCACATCAATGACCCTAAGGCAACCACCGAAAATAGCATTGCAGGTCCCTACTACGGACTATATGATTGGGCAAGTCTGACAAAC
>JBGYFE010000148.1:0-3240 GCA_041819925.1 Capnocytophaga sp.
CTTTTTTTGTTAAATTTTATTTATGAAAATAATTGTTTTTGTCTTATTATGTTTAGGATATAAAATTTGTGATTGTCCGTTCTGAAACAGAATAAGTAAAATACAATGTATCACAAATTTTGAAGATGTTGATTTTTAACAATGTAGGAGTGTATAGCAATTTTTTTTAGCTTTTCAAGTAGTTCTTACAAGAAAATCAAATAATTGTCATATAAAATGAATAATTATCGAAATTTTAACAAAAAAATATCTCTAATTAGAAGCCGTTTGTTAATATGCAACCTACGATTAACTGCTTAATTATTTCCAAAAAATAACACACTGAAAAAATATTCAATTGCAGAATTTGGGTTATCGCTTTTGAGAAAAATAAGCCATATACTTTTAGAAAAAAAATATATCTTTCTTCTGTTTGCCTAAATCAATTCAATCAAAAATAAGAAAGATTTTTTTCTGTTAAATATATTAATTTCAACATTTTTTGATTATAGTAGGTGGTATGCCAGCATCGCACTCAAATAAGCCAATCCTGTCATAAAACACCATTGAACAGCAGTCCATTTCCAACTGTTGGTTTCCTTGCGAACAATAGCGATTGTGCTTAAACATTGCATCGCAAAAGCATAGAACAACAACAACGAAATGCCTGTGGCAAAGGTGTAAACGGGCGTTCCGTCAGGGCGCATTTCGCTGCGTAATTTTGCTAAAATGGTGCGTTCGCCTTCCTCTTCTTCGGTATCTAAATCGCCTCCTAAACTGTAAATAGATGATAATGTGCTGATAAACACCTCACGAGCTGCAAATGAGGAAAGTACACCTATGCTTATTTTCCAATCATATCCCAAAGGTTTGAACACGGGCTCGATGGCTTTTCCTATGTATCCTAAATAGGAATATTCCAATTGTTGAGATTCTATAAAATGTTCTTTTTCAGATTTTTCCCATTGATTTTCAACGGCCAAACGCGTAGCTTCGGTTTCAATATTATTATATTTTTCGCCCATTCCGTGTGAAGCTAAAAACCATAGAATTACGGAAATAGCTAAAATGATTTTTCCTGCTCCGAACACAAAACTCGTAGTTTTCTCAAAAACCATAATCCCTACATTGCGCCACAATGGAATTTTATAGTTTGGCATTTCGGCAATGAAAAAACTTTTATTCTTGCTGATTTTCAGAATTTTATCTAATACAAAAGCTGAAAGCAAAGCCGCTACAAAACCTAAAACATACAATGCAAAAAGCGTGAGAGCCTTATAACTAAAAAACAACCATTCTCCATCAGGAATTACTAATGCTATGATTATCAAGTAAACAGGAAGTCGCGCCGAACAAGTTATAAAAGGTGTAACTAAAATGGTTATGAGCCTTTCTTTCCAACTTTCAATGTTTCGGGCTATCATCACGGCAGGAATAGCGCAAGCTGCCCCCGAAATTAGCGGAACAACACTTTTTCCATTTAATCCGAAACGTTTCATTAAATTATCCATCAAGAAAACCACACGACTCATATAACCACTTTCTTCCAATAAGGAAATAAAGAAGAAAAGTATGGCAATTTGCGGAATAAAAATAACAATCCCTCCAATTCCCGGAATGATTCCTTTAGAAATAAGGTCTGTCAAAGCCCCTGCTGGTAAATGATTTTCTGCCCAATTTTCCAAAAATTTAAAACCTTGGTCAATCTGGTCCATCGGATAACTGCTCCAATCGTAAACTGCTTGAAAAACAAGGAGTAATATTCCAGCAAAAATAACATATCCCCAAAAATTGTGAATCAAAATGCGGTCGAGTTTGGCTCGTAAACTTTCCGCCTTTGCTAAATCTATTGAATATGTTTTTTTCAGAATTTCATTCAGATATTGATAGCGAATGATGGTTTCTTTCTGTTTCATTCGCTTGATTTCACTCTCACTTTTGGTGCTTTTCACGCCACTGAGGTCAACTTCTTTGAAATGCTCGATTACATTGGTGTTGTGCGAAATAATAAGCCAAAGTTTATATGTGTTTTCTTTCGGGAAAAGCGTTGCTAAACGATTGAAATATTCCGAATCTAATTTATTGATATTTAAGCAACTATCTGTTGAAATTTTCTCATAATCAACAATGGCTTGTTTGAGTTCATTCAACCCTGTATTGGTGCGTGTGCTGACCAAAATCACTCTGGTTTTGAGTTCTTTTTCCAATTGAGGAATGTCCAACGTGATGCCTTTCTTCTTCATTTGGTCAGCCATATTGATAACCAAAATGGTAGGCACATTCAAGTCCTTTATTTGAGTGAAAATCAGTAAGTTTTGCTTTAAATTTTCAATGTCACAAATCACTGCAATCACGTCGGGATAAAGCGCATCGTTTTTGTTGAGCAAAATATTTACTGCCACGCGTTCGTCCATTGAATTGGCATTGAGGCTATATGTGCCTGGAAGGTCAATGATTTCGGCTTTTTGCCCTGATGGGAGTTTGCAATGCCCTATTTTTTTCTCAACTGTAATTCCGGGATAATTACCTACTTTCTGATTTAATCCTGTAAGCGCGTTAAAAACAGAGGTTTTTCCAACATTAGGATTTCCGACAAGTGCTACTCTGATGCTTTCTTTCATATCCTTTCAATTTCAATTAATGAAGCCATATCTTTTCGGATAGAAAGGTAGGAATTGTTCATATGAATATAAATAGGGTCATTAAAAGACGCTTTTTGAATGACTTCCACCTCACTGCCCAAAAAGCAACCCAACTCGATTAACTTCAACGGAACGTTCTCAATATCAATGTTTTTTATAATTCCTTTTTCTCCTTTTTTCAGATGAGCAATCGTGATTTTAGGAGCTGTGATTGTGTTACTCATAGCGATTTTCTTATTTAGACTTAATTTAAGGGCAAAGATACATTTTTTAAATTAAAAGCGAAGTTTTAAGAAAGAAAAGTTTTGGGTCGTGTTTTAAAAAGTATGATGATGTAAAAATTTGACAATTAGGGAATAAAGTTGTATTTTTGTTGAATGCTAATAACAATAAAACTCCACTGCCCCAATTGTCAGAGTACAAAGATAGTCAAAAATGGCAATAAAAAGAACAAAAAACAAAATTATCTTTGCAAAACCTGTAAACGCCAATTCATCGGCGACCATAATCTGACCTACAAAGGTTGGGCTTCGCATATCGCTGCGAAAATTCTCTTGCTTTTGGCAAGAAATGTAGGCATTCGTGATATTGCTGAAATTGAACGTGTTAGCGTCAAAAA
>JBGYFE010000149.1:0-70281 GCA_041819925.1 Capnocytophaga sp.
ATATTTTAAACTTATTTTTGTGTTTTTCTATAATTCCTATTGCAGTTGAAGAGTTAATATATCTGCCTTTGTGTATTGATAACCAAAAAGGTATATCTTGTTGATAATTTTTGTAAAAATCTCTATTTTGTATAATTTTAGTAGTAGCTATAAATAAAGAATTTCCTTTTCTGTCTTTCCAATACGCATATTGAGACACACGTGTTAAACGATACTTTTTCCTTATTTTTTTCATAGTATCGAATGGTAGTGAATCTATCGTATTACCAAACAAATCAAAACTTGAAAAACTTTTATCGGTAGAAACAATCAAAACATCATTTACTTCAACTCTTTTTTCTTTTGTTATGGGTTTATAGTTCAAGTGTAAAGGTAAATACTCTTGTGCCGACACAAAAGAATAACCTATAAAAACCATAAAATAAAGAATAAAATATTTCATATTTTTATATAATTAGTAATTTCATATTGCATAATAATCCATTGCCAACGATAAAACGATGTTTTGATTGGAGATTTAGAGTATGATAGTGGTTTGTAATAATCCATAAAGTTATCCGTATATCCTTCAGAAAATAGGAAAGAATTATACTTGCTCATTTCTTCATAATCTTTTACATATTCTTTTTCTTTTAAACTCAATATTTGTTTTTGTTTGTAACGATTGTATAGTTTTTCATTTAGTAAGGATAAGAAAATTTCCGATAAGCCTAGTAGATGCCCTATTTCGTGTACCATTGACATTTTTTTATCATAGCCTTTGTAGACAACACAAGAGTTTTGCGTAGTAGGAATAACTCTTGATTCGCCTACTTGCCCACCTCCTATCACAAAATATTTACCATCACTATTATCAATTTGTCTTTCGGAGTATCTACAAACATACTTATATTTTTTGATAGTTCCCCCATTTCTATTAATCTCTAATTCCTGATAAACATCAAAAAAACTATAATTGGGTATATTGGATTTATATTTTCTAAAATGAACCCTATCTACTTCAAGTATAAAAAGGTTAACGCCTATGTTAGAATTATTATTGTAGCTTGTATTTATTTCAGTCAAAACATCTAAGGTTTTTTCATTAGCTACAATTACCTCTGTGTTATCCTCTTTAATGAGTGTACTCAAAGCTCCTTTTGAAAGTAAATCTTCTTTACTTATGTCCAAATTATTTACTCTTACATCTGTTTCTATAAGTGCTTGTTGAAAAGACTGTGTATTAAAAATTTTTTGTATCTCAGAAGCAGAAACCTCATTAGATTCCAAATTATTGCCTGAGATATTAATAATAGTAACAGGAAGATAATATTTTATATCATTCTTCGAGATATTCAATTTCCCTATAAGATGGTTACCACTTTTGTTAATAACATCTACACATACATTTTCTGTTAAACTTTTTGAGCAAAAAACTGTCACTAAAAAATCCTCTTTTTTCTCTTGTTTTTTCTGTAAATCTTTTAATTTAATTTCATTAGGTTCAAAACTAAGCCCTTCTACATCAGAAAAAGTTATAATATCTTTATTGCTAATTCTTCCTTCTATTATTTCTAATTTTAGAGCAAGTTTCACGTCCTTTTGATTAGGGAACATACTAAGCCAAGGTACAAAATATTCTTGTCCTTCTATCTCTACTTTTTCTTTTTTTTCGGCATCGTAATATTCCTTTTTCAACGCTTCGTAATCGTTACAAATCTCTTTGTAATTATCTCGCATCCAATCAAAACCAAATTCTCCTTCGTAATTGTCAGGTCTTCGAAAATGTATTAAATATTTTCTTTCTATCTCTTTGAGTTCGGCAGATACTTTCTGTCCCGTTGCGTGTAAGGTAAATGTAGCGATCATAACTATTTGTTTTTAGGTTTTATTACTTTTAACTCTATTTTGTTGTAATCGCTTTCAAGGGCGTAATTATCCAAAATGTCATTCTCCAAATATACTCCTTTGTGTTCAAAATCAACTGGGGTATTTTTTAAATCAAAATCAACTTCTTCACCCTTTAAATTTTTACCTTTTATGTTCAAGTAGATGACAGAATCAATCACAAAAGCAATCTCTTTTATTTTGTTATTTTATAACATTGCTTCAAAATAAACCACAATAGAAAATGCCCACAACTCACGCAAAATAAAACAAGTGTGGTTCGGTAGGGTCTATACCAAAACCCATCAAACAAAATGTAAAAAATTAACAGCAAATAGGGTACAATTTTTAATTTTCTTTTGTGAAAAAATAAAATCGTACTGATAACTAAACTTACAGGAAAAAGAAATTCAAATACCAAATGAATGAATATCCCAAAAGACAAATCTCTTTTGAAAAAATAATATTTTTTATAAAAATCAACACCAAAATTGTGTAACAAAACCGCTAATAACCACACTATAAAAATAACGCATATGGAGAGAATTACTTTTTTTACCATAAGTGTTTATATTTATTATATTCCTCTTCCGTTAGAAAAACACCTAATTCTTTTGGAGAATGATTTGTTTTTGAAAGCTCATAACTTCTTGTATATTCTTTTCCAAAAATAGTATGAGATTTAGTTTTTTGAATAAATCGTTTTGATGCCCATAAACAGGATTTTAATATAATATGATTATCGTAACTATTTGATTTATCTTCCTTCGGATTGAATAAATTTCCATCTCCATATTTTTTCCCTATGTTGATAGTTTCCTTGATAGCATCATCTATACCCAATCCTTCTTCTAATTTATCTGTAAAAATATCAACAGAAAAAGGTATTTGACCAATAGCATCTGCCCAATAAGGATACCCTTCTATGGTAACCATATAATATCCAGCCCCACCTTCTTTTTGAGCTTTCCAATCTCCTGAACCTCCTCCTCTATAAGATGTACTCCATCTACTTTCCTCCGCAAACTTTACAATTTCATTCCAAGAGAAATGTTTTAATTCTGTAAAAGTTGATAGTTCAGTTGATTTATCTACTAACTCTAAATAATTATCAGCAAAAGGGCAAAACCATTGAATTCCTCTGTTATAGAGTTCTTTTGCTATAATTGTTTGTGCTTTATGTTTTTTGTTCGGTCTCAGACTAAATAGATACTTTCCTGATTTAGTCGTAACTTCTATTAGTTTTTCTTTTACCTTCACTTTTTCACTCACCTTCTCCGTAGGCTTTACCAAGTAAGGCATTACAATAATTTCTTTCCCTGCCCATTCTTCTTTAATGGTAAGTTCTAATTTTTCGCCTTTTTCTTTTAAAACTTCGGGTTTGTCGTCAATTTTTATTGCCCATTGTACGCGTCTTTTGTCGTTTTCAGTAACTTTTTCTCTGGGAATGCTATATTCTATAACGGAAAAAGTTACTTTTTCATTGGGTTGGGCTTCAGGTTTATCAGCTTCCAAATCACGAACATACACAACAGGCTCTTCCTTCGGCATCGGTTTGGATTTCTCTTTTGGTTTTGCGTATTCAAAGAAATACCCGTAAAAATTTTCGGTGTGGAGCAAATGATTATACACCCTATCCAAAGCCGTTAAGGTAAGGTGTATGACCATTCCGTTTTGGTGGTCGTACTCCAAACGGAAGTTTATAGGCATCACATACTGCAAATCATAGCGGTAAAACTCTTGTCCGTCAGAGGTTTCATCGTAAAAGACTATTTCGCCTTCGTGCCAAAAGCCTTTGGCTCCACCGTGTGCCAAATTTTTGCCACACATCCAATGCAGAAAAAAATCATCGCCTTCCTCTGCTAAGAAACTCACATAGAAAAAGGAGTCTCGGGGTAAGGAACACGGATAACCACTCGTATCAATTCTTCTTCGGTGAGGTAACCGAAAGGAAATGAGCGTTCGCTCAACGCCTTTGAAGTTTAATATGCCTTTCATTTTTGAATTATTTCATTTTAGGAACATACTGTTCGGTCGGTAACCAATAGAAGTTTTGTCCGTTATATCTAATTTTCGTTTGACTATTATTCTTGTCCATTATGAGCTTAGTTGAAATTGTTTTGTATTGTTTAAAGTAATCAAAAACTTGCTCTTGGGTTATATTTTTATCTCTTTTCCAATCTCGAAGAGTTTTACTCATTAAATCATTGGCTTCCACATAAAATCCTGTTTGACTGCCAATTACAGTTGCTATGGGTTGGGTATAAATCTCTTTGAGGGATATTTTTTTAAAGGACAAACTCATTTTTTGTAATAATTTCGCATACTGACCAATGGCTTTTCGTTTATTTTTAACAACACTAACTTTGTTATATATTTTGGTATACAAATAATGTAGATATTCATACTCTTGTTCGTTTAAAAGCACCCCTATTTGTGTGGTAGTTTTTGGGGTAGCCGATATATAACCATCGGTCAAAAATACATTTTCTTTGTTGAAAAAATTAGATGCTATTTTAAAAGGAATCTTCTTTGTTGCCAATGTTTCTTGCAGTGGATAAGCTTCTGATAATAGGGTTTTATCAACCCCTATTTCGGAGCGGAAATAAGTAGTTAAAGCATTAGAAATATGTTTATTATCTGCGTAAATTTGACTTACAATACTATCAATAGATGATTTTAAAATACTTGTAGGCATTATCTCACCTTTTTTAGGAAAGATAACAAATCCCTGCGACATACTTTGTTTAGGAAAATCCAAATGATAAACGCCTCCTAATTCATTTGAAAGATTATAATTGGTGTTAGATAATATATCTTCCTGATTGACAATTCGTTCCTTTTTTATCTCTGCTATATTTTTGGCACTATTAACTACCGTTTTCTCTGCTAATAATACAAAATTATTATAAACATCGTTGGTTTTGGCTTGGGTTTGAAAAAATATCAGTCGGGCATTGGCTTTGGTTATAGCATCAATCAATGCTCCTGCTTGATAATTTTGATTTGCCGTAGTACCAATGGAGATAATAAGATTGGACTGATTTTGTGCTTTTGCCTCAGCTAAAAGGTCGGTGGCTTTAAGTAAAGCGTTATCCACAGGTTGCCCTATTTGAGTATCATTGCAATGGAGTTCCTTGATTTTCTGCTCAAAGAATTCCATCACTTGACCATATTTTTGTGTTAATGGAAAGGTCAATTCGGAAATACCACAAGAATTATCTTTATAAACCACTGCTCCTATTTTTACATTTGAAAAAAGACGCTGTTCCGTAAATTTTAATCTCAATTCTTGCAATAATGATTTTATAATAGGAATATAGGCCCGGTTGTTTTGACTCATATCTACTACAAAAACAATATTTAAGTAGTTGTAATTGAGCAAAATATCTTTATAAGTATCATAATAGATAGGATTTCCCAATACATTATAAATGCTATTGGCTTGGTAGTTAAACGGATTTGAAAAATATTTTATTCTTCGGGGGAAGGATTCTAAACTTCGCAGTGATGTAGGGTATATATTTTCAAAAAATTCTCTTTTTTGAATATCAGAAGAAGACAATGCTACTTTGGGTTGGGGAGTTATTTTTGCCCAAATTTCAGAAGTTAATTCTTGCTTGGGTAACACTCCAATAGCGGTTCTATCTCCCCACACCGATACCATATTTTTACTTACCCAACCATAAAAATTATTTTTTATACTATCTATAACCAGCGTAGGTCTTTTTCCTACTAAAATCATTTG
This sequence comes from Capnocytophaga sp., assembly GCA_041819925.1. GTDB lineage: Bacteria > Bacteroidota > Bacteroidia > Flavobacteriales > Flavobacteriaceae > Capnocytophaga. The sequence goes on from JBGYFE010000149.1 coordinate 5,615, forward strand.
CTTATCTTCTGATTCTTTATACATATAAACCATTTCTCCAAGAGATAACTTATGGCTTTTTTGGGTAAGATTGGGGGTTTTGTATAAAATAACAGAATCTTGTTCAATATATTTATCTGAATGAATAATTACATCAGGGTGATTCATTGTTAGGGTAGCTTTGATTGTAAATCCATTAAGTGGATTTTTAAGACTATTGTCCCACAAAAGTAACCGCTCTTGGGGTACCCAACCCAATACCTTTATTTTTCTTTTTCGCTGATTAAGCCGCCCATCATTGAGTATATTAGGGGTATATTCGCCCAATTTTATCATTCCTTTTCGTTTTTTTAGTACCACAAAAGGTTCTAAAAAATCTACTTCCTTATGGATTAAAGAAAAATTGTCTTTGGCAGTAGGATTGGTTTTGTTTTTTACTCTATCAGAAAAAACAACCCACGCTTGTCTCTGATTAGCAAAACCATTATCAAGAGTTTGATTATCAATAACTCCATACGAATTTCGCAATGGTGTTTTGTAAGCTCGTGAAGTAGAACAACTTACCACAAACCAACTCAATACCAAGCCACTTATATACCAAACACGAAATGATTTTATCTCCATTTTTTCTTGATTTTATTTTTTATATAACTCTAAATGATTACTGTTTTTAGCAATACTATAAATATATTTTTCCAAACCATATCATTGTTGACCCGATACCTTTAAAATTTAATAACGCTTTCATTTTGAAATGTTACACTTAAAAGTTAGGGGCTTTCTTGTACTATATTCACTTTGACAATACAATTTACTTGCTCGTCAAAAGTTACTTTAACATCATTGATAATGGCATTTTTATCAAAACGCAAACCTGCACAATAGTAGTAGAATGTATTTATTTTATGGGTATTTACTTTTATGGGGGTATTTTCATTCTTACATAGATATGTATTTATCAAATGATTATAATGCTTGTTAAAGTCAGCCCCGTTGGCTATTTGTTGCAAATGATATTTGAAATCATCATCTATTTTTTTATAAATATTATCTATGGAAGTGGAATCTTTTAAAACTTTAAAGGAAGGTAAAATATGGATAGTGTGGGTTATAGGATATTCCGTTTGGTCGGTGTAGAGAGTAACTTGATAAGTACCTGGATTTTGATACGCATAGATAGTCATTGGCTCTTTGGAATCGACCATACCTGACTCACCAAATTTCCAACTATAAAATTTTGAAGTTTTTGAATGGGCTCTAAACACTACATTTTCAAACTGCATCGCTTGTTTAGGAGCATCGATGGTGGTGATAGAATCGGCAATTTTTCTGCGAACAATATCTTTAACTTCAATAGGAAAAGTTTTCGTATATTTTCCATTGAGTTTTAATGACACCTGATAATACCCTGGCTTTCTGTATAGGTAATATCCTTTGTCATTAATGGATATATTGCCATCTCCAAAACGCCATTCTCTCAGTGCAGAAAAAGAAGTTTTATCGTGATAATGAAGCGTATCTCCTACAAACAAAACAGAAGGATATACATAGGCTTGGATATCTGCCACTGTGTGAAAAAAGCGTTTTTGAAGCCACAACCCTACCAACAAGACAATCAGTACAACTCCTATAAAAATTCCTATGATTTTACCTTTATTATTTTCAGTATAATTTCTCATTGTATGTAAAATTTACTTAGACCTTGCAAGCATTGCGTTTTTTTTCTGTGTTAGCTCTTGTTCTTTATCCTTAAACCCTATGGAGCATTCTTGAAACTGTTGCTCAAAAAGGCGTATATTTTCGGTTCTTTTAGCGGCTATTTTCTTGTCTTCAAAGTACATTTTATAAAAATTAGCTATCTGTAAATACGCTTCTTTACGCATATCATATACTTCGGTACCTTGAAAAGAATTGGCAATATCATTGATACTATTTTTGATGTCATTTTCAATGAAAGGTTGCGATTTTTCAACTTTTAAGATGCTAATTTTAGTAAAAGTATTTTCCAATAAAGGAGCTACTATTTTTTGTTGTTCTATAAATTTGTTTTTTTGAGAAAGTAGCTGTATATCTAATACATCTGTACCTGAAAAAGGCGAATCAAATTTTCTAAAAAATATCATTCCTAATACCATTAGCACTATAAATAGCATACATAAAAGATAAAAGAAATGGTATCTTTTTTCTCTTTTTGATAAGGATACGATTGCTTCCATATTTTTTAATTTAATTGAATGATTATCTTGATTGAAACCCACGAGAAGGGTCTTTGGAGAGTTCTTGTTCTATTTTAGTGATTTTTTCAATACATTCGTTAAGGTCTCTTAAAATGTGTTGTTCTTTGGCTGTAATGGATACAATTTCATTTTTTAAAGCCAAAAGACTATCCACTTTATCAATAAGTTGCCAATAATGTTTAAACTCGGTAACACTGTCTTTCCCTATAATCTTGCGGAAATCTTGTAGATTTTTAGAAATATAATCGCCTAAAAATACACTATTGCGTACTTTATTGGTATTCAATAAAGACATATGATGGTAAATGGTATCAAGTTTTGCATAAAGTATTTGTTGCTTGTTAAGCGTTTCTTTATAGGCAATAACATCTTTTTCAATACTTTTTCGTTGATGATTGTAACTGCTTAAAAATAAGTAAACTACACTAAAAGATAAACCCGCTAAAACCAAAAAATATCCAATGAATTTTTGAATTTCACGCTTTATCTCTTTTGCATTTTGTTTTTGGTGCTTGTAACTTGCCATAAGGTAATTTTTTGTTATTAAATGTATCTAAAATTTTATAACATCCTAAAAATCAATGATTTTTGCACAAAGATACAATAAAAAAATGAACTTTTGTAGTATCTAAGCCAATTTTTAATTTCATAATCATTATTTTATTGATTTTCAAATGATTAAAAAGTAACCTATAACAAAACTTACATAAAGTGGTTGTCGGAACTGATAATAAATTTATAAAAATTAGACTATTTTATTTTTTTTAGTATCTTTGCAGTTAAGTATTTATCCCCAATACAATGTACATCCATTCAAAACATACAAACATATCCATCGCCGATGCAGATTCTTACTTTAAAGAAATTATAATCAAAAGCCTTGAATCTCCATTTTTAAGTATTGTAAAAAATTGCAATAATGGCTATGAACTTATAAATCAATTACATAAAAGAGTAGAAAATATCTTTATAATTGACCTTTTTATGCCCATAATGAGTGGAATTGAAGCCATAAAATACATCCGAAAATTAGGCAATCAAACTCCAATAATTACCTATTCATCTATATTTCAGGAAGATATATCAGATTTGTTGCACAACTATCCCAATATCTTTTATTGTGAAAAAAAGGTAGCCGTTGTTTTAGATATTTTCAAAAATTATATTTTACATCCAACAAAAAAATACGAAGATTATTTTCAACACTGGAAAAAACAGCCCCTACAAGTGATGGAATACATTCAAAAACAAAAAAATGAAAACTACACTCCAACAATTGTTGAACTACAAATAATGAAATTATCATATCAAGGATTGAGTAATAAAGAAATAGCACAAGAATTACATCTAAGCCTTAGAACCATTGATACTTATATTGCACGGCTTCTAAAAAAATTAAATTTAAGAAATAAAATAGACCTTGTCCGTTTTTGTGTTGAACAAGGTTTTTATAATTATAATTACTAAATTATTGTCTCCGAAAATTTTTTAAAAAGACTTTTTAAATAATTTCTAAACAAAATACAAAAAATAAATTATATAGATTACATCTTAATTTTTTTTGTTTCTATTGACTTCTTATTTTGATAAATAGGTTGTTGTAGAAAATTTTTAAACGGCACCTTTTGTACGCTCTCTTTTTGTACAGGTGATTTACTTTCTGTTTCTTTCAAATCATTTTTTATATCTTCTTGTTTTTCAGTAATTTCTTCCTGTGTTATGGGGCTAATGGAAAGCTGTATTTTTCTGTCCAGCGAAGCGAGTTCCGATTTTAGCGAAGCAAGTTCATTTTCTTTGTGCCATTCTTTGGACACCACTTCTTTCAGCACGGGCAAATCTTTTTCAATGAAGGCGATTTCCTTTTGTTGCTTTTCTATCATTGTGGGAATTTTTTCAAGGGCATTTAGAAAATTCGTTACAGCTAAATACGGGTCGTTGGCAAGTCGTCCGTTGTTGTGAGTGTATTTAATTTCGCTTTCGCCTTGCACAAAAAACCGATTTTCCCGCAAATCCAAGCCTTCTTTTTGAGAAAATTCTGTTTTCACCAAAATCTGAAAACCATACAAACTGCCAATCTCTTGATAATCCCCTGCGGTACGAGCATTTTTGGCGTAATCGTGCAATTTTTTGGCAAGTTGTTTGACATCGGTTTTTTCAGGAAGTTCGTGTAGTTTTAGGCTATTCACCACACTGCCATCGGGATTTCGTTGTGCTTTTGCTGAAAAATTTTGCCAATCGGTTTGAAGGCGAAATACCTGTTGTTTTAAAGCATTTAGGTCGCTGGTTAGGTTTTCCAAACGGATTTTGGAAGTAGCTTTGGATTTTGAAAACGCCTGTTTTTCACTTTCCAAAGTGGCGATTCGTTTTTCTAATTTGGCTTTTTCCAAAAGGTCGGTATTTCCCGAAAGAATGGCTACATACTCGGAAAAACTCATTCCCGATTGTTCGTCCATAGCCCCCTCATCAATGGTGCGTTTGGTAAGTTGATTGTTTTTAAGTTGTTCGATAAACAACTGCTTGTTATACAGAAGATTAAATTTATACGCATCTAAGGATTTTTCTACGGCATAAATAATCACATCGACTTTGTTATCGGCAAAATACTTGGCGATTTCATTGCCTTTTCTGATGGCTCTTCCATCGCGTTGTTGCAGATCGCTGGGTCGCCACGGCGTATCCAGATGATGCACAGCAACAGCCCGTTTTTGAGCATTTACGCCCGTGCCAAGCATATCGGTAGAGCCGAATAACACCCGTATTTTTCCTTCGGTCATATCGGCAATGAATTGTTTTCGCATTTTGTCGTTTTTTGCCTCTTGGATAAAGCGGATTTCGTGTGGCGGAATGCCATAGTCTTCCACAAGTTTGCGTTTGATTTCCGAATAAGGATTCCATTCATTGGGCTTATAAGTTCCCAAATCGGAAAACACAAACTGCGTTCCCTTTTGGGCGTTGAATTTTTGATAGTATTCATTGATTTTCATTGCACAATGCGAAGCCTTGTTATCAGGATGGTCTTCGTATTTATCCGAAATCATTCGCATATCGAGCGACATTTTTCGAGCATAATCCGTAGCGATAAGCATTTTAGCCTTTTCTTCGGAATCCGAAAGTGGAGCTCTCCCCAAAAGGGTGGCATTTCCTGTTTTGGCAAACTCCATTAGTTTTCCGATAAAGACTTCCTGCTCGGGAGTCGGTGGGATATGGTGCAAAATTTCGTTTTTTTTGGGTCGGTCAATTCCAATATCCTTTGCGGTGCGATAATCGGTAATTTCGCTATAAAATTGAGCCAATTCAGGTACTTTGATAAAATACCGAAAGCGTTCTTTTTGCACGATGTTATTGGCAACCGAAAATTCATAATCGGTCGTTTTTCGGGCATAAATAGCTGCCCACGCATCAAAACAATGGATTTGTTGTTTTTCCAGTGCCTGTGGTCGCAAGTATTTAAAAAGCAAATACAATTCGGTTAGTGAGTTGGAAATGGTCGTTCCCGAAAGAAAAGTCGCTCCCATATCTTTGCCCGTTCGCTCTTGAATGGTTCGCAAGGCAAAGAGCAGGTTCATCGCTTTTTGGCTTCCTTGCGTATTACCCAATCCTGCCACGCGGTCGTGGCGGGTGTTAAATAGCAGGTTTTTAAACTTATGGCTTTCATCAACGAGTAGGTGGTCAATGCCCATCATCTTAAAATCTACGGTGTTATCGGTTCGGGTGTTAATATCGTGCCGAAGAGTGGCAAGTTTAACCTCCAAGTTTTCCTTGCGTTTGTACATTCCTTTAATCATTGCACGAGAAATGTCTTTGCCCTCGTTTTCCAATATCCAAAGATTTTCCTCTACATCGTCCAATTCCTGTTGAAGGATTTGTTCTTGAATTTCAGGAGATTGCGGAATCATCTTAAATTGGTCGTGAGTGAGAATCACACAATCCCAATCGTTGTTTTTAATATCTCCAAAAATGCGTTGGCGTTTGCTGGGGGTAAAATCTTCCTTGCCTGGGTATAAGATTTTGGCAAAGGGATAGGCACGGCGGTAGGTTTCAGCAATTTCGTGTACATTGGCTTTGAGCCCAATAATCATCGGTTTGTGAGCGAGTCCCAAACGCTTCATTTCTTGGGCGGCACAGCACATAATCAGCGTTTTTCCTGCTCCGACCTCGTGGTCGCAAATCGCTCCGCCGTTCATTTTTATCATCCATATCGCATCTTTTTGACTCGGATACAAATCCTCAATGCCCAAAGCCTGTTTGTCCAAACCTGGGAAATCTTGAAATCTTCCATCGTAAGTAGGTCGGACAAAACAATTGAACATATCGTTGTATTTTTTGGCAAGTTCCTCTTTAAAGGCTTGGGATTGCTGGTTAAGCCATTGTGGAAAGGCATTGCGAATTTCATCTATCTTGGCATTGGCCATTTGTATGGCTTCCATATCCCGCATTTTGATTTCCCTGTCATCAATAGTTACTGTTTTGGTAATATCGGGACAGGTATTGAGCAGTCCATACTTAAACAAGGAAATGCCGTCATAGGTTCGGCTTTGGGATTTGAAGGCGTATTTTTCCCAAATCTGCATATTTTTTTGCGTACATTCCACCGAAAAATCATCGGTTTGCGACAAATAATTCACTTGGACATCGGTATCAAACAAATCCGAAGCAAAACGGCTGTAAATCTGCGGAGAAATCCACCTTTCCCCCAGATTAAAATCCAATTCTTCAAAAGCAATCGGCGTAGGAACCACTTTTTGTAAGGATTCCAGCGAATGAATGACTTCGGGATTATTTGTAAGTTGAGCATTTTCGCTTAAAAAATGATGTAAAATATTGATTTTTTCAATTACATTGCCCGAAAGCCATTTTTGCCCAATTTCATAGGAATTTTCAATGGGATTGAAAAAAAGTTCTTCTTTTAAAACTTCTTTAAGCTCGTGGGTGGATTGTCCTGTGGCTTTTTCCAAAAAAGAAAAATCTACTTTTCCAAGTTCGCTCAAACAAGCCGAAAGAGCTTCTTCGGGAGAGCAATTTTCAATGCTTTTCTGTGAAAATACAACGGGTTTTATAAAAATATCTGCCTTGTGATATACCCCATTTTGAGAGTGTTCCAAATAAGGAATTTCTGCTCCCGAAGCATCGGTTTTAATCAGCTTGATATTGGAAGCCGTGTTCAGATGTCCGTATTTTTTTACAAAAGCATCGTAAAGCGTATTGAGATTTTGTCGCAATTCAGGTTGTGGTTCATAAGTGGTGGCTTCTTTGTGGTATAATTGCAAATACGCATCGCGAAGAGCGATGTATTCTCTTGTTTTTTGCCTTTCATACGAAGCCAACGGCAAAGGAACAAAAATCGCTTTTTGTTGCTTTGGTGCCACTTCTTTTAAGTAACCGATGGTTTGTTTTTGCTCCACCAAAGTATCTTCTTTAAAATGCGATAAAAACACCCCTTCAAAAGGCTGGGGATTTTCTATCAAAGTTTCAAGAATCGGCGGTTTTTTCTCATTTGCTTTTTGTGTTGAAGTTTCATACGAAAACGAAAATAAATCTATTTTTTGCGTTGTTTTATTTTTAGATGAAGACTTTTTGGTCGCGGATTTTTTGGTTGTTTTTTTAGTTGTAGATGCCGATGTTTCAGCTGCATTAATTTTGGACGGAAAAAGGCGGTAAGCAGTATTACCCGCTGCATTTTCATTGGGTAAAAAATCAAATAAACTCAGTTGTATATTTTGTTGTTTTATAGAATTAACATTTGATTTTTGAGCAGTTGAAAAAGGTTCAAAATCAGGAGCATTCATTTTGGATTCATACACCACAGGCTGAGTATCAGCCACTTGCAATGTATTTAATTTGCTTTCTATTTCTATGTAAGCAGGATTTTCTTGGATTTTTTCTTTTTCTTCTTTTTGCTGATTTTCTGTTTTTTCTAATTTTTCTGTTTCCCTTACATTTTCTATTTCTCCTAAACTTTCTAATCTCCTTTGTTCCTGTTTTTGATAATGCTTTTGAAAATCCCCCAGCAATCGCTGTTTCATTTCCGTAGCAATACCTTCTACACCTTGCTCGTGGGTGTAAATCATCGCAGGTTGTCCGTAGAGATTCGTGCCTAATTTTTCGTGGGTGTAGATAATTCTATTTTTGTCTAAAAATAGCTGATTTTGAATGATTTGATGTGGATTATTTTCAGCAGAACTCACCAAAAATTGCTGTTCTATTTGGGAAAGTTCGCCCCGCTGACTATCTTTTTGCAGGACAATCAAATCGCTTCCTGCCTCTGTTCCTGCATGATCGCTGAAAAGATTATTGGGCAACCGCAAAGCCGATACCAATCGGGCGTTGGAGAGCATTTCTCGGCGAATGATTTCATTTTGTGGGCTGTCCAAAATTCCCTGCGAGGTGATAAATGCCAACATTCCGCCCTCTTTTAACATATCCAATCCCTTTAAAAAGAAATAGGTATGTACACGGCGTACCGCTTGTACTTTGGCAGGATTTTCACTGCGGGAATACGACAAATCAAACACCGCTGTATCCGAAAAAGGAATGTTACTACTGACCACATCAAAGCCACTTTTAGCGTGTTTTTCAATCTGCTCAAATCCCTCAATATGAATACTTTCGTTAGAGTATAAATGCGAGAGAATTTTCCCTGTTAAAATATCTTTTTCAAAAGCTGTTACCGAAAGTTGAGGATGTTGATGTTGAAAAGAAGCCATAAAATTACCCACCCCTGCCGAAGGGTCTAACATCTTTTGTGGCTGTATGTTATTTTCCAAAAATACTTGGGCAAGGGCATCGGTAATTTTCTCGGGGGTGTAAAACGCCGTTAGCACCGAATTTTTAAGACTTTGTTCGTATTGTCGGAATTGTCTTTCATCGGCACTATTTTTACGGATAAGTTGCCACAGGGTTTGGGTGTATTCAAAATAAGGCAAGTCGGTTTTTGACCAATATTTTTTGTCTTCTTCATTTTTTGCAGGATTTAAAACGAATTTAAGTCCGCCAAATCCTGCATATTGTTGCAATATTTCCCGCTCCTGTGGGGTGGCACTTCGCTTTTCTTTATCTAAGGCAAAAGCCACCTCCAAGGCTCGGATATTTCGCCCCAAATGGAGTTTTTTAAGAAATGCCATTTTCCTCTATCCAAATTTGAATAGCTCCCACAAGTTCCGTGTAAAGGTTTTGATATTCGGGTGAATCCTCAAAATCTTCCGTAAGTTCATATTTTTGAAAAAACGGAGCGGTTTCTTCAAGCATTTTTAAAGCAAAAGGATATAATTCTTCTTCGGAAAGTTCATTTTGAAATTCATCGCATACGATTTCAAAAACCATTGAAAAAGGCGAAAAATGCAAACCCTCCATCAGCACTCCATTGGCGATTTCGTTACATTGCGGAACAGACAATCCTGACACAAAAGCCGTTTCATACGCCTGTGTAGCCAAATTGCTCCGCTCTTTAATAAAAGTCGTATTATGTATCAAGTTAGGAAAACTTGTTTTTAAAACTTCTCGAAGCCGTAACTCGTAGTACGACAAGGTTGATTGTTCATTTAAGGTATTCATTATTTTTATATTTTTATATTTTTTAACTTTTTGATTTTTAACTCTTTGAGTATCTTAAATTTTATCATTTTTCTGCTTTGGGAATGGTTATTTTGTAGGTAGGGTCTAAGCGTCCATTTTTTATAACCATTCGGTTGCCACTGCCTAAATACACCTTTGAAAGGTCTAAATCTATAAGCCAAGCGGGTTGATATTGGTGTATTAACCATAAAGCCAAACGCTTTATTTTGATATTCAAGCATTTTTCTAACAATATTTGCCATTTTTCGCTTTCAAAACCATTGATTTTTTGAAATATAGCAACAGCCTGTTCAAATGAAAATTCATCAGATACCTGCCCTAAAAATTCCAAAAAGGCTTTTTCCTTACACGAAATTTTAAGCGGAGACAATTCCTCTCGCCATAAAAATAAAGTGGTAAGCCTTGCCGATGTATCAGGGGTAAATTCTGAAAAAAATGTCTTTGAAGCGTATTTTACAAAACGCCCTTGTACGCCAATGGCTTCTAACCAACTCGGTAACTTTGCCTTCCCGTAGAGTTCTACAAGAGTTAATCTCGTTGGCTCGGTCGTTAAAAATCCCTGTAATGACAAGGCACTCATTCCTCCCACCATAAAATCGTCTGACATCGTTTGTTGCAGGGAATATACTACCGCTTGCCAGCTGTGTATAAAAACTCCTCGAACATAATACCCCTTATGAATGCTCTTCAAATACTCGCTTTTTACCAAATTATCAATGGCGTGTTTATGTAAATGCAAGCTACTTTCAAGCCATTTACGAGTCACTACAATACCTTCGGGAAGCGTTTTTTCCAAATGTTTGCGTCTGTCTTTATTAAGTGTCATAATTTACAAATATAATTTATAACGGCGATAAACACCGATATAACAAAGGTATACACATTTTTTGAATTGACAAAAACTATTAACAAATTTTTTTTCAAAAATGCTTAAATCAGAGCGTACCACCGTGAAAAATTTTTCTTGGTACATTTAATTTTTGTTTTCGTTTTATAGACTCCTATTTTTTCTTTTTCGGCGGAAATTCAAAATCTATTTCAGCATTTTCATTCAAAACAAGATAAGCATCAAAGGTATTGCCTGATTTGCTTTTCAGTCCTTTGATAAGCGGACTTTTTCGGGTTTCAAGCAAAGTTTTAAGCGTTGGCTCATCAATGATTTTTCCACATATATTCCTGAAAAATATCCAATTACAATTTTCATCAGGGCATTTGACCACTTTTTCAAAGATTTTCAGCGTTTGTTGTTGACATTGGGGGCAACATAGTTGCCAATGCTTTTTTGGTGGAATATCCAGATTTAACAGGGCTTGGGTCAACTCTCGGGTGTAGGTTTTCATCGCTTGTAAAAACTCCGTTGGCGATTTTTCGCCCTGTTCTATCTTTTGTAAATCTTCCTCCCACGCTCCCGTTAAGGAAACATTGGCAATGTGATGGTCTTTGACCCACTCATATACCTGCATTCCTTTTTCGGTGGGAATAAGGGATTTTTGTTTCCGCTCGATGTAATGGCGTTTGAGTAGCGTTTCAATAATGGAGGCTCGGGTGGCAGGCGTTCCGATACCTGAACCTTGCAAGAGTTGGCGTTGTTCTTGGTTTTCCAATTCTTTTCCTGCTGATTCCATTGCCGATAGCAATCTCGCTTCGGTGTAAAGGGCAGGTGGTTGGGTGGTTTTGGACAACATTTCTACGGATTTTATCTTTAAAATTGTACCTTTGGGTAAGGACGGCAGTGCCACAATGTCTTCGGCTTCGTCCTTGTTGGGTTCGGATAAAAATCCGCTGATACCTCGCCAACCCATTTGAATAATTTGTGTGCCTTTAAGCAAAAATTCCTTGTGAAACACTTCCAATACAACTTTTTGCACCTCCTTAATACAAGGCTCTGAAACGGCTTCCAAAAGTCGAGTGGCTATCATCTTGTAAATGGTTTGTTCTTTGGCGGAAAGATTTATTGCAAATCGCTCCGTAATTAAAAGTCCGTGGTGGTCGGTTACTTTTACATCATTGACTATTCGTTTGTTCAGTGCCGTGATTTTCAAAAGTTTAGCACTTTTAGAAAAGGCTTCATTTTCCTGTAACAGACGAATAAGCGAAGGGATTTCTGCCCACACATCTTCCGAGATGTATTTGCTTCCCGTTCTCGGGTAGGTGATGTATTTTTGCTCATACAGACTTTGGGCAATTTGCAGAGTTTCATCGGCTGAAAAACCATATTTTTTATTGGCTTCTTTCTGCAATCCTGTTAAATCATACAATAAAGGCGGTTGTTCTTTGAGTGTTTCATTTTCCACCCAAACCACTTCGGCAATAGGATTTTTCTCTATGTGTCTTTGCAGGGTCTCGGCTTCTTTTTTATCGGCAATAGACTCGGAAAAGCTAAAAAACTCAGTGTGTTCCTTTTGATGTTTGAGTTTAAGCTGAAAGAAAGGCTTTTTGGCAAAGTTCGTATGTTCTAAATAGCGTTTACAGACCATTGCCAAAGTAGGCGTTTGTACTCTTCCCAATGAATAAACCCCTTCACCCACAGCAATGCTTAGGGCTTGTGTAGCGTTAATCCCCACTAACCAATCCGCTTCACTGCGTTTTTGAGCCGCTTGATACAACAAATCAAAATCACTTCCCGGTTTTAATTGTGTAAACCCCATTTTGATAGCTTTTTCTGTCAAAGAGCTTATCCATAGTCGCTCAAAGGGTTTTTGACAGTTCAGATAGTGATAAATATACCGAAAAATAAGTTCACCCTCTCGTCCTGCATCGGTAGCCACAATGATGGCATCGCATTGCTTAAATAATTTATCAATGACTTTAAGTTGTTTTAATGCCATCGGGTCGGCTCTGTATCCTTTTTCGGTCGGAATTTGTTTGGGAACTAATACAAAAGGCTCGGGCAGTATGGGCAAATGTTCCCTTTGAAACCCTTGACAACCATATTCTTCGGGTAGAGCCAACTGTACCAAATGTCCATAACCCCACGTAACCACAAAACCGTTACCTTCTTGATAACCATCTTTCTTTTCGGTAGCTCCTAATAAAGAAGCTATTTCTCTACCTACGCTGGGTTTTTCTGCAATGATTACTCTCATAACTTTTTGTCTTTTTACACCCTCTCCTTCGCAGAGAAGGGGAGGATTTACATTTTACGTCCTTTGGATTTAGCTGTTTTCTGTTTAGGGGTTTCCTGTTTTTGTGCTTTTTCGGCTTTTTGTGTTTTTTCGCTCGCTTGCTTTTGCTCCTTTTTAGGAGTTTGTAAATCATTAGAAATGTCCTTTTTATCAGGGTTTTTAAAACTCATTTCTACCTTTCCTTTTTCTTGATTAAAGGTAAAATACCCGTTATATGTTTTTCCATTTTTGCTTTGTAAACCTTCCAAGTACACAGGTTTCCCTTCGGAGAGTTGTTGGTGTTGTTCCTGCGAAAGCTGTACCCCGCGGATTTCTTTGGGGGCTTCGGCGAGCTTTTGTGATTGAGTAGCTTTTTGAGAAAGATTTTCGTCAAACAAGAATTCTACATAGCGTTTATCGGCATTGAACTGTACATTGGCATTAAAAGGTTCTCCTTTTTTAGATTGCATTCCTTCTAAAAAAAGTGGTTTTCCCTCTTTTAAGGTCTGTTTTTGTTCTTCACTGAGTTTTATACCTTTGATTTCGTCGGGGATTTTGATGTGTTCTACTCGTAAAGCTATCAGTTCGTTGGTGAGTCTGTCTACACTAATAATCGACGGAATTTTCTCTTGGGTTTTCGTGTTAGTCAGTTCCACCACGCGTCCCATATTACCCGTGGTTAGTAGGTTTTTCTTGTCCTCATCGGAAAACTCGTGCCCAAAAAAAGGATATTGCAACTGCGGTTCTTTGCGAATGCCGTGAATAGCGACCGCTACCTTGCCTTCGTTGTTTTGTTGCAAAGACAAACGGGCATCAAAACGCGTTACCACACTGCCTAAATTAAAGCTCACCGACACAAGCTCATTGGTTTTAAAACCTTTCAGCAAAGGCTCTAACAAATTGCGTTTTTCCAAAGACTCCTTGCTGATACCCAAATTGTTAAGTGTTTGCCAATCCACATCTTCCACTTTGTATTTAGGTTCGTTCTGTTGCTCTGAATTTTCATTAGAAGGGGTTTGAGCAGCTTGTAAGTTTTCTTGTTTTACCTCTTTTGAAGGCTCTTGAACGGGCGTGTTTTTTACTTCCATAGCGTTTTCTTTTTGTTGTTGATTTTTATCTTGATGTTGATTATTTTTCAAATATTGCTCTGGGGCAACTTCGTATTTCTTTAAATATTCTTTGCCTTTTTCGTTGAGATTCGCCAAATGATTTTGTAGTTTTTGGGTGATTTCCAACGATTTTTCAATCGGAATTTTAAAAAATGAAAAGCGAGTAGGATTTTTCGCCTGTCGCAGAAAATTGCTAAAAAAGTTGGATAGCATATTTCCTTGTGCATCGACCCGCATAAACTCCTGCTGATGGGCTTTATCAGGTGGCAAAGTTTGCAGTTCTCCTTCTTTATCAAGTCCCTTAACGGCTTTGAGCTGTTTTTCTTCCTTATCAAAAACCAGCAATATATCCGAAAGTTCTTCCTGCACGGGAATATTACCTTGTGATTGTAATGTCGGTTCCATTGTTTTTTACATTTATTTCAAGGGTAAAATTACAATAAGGCAACAGGGCTTATTCATTTTTTGGCATTACGCACCGATACGGGCATACTGAAATACTCACGGATAAACTGATGTACATCAGAGCGTTTGTAGTAGATTTTCCCAGAAATGGTGTAATATGGCAGTTTGCCATCAGAGCGATAGCGTTGCAATGACCTAGCTGAAATCTTAAAAGTCAGCATCAAATCTTGGTTGTCCAACAATTCCTCTCCATCAAGCATATTGCGGCGACTATCCGACTTTGAAATCGCTTCCATTACCAAATCAAATCGATCCATTATTCGCTCCATCCAAGCGATAAATTCCTGTTTTTCAAGTTCCATATTTTTATTTTTTTATAAATTTTTATCCTTATTAAAAAATTGATGCTTCCTCATCTCCTAACCCCCTCATCTCCTAACAACTCCTTTAATCGTTTTCCCATTTCTAATTGTTTAGGTTTTTCAGGGGGGCTGACCAAAATTTCTTTTTCTTTGAGATTGTGAATGTAGGTTTTGGCGGTTCGCTCGGTAACGCCTGTTATTTCTTGAATTTCTCTACATAAATCCGAAAAACACCACGAAGTTTTTTGCTTAAACAATGGCGAAATGAGCGTTGCCAAAGCGGTGGTTTTATCCTTATTTTCAGTCGTATTTTTTCGCTCTCCCAAATAGCGGTGCATTCCCAAAGTATCATCCCACTGAAAAAGTATTTGCGGAATTTTAGAAAAATTGCCACTACGCACTTTCAGCGGTTTTACAACGGATATGGCTCCGTTTTTATCCTTTTCAATGGAGAGAACCGCCGAAGCCTTGCGTTGCAACTCCGAACCCAAATGCCCCCGAATTTTAAGTCCGCTTGGGGTGAGATGTAGCACACAGACCATACAAGTCTGATACATTCCCGCCAAAGCGTATAATTCCTCTATAATTTCAATGCTTTCGGTTTCGTTATTGACTGCTCCCACTAAATCCGCTATTCCATCGATGACCACCAAATGAATACCCGCATACCGAAAATGGTACATTTCCAAACACTTGCGAATGAGCATAAAGCGTTCTTTACGAGCCACTTGCGTTAGACAATAGGCTTTAAGTTGGGAAGGCATTGTAGAAAGCTGGGCTCGTTTGAGCAGTTTTTCAATGTTTTGATACAACTGGTCTTGCGATTGTTCCGTGTCAAAAAACAATACCACTTTTTCGGTAGGACAAGCACTTATTTGCGTTCCCAAAGTATCTATTTCTATGGATTCCGATTGCCTTATAGCTCCCGCCAACAATGCCGCTACAAAATGGCTTTTGCCAGTGCCTTCGCCTCCTGTAATGCCCACCAAACTGCTCTGAACTCCAATGGGAATGCCCTCAATGGTAATGAGCGTTTGCTGTTTTTTAGGCGGATTTTTCCAATCTATTTCACAGGTTTTTAATAAGGATAAAGTTGATTGAGATTCATTTTCAAGCAATTGAGCAAAAAGTTTGCGAAAATCTTGGGCGGAAAATCCCTTCTGAAAATAATCCGAAATATCCTTGTCTTTTTTGCCTCCTGAAAGTGGTAAAACAAGCGACAATACCCCAAATTCTTTCAAATGCTCCTTTTGTCGCTCTGATGCTTTTTTGCCCGTTTCGTCCACATCAAACAAAATCACTAAATACTGAAATCGAGGTTTGAGTGTTTTGATAATTTCTTTGGGAATATGGGCGGTTTCGCTATTGAAACAAATCGCATAAAATCCGTGTGCTGCAAGGCTCAACACATCTTTTTCCCCCGAAGTGATAAACAATACATCGCCCTGTAAAGGCAATTTTTCCAAGCCAAAACAATAATCCAAAACCTCGCCACCATACAAAAACCGAATTTTGGAAAAGGGGCGATACACTTTCAGATGATTTTTAAATACATAGCCAAACATCGGTTCGCTTTCGGTGGAATACAAGGTGTAGGGCTTTCCTTTTTTATTGACACTTGAAAATTTTCGCAAAGAAACCACTTGATAACTTTTTAATACTGAAATTGTTATACCCGATTTTACCCAAAAAGCCAATTCTTTTTCGGTGAAATTTTTTACCTCAAACTCATAGGTGTTTTCTTCGGATTTTTTATCAGTATATAGCTCATTTTCAGTTTTTTCTGCATTTTTATTAGGGAGTGTAGCCTTTGAAAAACTCGTTTTTTCTTCCAAACCCAGACCCAAATCTCGATTGATTATCTTTAAAATTTCTACAAAATCTGATGTTTTTTTTGCAATCCAAATGATGAAGAAAACCCACCAAGAAAAAACAATCCCCACCAAACATTTCATTCCCAAAATCCTTCATTTTGTAGCAGTTATGTTTTTCATCTTTGTAGATATTGCACGAAGCGTTTTTATCGTCATACAGCAGATTTTTGAAATTTTTTCCCACCTGCCAATCGCCCCTCAAATAATACCGAAACACTTCCAGTCCGCCATTGGTTTTATCTAAAATGTCTTGCTTTTTCAACATAACTTTTGGCTTTTTCGGTGAGTTCTTGTACATACGCATCGGTGGATTTGACCACATTAGCATCCAACAATTTTTGAATGCTTCCTAGCGAATAAAAATACTGACCATAGATTTTGGAATAGGTGATTTGGTGGTTTTTACGCATTCGCCATAAAGTCTTTTCGCTAAGGTGCAAATACTGACAAACCTCGTGTTGATTGAGCCACAATGCGTCCCAATCCGAGCGGTCTTTTTCTATGTGTTTGCGGATACTTTGCAGCTGCTCCAATACAGCCCTCCAAACCGATTCCTCCAAAGTGATGAAATTCATAAGGCAATGAGTTTTAAAATGATGGGGCAAAGTTCCTAAAAGCCTATACATAAATTAGCCAAGCATAACCCATTGACAAATGTTTTTTATACATCTTATGAAATTTACTTATTATTCTGAAATTCAACTACATATACATATTTTTATAAACCATTATTAAATTGAAAATAAGAAAAAGCCAATGAATTTATATGGGCAAAATAGTGTAGTTTTCACATTGTTAGGAGAGTTGTTGTTGTTGATTTAATTTTGAGCAAATCAAAAATTTCATAGAGAAATCAAAGTTTAGTAGATATGAATACATATTTTAATGAGTTTCTCTTGAAAATAGAACAAGAGGAACAAAAGGTAACTTTTTTGCCTGAGAATTGTATAAAGGAATCATTACAAATGATGTCCGTATTGAGTAATATGCTCAAAGAGATGAAAACCTATATTCTAACAAATGGTTTTGAATCACAGAGTGAAGAAATTTCCTTTTTCCGAGATATAAAACCTATTATACAGGGAAAATTATTGTTTTATAGGCAAATACATCTTTGGGAAAAATCACTTTCTTTTTTACCTAAACACAACTCTAATCACAAAAGTTTTTTAGTTGAGCAAGAAAAGACTATGGAACAAAAATTAAAAAAATCACTACAAGAAGAACCCTTTTATAACTATTATCTATCGGAAAATCATCAGTGGGATGCGAAGTATTTTGTGAGGTATCAGGTAGATATTGCCACAGAAATTTTACCTGAAAATAGGCTGAATTTTGATACAGATTTTTCTACCTACTATGACTTTTTAGTGGCTCAAATCCTATGTAAAAAACAACTAAACGAGTATCTTACCAATCGTATAGAAGAAATAGAAAATAATGCTGGGGGAATCAATACAAATTTAGAATGGACAGCCACTAAAAATGATTTGATTGAATTGGTATATGCTTTACAGCAAGTCAAAGCTATTTCAAGTGGAAAAATGAGTATCAATAAAATTGTAGCAGTTTTTAGTAAAATATTCAACATCGAATTAAAAGATACTCATCACGCTTTTCATCGAATGAAAACAAGAGGTAAGTCACGCACCACTTTTTTAGACAAACTTAAAATAGCATTGGAAGAATATATGGATAAAGAGTAATTTTTGATGATGTTTGGTATGTTTTTTTACTGATACTACCTTACAATTGACCTTGTTGAAAGGGGTGCGGTTACAGGTAGTGATTTAAAATCACTACCTGTAACCGCACCCCTTTCACAGGGCAAAGGTAAAAATTTTTTGCCAATTTGTAAATAGTTCGTACCTTTGCATCACAGAGTTACAACGCAAAACAAGTAAAATTAATGAAATGAGTTCCGTTACCAAATCATTACCTTATACTCTTACAAAAACAAATAAATCACTGATAATTAAATACATATAAATTTAGTTGGATTTTTATTAGAAAAACGATTTTAGAGAATATCCAACGTACAAAGATATGGAAAATATTTTAATATCAATCTTTTGTAAAAAATCTAAAAAACATTTACTTTTGCTTCATATCTTCAAAAGTGAAAACAATGTCGATTTCTATAAAAAAACTCAACAATGAGCAAGTTGTTCAAAATTTCAGCGTTGAAAACTATTGCATCTTTGCTTTTCGCGGAAATGGGACTTTTTTAGTTGATTTTGTGGAATATACGCACAATAAAAACACATTGTTATTTCTCTCCCCTTTTCAAAATTTTCAAAAAAATAACGGAACGATGAATGAAATAAATCTGTTGCAATTTCACGGTGATTTCTATTGCATTGAATATCACAAAAAGGAAGTTGCCTGCAACGGATTGTTATTCAACAACATATTCTTGCAACCTCACATTGAGGTGTCTGATGAATGTTTTGCCGACATTTTGAACATTTTTCGCCGTATTGAAAGTGAAACATTCTCCGAAACGGCATATTCAGAAGCGGTACTTCGCTCCTACTTACAACTTATTTTGGCACTTTCGAGCAAAGAAAAAAGCCTTATTTTAGAAAAAACAGCACCCAACACCGAACATAATTTAGTTGCAAACTTTCAAAAGTTGTTAGAAACTCATTTTCTGACCCAACGAAGTGTGCAATTTTATGCCGAACAAGCGTGCCTTCCGAAAGATACTTTCAGCAAGAAAATCAAACAGTTATTAGGAAAATCACCCACAAAATTAATCCAAGAACGCGTAATTTTAGAAGCAAAAAAACAACTGCACCTGACGTACAAATCTGTCAAAGAAATTGCTTTTGATATGAATTTCAAAGACGAGTTTTATTTCAGCCGATTTTTCAAAAAATCAGTAGGAAAATCTCCTAAATTTTTCAGAGAAACTGTTGGAATTTCAATCGTCGCAAAATAATCTATGAAATATCCCTTTTTGTCCATTGAGTTATGGGTTGAATGAAACTACTTTTGCAAAACAAAATCATACGCTTAAAAATTATATAACATTCTAAAAATCAACAATAATGAAAAATTTACTTACATTTTTAGCAAACAGTCAGGCTTCTTTTGTGAACTATATCCGTGTTGCGATTTTTATTGTAATGGCTTGGATAGGAGGCTTGAAAGTGTATCAATATGAGGCTGATGGCATCGTTCCGTTTGTGATTAACAGCCCGTTTATGAGTTTTTTCTATAACAATACGGGAAAAACAGCCACAAACGACAAAGGTGAAACCGTTGCCGAGTACACGCTTCACAAAAATCCAGAAGGAAAAATGGTTGCCAAAAACATTGAATGGCACAAACAAAACGGAACATACGTTTTCTCTTACGGATTGGGTGCAGTGATTTGCCTTATCGGATTACTGACGCTTTTAGGAATTTGGTCGCCTAAAATCGGACTGATTGGCGGATTGCTAACTTTCGGAATGTCTATCGTAACTCTCTCATTTTTAATCACTACCCCCGAAGTATATGTCCCTAATTTGGGAGGAGATATGCCTACTCCACAGCACGGTTTTCCGTATCTTTCAGGGGCTGGACGCTTGGTTTTGAAAGACATCATTATGTCGGCAGGAGGGCTGATTGCCGCATCTGACGCTGCACGACGGCTGTTAAATAAAGAAAATTAATTAAACTTACAATAAAAAATAAGAGGTTGCTTCATTTGAGCAACCTCTTTATGTTTGTACCAATTAAAAAAGATAAAATGAAATTTTACATAAAGACGAACAAAAACAGAAAATGTTACAAAAAATCGTTTTTTTCTTTCTTCTTTCGCTTCTGTGCTAAATTTATCTGGAAATATCTGCTCCACTGGCACCTCCTACCCCAACAACCTCATCATACAAAGCTCCCGGAGCTCGGTAGTACACCAATATTACGTAATTATTCTCGGTTTGTTGGAAATTTCCGCCAATTTCGTCGAAATTTACCGAATTTTTATCTTTTGTTGCAAAATTATAATTGTAAAAACCTTGTTTTAGCAATACTTTTCCGTGAAAAAGTCCCGTTTTTTCATCATAAAGAAGCCTATATTCGTCTGAAATTTGGTAATTTGAGAATTTTCCGTAAACATACACCTCTTTTGACACATAGTTCGACTGTGGTTCCAAAGCAAAATGTACCCAAACATAATCCGATTCGTTGGCTGAATTTTGTCCGTTTACTGTATTTACTAAAAAATCACCGTTAATGTCCGGAAAATACGTGTAAACACGGAGTGCCCGACTTATATTCGGATATAAATAATGCTCAAACAACTTATTTTGTTCAATTCGTAAAACTCCTGCCGAAGCAATCCGCAAGTCTTTCGTGTCGAAATTAAAAAATTCATTTCCTCCCCAAAAAGAACTTTCAATGTCATATCTGTAAATCAATTCATTACCCATTGTGTATTGCGGTTTTAAATCCGTAATGGCATTATCCCAACGGTAATTTTGCAAAATAGCCACTTTCACATTGCTTTTAGGGTCTTGCAAACGTATATCACGTTCTTTTACAGAGAATTGAACCACTTGTTTTGTGTCAAAATACTGCAAATCACGCGCGCGTTTCACTTCGGCTTGAATGTTTACCAACGGATTGTAAACAACAAATCTGCGAGAAAAAACCTCAACTCCGTAACTATCCACAATCGAAAGCATATAATTCCCCGTGAGCGTAACTTTCGTCAATTCATTGGGCAAAGTCAGGCTATAATGCGAATAAGGCTGCAAAGTGGCATACGAATTACTTTCGGGACGTATCGGCTGCTCGTCCATTCCGCGAACATATTCACTTTTAAGCAGTTGTGAAGGAGACCAATCGGCATTGCAATGCGTTATTTTATAATAATAAGTTTCCTCATTGCCACTCAAATCATCAAATTGCAAGGTGAAAGACTGATTGACACGCACCAGCGGAAATTGGTTCTTATCATCTTCCGAAGTTTTGAAAACAATCGTTTTGATGAAGTCCGACGGATTTTTTTCCGCAAGAATTTGAGCTTGCATACTCCAACAAAAACTCACCGACAATAAAAATAGTAACTGTTTCATAATCTGATTTTAAAAATCAAATGTAAGAAAAAATTTATATAAACAAAAATTTTTATCTTTGCACCCACTAACTTTCAATCATATTATGACAAATTCAGGAAAAATAGAGCTTATGGCGCCTGCCGGAAACTTTGAATCATTGCAAGCTGCCATTGACAACGGAGCTGATTCTGTATATTTTGGCGTTGACCAACTCAATATGCGTGCACGAGCGAGCATTAACTTCACTATTGACGATTTAGACGAAATCGCAAGGCGTTGCCACCCAAAAAACATACGAACCTATCTGACACTGAACACCATTATTTATGACCACGACCTTTCCATCATAAAAACCCTACTCGATGCTGCCAAAAAAGCGAATTTGACAGCCGTTATCGCGATGGATCAGGCGGTGATTGCTTACGCTCGGCAAATTGGTATGGAGGTGCATATTTCCACGCAAATCAACATTACGAACATCGAAACGGTGCGATTCTACTCGCTTTTTGCCGATACAATGGTAATGAGCCGCGAGCTGAGTTTGCGACAAGTGAAAAAAATTGCCGAACAAATCGAACGCGAACAAATTAAAGGACCTTCGGGGAATTTGGTTGAGATTGAAATCTTCGGACACGGAGCGTTGTGTATGGCAGTTTCGGGCAAATGTTATTTGAGCTTGCATTCGCACAATTCATCGGCAAACAGAGGGGCTTGCAAGCAAAATTGTCGGAAAAAATACACCGTTATCGACCAAGAAAGCGGTTTTGAAATCGAAATTGATAACGAATATATGATGTCGCCCAAAGACTTGTGTACGATTGATTTTCTTGACCAAGTGATTGACGCTGGGGCGAAAGTGTTGAAAATTGAAGGACGCGGACGCGCTCCCGAATACGTGGCGACGGTCATCAAAACTTACCGCGAGGCAATCGATAGTTATTACGAAGGAACATACTCCAAAGAAAAGGTTGAAAAATGGATGGAAGCCCTTGCAACGGTCTATAACAGAGGCTTTTGGAGCGGATATTATTTAGGACAAAAATTAGGTGAATGGAGCGAGAACCCTGGTTCGAATGCGACGCAAAAAAAGGTGTACGTCGGGCAAGGAAAGCATTTTTTCCCGAAAACGGGCATTGCCGAGTTTCAAATTGAAGCCTTTGACATCAAAATCGGGGATAAACTCCTCATTACGGGGCCTACTACGGGCGTACAAGAGTTGGAACTCACCGAAATGATGGTCAATGACGTAAAAGCTACTTCTGCCACCAAAGGCGATTCGTGCACTATCAAAACCGATTTTAGAGTACGCCTATCGGACAAACTTTATAAGATTGTGGCAACCGAGTTTGCGAAGTAAAAATGAATTTATATTATTGGCAAATACGCTGATGAATTGGGGTTGGAAATGGAACTTAGAAAATAATTTTACCACAAAAGGCACAGATTTTTTTTCTTTTGTGGAAAAATAAAAAAATATGGAAATACTGTATGTATTGATTGGGGTTTTTATTGGAGGAGTTTTGGGAGTTGTACTTTGGGAAAGTAGGAGACATAAAATTGATAATTTAACAGTAATTTTGCTTTTAGTTGCTTTATTACTAATTCTGTTCTCTATATATGCCCCTACATTGTTCACTCAATATTCATCTTCCATATATTTTGATGAAAATACAGGAGTAATTGGGGATACCATTGGAGGAATAATGAACCCTTTTATAAGTATTGCTGCTGTTATCGTAATGGGTTTAGCATTTTATGCTCAGTACAGAGCAAATGATATGATAAGAAAGCAGTTCAAAATTCAGCAATTTGAGAAAAGATTTTACGAAATGCTTAATCAATATAAAAATATGTTAGTTGATGTTGAACTTAAATTTCAATCTTTTGGATCAATAAATAAAATAAAAGGAATAGATGTTTTTATACAAGTTAATGATGAAATAAGAAATAATGACGATGTGTTCAAAAAGAAACAAGAGCAAACTTTTAAATTGTTTGACAGATACTTTGAATATATACTTAGAATTATAAAATATGTTGATAATCAAATAGATTTAACAGATTTAGACAAAAGAGAGTATATAGATTCATTGAAAATGCAAATGTCTAATGACGAATTGAAAATGCTATTTTATTATTTAAAGTTGGGCAATAGATATAAAGAATATCATCATCTTTGTCTCATAAAATATGGTATGCTAAGATACTTACCATATACCGAAATGTATTGTGTTTTCGATGAAGGACAAAATGAGTTTATAAAAAATACACTAATAAAATTAATCGAAGAGTATAAAAAAACATATAAAGGCGAAAAATTGTTTGAAATAGGAGACGATGTAAACAATAAATTTAAGACTCCTTCTTCTCTCTAATAAAACGTTCACACCATAGATTGAAATATCTTAAAGTGTTATTATATTAAGAGATATCGCCACTAAATACTTAATAGGAAGGATAGAAAATTTATTTGAAATTGTCAATATAAATAAACTTGTCTAAACTCCTTAAAAAGTTCAGACAAGTTTAATATTTCTTTTCAAAAGGTCTATTAGTTGATTAAATATTTACCTCCCACAACCGTGTTAAATGTAACAATCTTTCCTTTTTTGCATTTTTTTACAATGCGTTTGTTGTTATGATATACACTTTTCCCTGCCGGAAGGAATACATAACATTTGTTGCCATTCAAAGAAGTTATTTCGGCTTGCTCCAATATGTGATTTTTCCATAAGAAACTTATTTCAAATCCGTTACGAGCTTTCATTCCACGCATATTTCCTTCTGCCCAATCAGGATGCGTAGGTAATGCAGGTAATATGCGTATTACATTATTTTTACCGTGGCTTTGCAACAACATTTCTGAAATTCCGGCTGTTCCCCCGAAATTTCCATCAATTTGAAACGGTGGATGTGCACAAAAAAGATTGGCGTATGTTCCTCCTATTTGTCCTCGTGTTATTTCTGACGGAACAGGTTTTAACAATTGGCGTATGAGCGTCAAAGCGTGGTCGCCATCTTGCAATCGTGCCCAAAAATTAATTTTCCAAGCTCGCGACCACCCTGTACCACCATCGCCACGCATTTCCAATGTTTTTTTGGCCGCTTGGGCAAGTTTAGGTGTATCCCAAGGAGTTATTTCGTCATACGGATATAATCCATAAAGATGCGAAACGTGTCGGTGTGTAGGTTCAGCATCGTCCCAATCGTCCAGCCATTCGTTCAAATCTCCGTTTTTCCCAATGACATTCGGAGCCGTATTTTTGATAATATCTTTCCATCGAGTGTGTTTTTCTTTATCCACGTTTAGTAATATTGAGGCTTGCAACGTATTGGAAAACAATTCTCTGAGGATTTGCATATCCATTGTAGGCCCCATACAAGTAAACCCGATTTGTTTTTTTCCGTCTTTCAATTCAGGAAGAATATAGGCGTTTTCAGGTGAATTTGACGGGGAGGTTACCCAATACCCCGTTTTTGGGTCTTTCACTAAAATATCCTCAAAAAAACGAGCTGCTTCTTTCAAAACTACGTAATATTCTCTTAGAAAATCAATATCTTGTGTAAATTTGTAATGCTCCCATATATGTTCACATAGCCACGCTCCGCCCGTGAGTGTTGAACCCCAATTAGCGCCCTCTCCTGGTGAGGTAAAAAACCAAGGATTGCTAATCACGTGTGCCACCCAACCTTCGGCGTCATAGTAGGCTTTAGCTGTTTTTTTTCCGTTAGGAATCAGATTTTTAGTAAATCGATGCAGTGGTTCTGTCAAATCTGACAAATTGGTTTGTTCGGCAAGCCAATAATTCATTTGCACATTGATGTTCAAGTGATAATCTCCATTCCAAGGTGTTTGGTATTCTTCTGCCCATAAACCTTGTAAATTGGCAGGAAGCAATCCTGAACGTGATGAAGAAATCAATAAATATCGCCCAAAATTGTAATACAAAACGGGCAATAAGGCATCTCTTTCACCTTTGTGAAATTTTTCCAAGCGTTGGTAGGTTGTCAAGTGTTCCGTAGAGGCATTGGCGGGCATAGACCAACGATTGCGATTAAAAATTTGCTGGTAAATAGCTTCACTTGTTGCGTATGATTTTTCAAAAGTTTCGAGCGATTTTGACAAATATGTATCTGCTTTTTTCACAACATTTTCATCGGAAAGTTGTCCGTTTTGGTCATCATAATTGGTAGCAGCACTTATTTTAATGACGATATTTTTAGCAGAAGTAACCTGCAAGTGAGTTTGTTGACCTTTCAAAGTACCGTCTGTTTCCACAACGGCAATGGTGGCAAATTGCATTCCGTTTTTGTCTTCATTAGGAAGCATTCCTTGCATTAGCATTCGATTTTCTTGATATGAAACAGATGCTTCTTTCGCACGGAAAAGCGACAAATCCAAATCTAAAGGTTTTTCTGCCGAAATTTTAACCCAAATTAAATCGTTTTTAAAATCGGCAAAGGCAGTTTGTTCAATTTTGTTTCCGTTTTTCTCAAAGGAAGTGGTTGCTAATGCTTTTTCCACATCAAGGAGACGTTTATAATGAGTTGCCACTGCATCTGACTTCCAATCAATTTTCAATTCCCCTAAAATTTGATAGCAGCCATAGTGACAGTTAGCTCCATTTCCAAGACAAGAACCTTTTCCATTGGCAACAAAATGTTTTTGCAAAAGGCGTTGTGCTTCTAAATTTTTTCCTTCAAAAAGCAATTTTTGAATTTCTTTCAAATAGGAATGGGCTTGCTTGTCATCGGCGTCTTGCTGTCCACCTGACCAAAGCGAAATTTCATTCAAAACAATTCTGTCTACATCTGTTTTTCCGAAAATCATTGCTCCTAAACGACCGTTTCCAATCGGAAGACTTTGTGTGAAGTAGTCAGCAGGTTTATCAAAAACAATTGAAACATCTTGTTTTTGAGCATTTACTTTAAAAATAAAGCTAACTAATAGTAAAAAAAGTAAGGTTGGTTTGTTCATTTTTTTAATAATTATTTCTAAGTCCCAAAGTTAGTGCTTTTGATGTAAAAATCCAAAAAACAATAATGTAAAAAAACAAAATAAAAAAATCCTGAGAAATTTCCTCAGGATTTTTTTTGCTATCTGTAAATTAGCTGCTTACTTCAACTCAAAAGTGGCTTTACGTGCGATTTGACGTGCTCTTGGTGAGTTTTTATCCACAGAAGTATCTTCACCTCTTCCTTCAACAGAAATTCTTGAAGCATCAACTCCTGATTCTACCAATAATTTCTTAACAGCCTCAGCTCTCTTAGTTGAAAGCGTTTGATTGTAGTTAGTTCCTCCAAGTTCATCAGCAAATCCAACAATATTGATATTGGCATTTGTGTTAGATTTCAAGAACTTAGCTACGAAATCAACCGCCCAAGTTGAAGAAACTTGTGGTTTTGATGAATTGAAATCAAAATACGCATTGATGTATCCTTTTTTGATTAAATCGGCAGCCATATCATTTCCTTCTGCCAAAGCTTTCACATCAGCCTTAGTAGCATAATTATCATTCAAGTAGCTTTCGATTTCATCAGGAACATTGTTTCCGTTTGCATCAATCATTTTGTTTTGTTTGTTAGCAACTTCTTCTTGTAATCCACTAATATTTCCTTCCAATGAAGCTAAACGATCTTCAATTTTCTCAAATCGGCTTCCGTCGTGATGCCAATCAGCGTGTTTACCGTGTTTACCCAAAGCAATCTGTAAACCAATCGTTCCTGTTACGTTAACTCCTTGGATTCCTCTTCTGGCTGATGCTGAATATGTATCAAAAGTTCTTTGTTGTCTTGCGTTAAAATACACAGAAGCATCTGCTAAAAACGTAACTCTGTTAGAAATACGAAGCTGTGGTGTAAAACCTACAACGGCAAAAGCCACCTGATCAGCACTTGAAAGAGCATCACTATTCAATTGACCATACCCAACCCCAGCGTGAGCAAGTAACCCTAAATCACTTGTCCACTCTTCAAAGTTCAAAGCACGGCCCACGTTAGCAACTCCTTGCAAATTGACATTCCAAAAATTTGATTCAAATTTTCTACTATCATCACCATCTTTGAAGGTATCATATCCACCTCCCAAACGAAGACCAAATTTGTTATTAAACATATAACGAACACCTCCGTTTACCCCCCATAAATTTGGAGTTGATGTGGAATACTGCGATGTCAACTCAGAAACAGGCTTATTGATTCCTCCATTTACATCGATTGACCATTTGTTGTAACTTTCTTCCTGTGCTTGCACTCCCACAAAAACTAAGGAGGCCAAAGCAAAAATGTGTTTTTTCATACTGTTTTTAATTTCTTAAAATTATATTGTTGGGGCAAAAGTATAATTTTTCTGAATACAAAAAAATATATTTACATTTTTTTTAACGTTTTTCTTTATGTTTCAGCAACATTCTCTCTAAGGGGGTTATTGAACTGTCAATTCCTTCCTCGAATGTTTTGAATTGTTTTTTTACTACCAAACTTTCGCCTGGCACGTGAACTTTTATTTCAACTATTTTATTTTCTTTTACACTTGTGTTTTCTAACTTCAAATGAACATCTGCTTCAATAATTCTATCATAAAAATTATCCAATTTATCTAGTTTTTTTTGAATAAAATCTACCAATTTTTGGTCAACAGTAAAATCTACTGGGTGTACGTGAACTTTCATAAAATCAATTTTTTAAAAAGGTTTAACAATCTACTTTTTCTCTATATCATTCATCATTTGCTCTGGGATGTGCTTTTTGATACTGTTTTTTCAATTCAGCTAAACTGCTACTGGTATATACCTGCGTCGCTGCTAAACTTGAATGCCCCAACAATTCCTTAACTGTGTTTAAATCAGCACCGTTATCCAACAAATGACTCGCAAATGAGTGCCGCAACACGTGTGGGCTAACATCTTTTTTTGTTGTTACCGCACTAAAATACAATTTAACAATTCTATACACAAGTGTTGCATACGTTTTTTTGCCATTTTTAGCTAAGAACAAGACGTCTCCACTATTTTCAGTAGCTACCTCTTCTCTTGCCTTTAAGTATTTTTTCAAAATTTCTTCCATTTCAGGAAGCATCGGAATGAAACGCTCCTTGTTGCGTTTTCCTAATACCTTGATTTGCTTTTGAACAAAATCTAAATCACTCACTCTTAACAAAATCAACTCTGAACGCCGCATTCCCGTTGCATAAAACAACTCTATAATAGTTTTATTACGAATCTCCTCAAATGAATTTTTACCTGAAAAAAAAGATAATGCTTTTTCAATTTCAAACTCTGAAAAAGGAAGTTTCACTCTCTTCTCTACTCTCAAAGGCAATATTTCCTTTTCAAACGGACTCGCCTCTATCTGATTTGTCTTTTTTAAAAATGAGTAATACATTTTCAAAGCCGACAACTTCCTATTGATACTCTTAAACGCAATCGATTGCCTCGACAACTCAACAATCCATTTTTTTATCTCAAACTGAGAAACTTTTTTTAAACAAAAAGAGTCCTCTCCGACATACATACCTTTGATGAATTTTTCAAAGGACTTTACATCACGCTTATAAGCCTCCACTGTATGAGCAGAATACTTCTTTTCAATGGAAAGATAATTTATAAACGACACCATTTTCTCTTTGCTTTAAACATCTCCTTCATCTAACTCGATGTTACAAAGGTAAAAAAATAAAAAACATTTATTTCATAATAAAAAGTTAAATTTTTTCATTTGCCGATTTTTATAAGATTAAATAAAATGGTTTGCCTATCTCTGTCTTTTTATTTCAATTTAAACGTTTACTTTAACAGATAAACTATTAATAATCAATATATTTGTAAATTCAAAATTTCACCACCAGATTTTATAAACAACAAAAGAAGCATCATTCCCTCCTTAGTAAAGATTTTCTCAGGTTATACAATAATGTTTGTTTTAGCAATTCTATGATACCCCTAATAACTTACACAAAAACGGCATCTTCTTTAAATGAGAATCCGTTTAGTAAATCGTTGGTTTTCATCCGTTTTTTTCCAGCTATTTGCAATTCTAAAACAGACATAAAACCTTCTTTTACAGCAACATATATTTTTCTATTTTCAATCTTTATCGTTCCCACTGAAAGGGAATGATTTTCTGGCTGAAAAATAGCGTCATATATTTTGATGTTTAAATCCTCTTGATTTTGACGTAAAATTGCCCAAGCCGCCGGGTGTGGACTCATTCCTCTGACAAACCTTTCAATAGACCTACCATTCGCTTCCCAATTGATTTTGCAAGTTTCTTTGAAAATTTTCGGAGCTTCTGCAAATGATTCATTTATAGGTTGTTGCTGTGTTGCATAATTTCCGTTAGCAATTTCATTTACAGTTTGAAGCACCAATTCAGCACCTTTTATCATCAGTTTATCGTGCAACGTTCCGGCTGTTTCCCGTTCGGAAATAGGCATTTCTGCCTGCAAAATGATTGCTCCTGTATCAATTTTTTCATCAATAAAAAAAGTAGTTACACCCGTTTTCGTCTCGCCATTAATAATTGCCCAATTGATTGGCGCTGAACCTCTGTAAGCAGGCAATAATGAGGCGTGCAGATTGAAAGTTCCATATTTGGGCAATTGCCACACTACTTTTGGCAACATTCTGAAAGCCACTACAATCTGCAAATCAGGTTGCCATTCTTTTAGTGCATTTATAAAATTTTCATCTTTCAAATTTGCAGGTTGCAAAACAGGAATCTGCTGGTTTTCAGCATATATTTTCACGGGAGAAGATTGCAATTTTTGTCCGCGCCCCGCAAACTTGTCTGGAATGGTTACAACCCCTACAACATTATATTGATTTTCAACCAATTGCCGTAAACTTTCTAACGCAAAATCGGGCGTACCCATAAACACAATTCTGAGATTTTTCATTAGCATTTGTCCAATTATTTAGATTTATTCATTTCTGATAATTATTAATTTCGCAAAAATACTATTTTTTATAAAATTAATTATTTGTTTTAGAAATTATTTTTACGTATTTTTGCAAATAATCTAAACATTCAATTATATGGTAATCTATGATAAAATAAATGAAACTGCGCGTATTATTCAATCCTATATTTCAGAGCATACGCCTGAATTTGCGATTATTTTAGGGTCAGGGCTCAGTAAATTACAAAACGAAGTTGATGTGATTTCTGAAATTAAATACTCAAACATTCCAAACTTCCCAAAATCAACCGTTGCAGGGCATACTGGCAAGCTGATTTACGGAAAAATTGAAAATCGCTACGTTTTGATGATGTCAGGGCGTGTACATTTTTATGAAGGTTATTCAATGCAAGAAGTTACTTTTCCGATTCGCGTTTTTCACAAACTGGGAATCAAGCGATTAATTCTTTCTAATGCTTCGGGCGGAGTGAATCCGAATTTTGAGATTGGTGACATTATGATTATTCGTGACCACATCAATATGTTCCCTGAACACCCTCTTCGAGGCAGAAATTTAGACGAATTTGGGGCTCGTTTTCCTGATATGAGCAAACCATACAGTCTCGCTATGATTGCTGAATTAGAGAAAATTGCTCAAAATCACAATATTAAGGTTCAGAAAGGTGTTTATGTTGGCTTACAAGGTCCTTCATTTGAAACTCCTGCCGAATACGGAATGGTCAGAATTCTTGGAGGAGATGCCGTTGGAATGAGCACTGTGCCTGAAACTATCGTGGCTCGTCATCAAGATATGGAAGTATGTGCACTTTCCGTAATCACGGATTTAGGCGGTCCTGAAATTTCTCCAAATGTATCACACGAAGAAGTTTTAAATGCCGCCAATAAAGCAATGCCGAATGTTATTCTATTAGTGAAGAATCTTATAAAAAATTATAGATAATCGCCCTTTCCGTATTAAAAAACTCTGATAAAGTATAAATATTCTTAATATTTTACCAGAGTTTTGTTTTTAACTTTTTTATAACATTTATCCATTGCCTTTTTCTTATTTTTGCGTGCCATAGATAGAGAGATGATTGAATGATGAATAGATTACTACTTTTGTTACTCCCCATTTTTGTGGTTTCTTGTAATACTAATAGGGATAAGGCTTTTACTTTTTTAAAGTGCTATTTCCCAAACGCCAAGGATTCCCTTGTTGTTTTGTATTATGATGACAAACCTATTGATACCGCATACTTGAATAAAAACAAAAAGGTTTTGTTGAAATTAAAAATCAATGAGCCTAAACTATATCATTTTGAAATTGATGATAACTACCAATATGTGTATTTAGAACCACAGGATAGTTTGGTTGTCTTTGCTAACATAATGAATTTCAGCCAAAGTGTTTCGTTTTCAGGAAAAAGTTCGGCTGTAAACAATTTCATAACCTTACAGACCAACAATGTTGAAAAAGAAACTCCTATCTTAAAAAATTTCAGTCATTTACCTCCAAGTGATTTCAAAAGAAAAATGGATTCAGTTTATCATTCCAAAATGCAGGAATATAACACCTTTTTGAATGACAACCCTGAACTCTCTGAAAAAGCAAAAGATATTACTTTGGTGAGTGCTACGTTTTCCGTTCACAAAGAAATGGAGTCTTATCCATTTGTATATCAACGAAACAATAAAAAATCAATTGTAAATTCGCTCCCAAATAATTTTTATGATTATCGGAAAAATATTAACTTCAACAACACATTTTTGGAATATTACCGTCCATATTATAGCTATATGGTAATGTTTATCAATAATTTAGCTTTCAAAAAGCACTCTACAAAGATAGTTGATGACGATATCAATAAAAATGAACAATTCCATTTAAAAAAAATCACCGTGATAGATAGTGCTTTCCGTTCAGGAAGTTTGAGGGACAATCTGTACAGAAACGCTGCCTACGCATATATTTTTAACATACAGGATAACAAAGAATGTGAATGTTACATCGAAGAATTTAACAAATACAACCAAAATAACACTCATAAAGCGGAGTTGGACGAATTATTCAAAAGTACAATAGCTTTACAGGAAGGAAGTATTCCGCCTAACTTTGATATTATCGACCTTGACGGGAATCATTTGACTTTGTCCGAAATCGTAAAACCTGAACTTACGATTTTTTACTTTTGGTCTGTAAATCAATCTGATATGTCGAGCCTTATTCTCAATCGAGTGTTGCAACTCAAAACACTTTTCCCAGAAGTAAAATTTGTAGGGATTGATGTGGGGCAAGATGTAAGTAAATGGTGTGAAAAAGCTCCTTTTACTATCGAAGGTATCGAACAGTTTCACTCCACAAACTTTGCAGATTTATCACGTAAATACCTCATAAACAACATCAGTAAATCGTTCATTTTAGGCGAAGACACCCGAATTATAACGGCTTTTGAAAGCATTTTTAGCCCCAATATTGAAAAAATACTTCTGAAAAATTAATTCTTTGGCTAAACAACTTGCTTTTTTATATTTTTTTAAATAGTTTTGTGGGAAAATCCTCACTATATGCTTGTAAAAATATACGGAAGTGCCGTTTTTGGTGTAGAAGCTACTACCATTACCATCGAAGTGAATATCGACAAAGGCGTTGGTTATCACTTGGTTGGGTTGCCTGATATAGCCATAAAAGAAAGCAGTTATCGCATTGGTGCTGCCTTGCAAAATAATGGCTATAAAATTCCCGGAAAGAAAATCACCATTAATATGGCTCCTGCCGATATGCGGAAAGAAGGTTCGGCGTATGATTTGAGTTTTGCCATCGGGATTTTAGCCGCAAACGAACAGATAACTTCCGATGAATTAGACAAATATGTCATAATGGGCGAACTTTCGTTAGACGGAAGCCTGCAACCTATAAAAGGAGCATTGCCCATTGCCATTCAAGCACGAAAAGAAGGATTTAAGGGTTTCATTCTTCCGATGCAAAATGCCAAAGAGGCTGCCATTGTTGATAATTTGGAAGTCTATGGTGTTGAGAATATCAAAGATGTTATTGATTTTTTTAACGGCGAAAAAGAACTCGAAAAAACGGAAATTGACACTCGCAAAGAATTTTTCAAAAACTTAGATTTTCCTGAATTTGACTTCGCTGATGTGAAGGGACAAGAATCCATCAAACGTTGTATGGAAATTGCTGCTGCTGGCGGTCATAACATTATTTTGATAGGACCTCCGGGGTCAGGAAAAACTATGTTAGCCAAGCGTTTACCAAGCATTTTGCCGCCAATGACGCTACACGAAGCACTTGAAACAACGAAGATACACAGTGTTGTTGGTCGCATTAAGGACAGCGGATTGATGTGCCATCGCCCTTTCCGAAGCCCACATCACACCATTTCAGATGTAGCTTTGGTCGGTGGAGGAACTTACCCACAGCCAGGTGAAATTTCATTAGCGCACAATGGCGTACTTTTTCTTGATGAACTCCCTGAGTTTAAGCGTACTGTGTTAGAAGTGATGCGTCAGCCATTGGAAGACCGTGAAGTTACCATTTCAAGAGCCAAGTTTTCGGTTACGTATCCTGCTTCATTTATGCTTGTGGCAAGTATGAACCCAAGTCCGAGTGGTTATTTCAACGACCCCGATGCGCCTGTAACTTCTACACCCGCCGAAATGCAACGTTATTTGAGTAAAATTTCAGGACCTTTGTTAGACCGTATTGACATTCATATTGAGGTAAATCCTGTACCATTTGAAAAACTTTCTGATGAGCGAAAAGCTGAGAGTAGCAATGTTATCCGTCAGCGTGTAATAGAGGCGCGAAACATTCAAACTGAGCGTTTTAAATCCTATGATACCATTCATTATAATGCTCAAATGAACACCAAACAAATCCGAAAGTATTGCAAATTAGATGAGGCTTCGTTGGAATTGCTAAAAAATGCAATGCAACGGCTAAACCTTTCCGCACGGGCATACGACCGTATTTTGAAAGTAGCTCGTACTATTGCCGATTTGGAAAAATCAGAAAATGTACTACAACATCACATCGGTGAAGCCATACAATACAGAAGTTTAGACCGTGAGGGTTGGTTTGGAAGATGATTTTCGTCTAAAAACATTCGATTTTCAATAAAAATATGACATACTAACAAATTTATGAATTATAAACCATCAAAAATCTTATGAAATCACATTTTTTTTATATCTTTTTGGCTTTTTTTACTCTTTTAGCTTGCACACCAAACAAGGAATTGACTGTATCAGAGGCTGAAAAACTAATTTCTTCACAGTTAGAAGAAAAACCTTTGTTTGAAACGGGCAAATTTAGCACAGACAAACAACGACTTGAAAGCAAAAAAGACGAAAAACTCATCTCTGCGATACAAAATTTAGCCGATGACGGACTTATTGAAATCAATGACGAAAAAGTTCGCAAGAAATGGTTTTCAAAGGACAGCGTGTATATCATCGAACCCACGCTCACCAAAGCCGCCCTGCCTTACGTGGTAACTCACAACAAAAAAAGCTCTGTGGTGAAAACAATTCTCTATAAGTTAAATCCAAAAAGCATCACTATTGAGAAAAATAATGAAAAAACAGCAATCTGTACAGCTGTTTTGGACAAAGAGAAAACACCTTTTTACCATTTTGGAAAAGACCCTAATCCGAAATCAGCCTTCATCAGTAGAAAATTTAAACTGAAATATGACGAAAATACGGGTTGGAAAATCACAAAATAGATACAAAAATGAAAAATCTGAGTATTTTAGTACTTTTTCAAGCACTTTCGAGTGTTGTTTCTGGGATTTTAATTGAAAATATGTCGTTTATTGGTCGTATTGGAGTGAGTACGATGTATCGCGAATACCTAATTTTCAAAACTTGGTGGAAAACGGCTTTGTTGTTATTTGCTGTGCAATTTGTCTTGATTTTGGTGTTGCAAATTGCCAAAAAAGTACGAATTTCCATAGGAAGAATTACAGCTTTTATTTTCTTAATCATTGGAGTATTAGGCACTTATCTCACTTATATTGATTTTACCACCACCAACCACCGAATGATGAAATTCAGCTTTCATTTTGGTTTTTATCTGTTTTGGTTTTGTTGGTTTATAACGTGTTTTTATTTTTTATTTTTCAGAAATAGGAAATATTTTCCAACATATCCAAATTCAAAAAATCAGGGAGATGGAAAATATGCACATCATCACATTGAACAAGAAAAAGACGTTGATTTACAGTAATATATTAATTAAAATATCTTTTTATCACAAATAAGATTTACTCACTAAACTTATTATTTGTGCAGCTACAAAAACTATGAAACAACCTGCCATTAAACTTGCACAGCACGTCATTCAGGCTTGCAAGGCAAAAAACATAAAAAACATCATTATCTCACCGGGTTCACGAAATGCGCCATTGACTATCGGATTTTCAAACGACCCTTTTTTCACTTGTTACAGCATTGTTGATGAACGTTGTGCGGCATTTTTCGCTTTGGGAATTGCCCAGCAAATTCACTATCCAACAGCTGTGGTTTGTACATCGGGCTCTGCTCTTTTGAACTACTATCCTGCTGTGAGTGAGGCTTTTTATAGCAACATACCGCTGGTGGTCATCTCCGCCGACCGCCCTTCTGACAAAATTGACATTGGCGATGGGCAAACCATACGCCAGCAAAACGTATTTGCCAATCACAGTGCTTGCAATGCCAATCTTTCGGACAATCCAACAGACGAAAAAAGCAATTTTTATGAATTAAATAAGGCTTTAAATACGGCTATTTCGCAAAAAGCTCCCGTACATATCAATGTTCCGTTTGAAGAACCACTTTATTTGACAACAGAAGAGGTTTTTCCGTTTGAAAATATTCCTGCGGAAGCTACAAAATCATACATAAATCCTGAAAAACACATCGATTTTATCAAAAATTGGAACAAAACTACTCGAAAAATGGTTTTAGTGGGAGTGCTTTCTCCCAATAGTTTGGAAGAAAAATTCGTGGAATGGCTCGCAAATGACCCTTCGGTGTTAGTACTTACGGAGACTACGTCCAATTTGTACCACGAAAAATTCATTCCATATATTGATAAATTGCTGACTTTCACCGAAAAAGATGTATCTTTGAAAGAGGCTTTGCGCCCTGAATTGTTACTAACTTTTGGCGGATTGGTCGTTTCTAAAAAAATAAAACAATTTTTGCGTAGCTATCAACCTGATTTTCATTATCATATCGACTTATTTAAAGGATATGACTCCTATTTCTGTTTGACGCATCATTTTCAAACAGACATTGCTTCTTTTTTCAACAAAACGCAACCATCATTGAGGCAAATAGAATCAAATTATCAAAATAATTGGCTGAAAATCAACGAAGAAATACATCAAAAACATTTACAATACGTTTCAGAAATTGCCTATTCTGATTTGAAAATTTACAAACAAATTTTCAGCCAGATTCCTGAAAACTATGCGGTTCAATTAAGTAACAGTTCCACAGTGCGTTACGCACAATTGTTTAAGTTACAACCTTCGTGGCGGATTTTCTGCAATCGAGGTACGAGTGGCATTGACGGAAGTGTTTCCACCGCTATCGGAGCTGCTGTGGGAGGGCAATCTCAGACGTTGCTCATCACAGGCGATTTGAGTTTTTTTTATGATAGTAACGCATTGTGGAACAAATACATACCTAATAATTTCCGAATAATACTCATTAACAATCAAGGAGGTGGTATTTTCCGAATTTTGCCTGGTGATAAATCTGACAAGCATTTTGAAACTTTCTTTGAAACTCCTCATCAACTTACGGCAGAACACCTTTGCAAAATGTATGCGTTGGAATATGAACAAACGGATAATTTGAACGATTTGCGCAACAAATTAGCTACTTTTTTCGATAATTCAGACCGCCCTAAACTCTTGGAAATCCATACACCTCGATTGGAAAACGATAAAGTTTTGTTAAACTACTTCCTTTTCTTGAAAAATTAATTTAGCTTTACGCTTTAATACTAAATTACAAGATAATTATGAGCAAAAGAGACGAACTTATTGAATTGTATGCCAAAGATTTAAAAGAAAAATGCGGTGTAACACCTGATGTTGATTTCTTGAAAAAAGTAACTGTTGGATTAGGTCCTTCAATCTACAACAAAGATTCAGCAACAGTGGCAGGTTCTGACCAAACAGAATTAGACCGTGTTAAACAAAACTTTTTAATCAAAAAATTGGGATTGAAAGATGGTCCAGAGTTAGACAAAGCAATTGATTCTGTTTTAGAAACTTACGGAAAATCAAACAAAACCAAGTATCGTGCAGTGGTTTACTATTTGTTAGCGAAACACTTCAAAAAAGAAGATGTTTATAACAAATAAAACCTTTTCAGAAAAACAGAAAGAGCTATCCTTTGTGGTAGCTTTTTTTGATTAAAAACCTACTGCAACTTATTTTATAAAAAATAATTGATTTATTGCTTAAAACAATATGGACATAAAAAACAAAATCGAACAACTACGCAATGAACTGAATTCGCACAATTATAACTATTATGTGCTTGATAATCCAACTATTTCCGACTATGAATTTGACCAAAAATTGAAAGAATTACAGGATTTGGAGAGAACATATCCTGAATTTTTTGATGAAAACTCTCCAACGGTTCGTGTGGGCGGAAGCATCACCAAAAACTTCAAAACCATTACACACGAATTTAGAATGTACTCTCTTGATAATTCCTATTCAAAAGAAGATTTAGAAGATTGGGAAAAACGGATTATCAAGGTGTTAGGCAGTGACAAGATTTCTTTCACTTGTGAGTTGAAATATGACGGGGCTTCGGTGGATTTACTATATGAAAACGGAAAACTCACACAAGCCACCACGCGAGGCGATGGTTTTCAAGGAGACGAAATCACTGCCAATGTGCGTACGATTCGTAGTGTACCGTTGCAACTCAAAGGCGATTTCCCACAGAAATTCCATATTCGAGGTGAAATAATTTTGCCTAAAAAAGGATTTGAGCAGATGAATAAGGAACGTATTGAAGCAGGGGAAGACCCTTATATGAATCCACGAAACACGGCAAGCGGAAGTTTAAAATTGCAGGACACAGCGGAAGTAGCTAAGCGCCCATTGGATTGTTTGTTGTACTCCTTGGTTGGGAGTTTAGGTATTGATAGTCAATATAATAGCTTGCAAAAAGCTCGTGAATGGGGCTTTAAAGTGCCTAATGAATCGAAGTTATGCCAATCCACCGATGAAGTAATGGATTTTATCAATTATTGGGACATTCATCGTCACGATTTGCCTTATGAAATTGATGGAGTTGTGGTGAAAGTAAACAGCATTGCGCAGCAGGAAGAATTAGGATATACCTCAAAATCACCACGTTGGGCAATGGCATATAAGTTTAAAGCTGAACAAGTTTCCACCGTTTTAGAAAGTATTTCTTACCAAGTGGGACGCACGGGAGCTATTACGCCTGTTGCCAATCTTGTACCTGTCTTATTGGCGGGAACAGTTGTGAAAAGAGCTTCTTTGCACAATGCTGACCAAATTGAAAAGTTGGATATTCGTTTGGGAGACGCGGTTTTTGTGGAAAAAGGAGGAGAAATCATTCCGAAAATTATAGGTGTAGACCTTGAAAAGCGCCCTTTTGATAGCCAAAAAACGGTTTATATTGAAAATTGCCCCGAATGTGGCTCACAACTTATCCGAAAAGAAGGTGAAGCGCAACATTATTGCCCTAATTCAGAGGGATGTCCACCTCAAATTACGGGAAAAATACAACATTTCATCTCTCGAAAAGCAATGGATATTGAGGGATTGGGCGGAGAAACCGTAGAATTACTTTTCAGAAGCGGTATTATCCGAAATTATGCAGATTTATATGAAGTAAGCATTCCGCAATTGCTTCCTTTGGAGCGTATGGCGGAGAAAAGTGCCGAAAATATCATAAAAGGCATTCAAAAATCAAAGGAAATTCCGTTTGAACGTGTACTTTTTGCTCTTGGCATACGTTATGTGGGAGAAACAGTTGCCAAAAAATTAGCCCGACATTATAAAAATATCGAGAATTTGGAAAGAGCATCGTTAGAGCAGCTTACCGAAGTAGATGAAATTGGAAATCGCATTGCTGAAAGTGTAGTTACTTTCTTTCAAGATGCTCAAAACAAGGAACTTATAACCCGATTAAAATCCTATGGACTGCAACTTTCTATTTCAGAAAAAGATACGGAAAATCAAACCGAGAAACTCAAAGGTCTGACTTTTGTGGTATCAGGAGTTTTTGCGTTATACTCACGCGATGAACTGAAAAATTTGATTGAACAAAACGGAGGAAAAGTAGGTTCATCTATCTCAGCCAAAACCAGTTACGTCATTGTGGGCGATAATATGGGACCCAGTAAAAAGGAAAAAGCAGAAAAGTTGGGTATTCCGATGATTAGCGAGCAAGATTTTCAGCAAATAATTGAGAATTAACTATTTTCTCAGCGAATAATTACCTTAAAAATTCATTTTTTC
Organism: Capnocytophaga sp.; assembly: GCA_041819925.1. Taxonomy (GTDB): domain Bacteria; phylum Bacteroidota; class Bacteroidia; order Flavobacteriales; family Flavobacteriaceae; genus Capnocytophaga. The sequence goes on from JBGYFE010000149.1 coordinate 45,737, forward strand.
CATCACATTCTATAAACATAAATAATTGAGAAAATGAATTTTTAAGGTTTTTGCTTTAATAAAGCAACTGCACTTCTTTCAAAGAAAAATGTTTAAAAGTACCGTCTTCAACCTCTACAACTAACTCTCCCGAAGGAAGCACTCGACGAATAATTCCCGAAAAATTAGCCCCTTGATGGGTGCGAAAAGCTGACACTTTGTTCAGTTGAAAAAGATATTTTTCGTACTTTGAATAAACCTCATCAAAAGAAAGTAATTGAATATCAGAAAATTCCATTTGTAGGTTTTTAAGTATGCTTTTCATCAAAAATTCGATGTCATATTCTTTTTGAGTGCAATTTTTTAATGACGAAGCCTTTGGCAAATCGTGAAAATCAGTTTGATTCACATTTAAACCTATGCCAATAATACTTTTATCAATTTGTGTATTTCGTACGACATTTTCTATCAAAATTCCCCCCACTTTTCGCTTGGAAACTAAAATATCATTAGGCCATTTGATGTTTATATCTGGAATATGAGCCGCTTTAAGTGTTTTTACAACCGCAATAGAAGTGAGCATATTCAACAGAAAATAATTCTGCAATTCAAAATTTGTATGCTTACATAAAACACTAAATGTCAGGTTTTTATAAGGTTCTACAATCCATTTTGAAGCATATTGCCCCACTCCATTGGTTTGCTGAGGTGTCCATACAGTCAAAAAATTAGGCAAATTATCCTGCGTGTTTGCCATTTTTTTTAAATACGCATTGGTTGAACCAATAGTTTCAAGTTTTATAATATTCATTATCAACTATATAATCTTTTTATTAATTTCTAAAACTTGCCAAAAAAGTGCTTCATCTTTTTCAGAAATAAAAGTAGTTTGAATTGGCAAATAGTACACATTCAATAGATGGTTTTGCAGACGCACAAAATCTTTCTCCGTAGTTAAAATGCGTGGATGTTGCCTCAATTTTTCTATTTCAGAAACCGTAAAATGATGATGATCTGGAAAATTAAGGTGCGTAAAATCAGCTTGTTGGCTATTTAGAAAATCAAGGAGCGGACGAGGATTGGCAATGCCCGTTACCAAAACAAATGGCTGACCTAAAAACTTTTGCAAATCAACCTCTTCCGATTTTGAATATACTTTTTCTGCGTACGAAATTTTTGAAAAAACTATTTTTTGTCCTTCTTTTTGATGTAATTTTTTTCTTATTTTTTCTTGTTTTTTTTTCAGAAATGTCAATCGGACATTTTGTCACAACAATCACATCTGCCTGACTTGCTCTCGAAGTTACATCACGCAGATTTCCTGTTGGAAGAAGACAATCATCCGTAAACAAATCACCGTAAGAAGTCAATAGCACATTTTTTTTTGCACACACTTTTCGGTGCTGAAAAGCATCATCTAAAATCACAATATTCACAGGTTCAGCAAGTTCTATTAGTTTTTGAACAGCACTAACTCGATTAGAATCAACCGCTAAAATGATTTCAGGGAATTTTCTCCAAAACTGAAAAGGTTCATCACCCAAATCAAAAACAGTCGATTTTTCATCTGCCAATACCAAACCTTTGGTCTTTCGTTTGTAGCCTCTACTAACTACCCCCACTTTGTGATTAGGCAACAGATTTCGGATTAAATATTCCACCATTGGAGTTTTTCCTGTTCCGCCAACGCTTAAATTTCCAACACAAATGGTTGGTACATTGAAACTTACAGATTTTAACAATCCGCAATCATACGCCCAGTGCCGCAACCGAACAATAGCACCATAAAGCACCGAAAAAGGGAACAAGAAATATCGTAAAAATCGCATCATTTCTTACTTTTTCTGGCAAAAGTACAACAAAAATTACAACATTTTTTTATTCAAAAAAAATTTATATTTTTGGCTTCATAATTGTTGAAAACAAAATGAATTCAAGATATTTTATTTTTGATATGGACGGTGTGTTGGTTGATAGCGAGCCGATGCACCGACAAATCATTGGTGAGGTTTTTAAAAAGCTCAAAATCAATCTTTCAGAAACTTATATTGAAGAGGCGCTAACGGGAATGTCTGCCATTCCGATGTGGGAAAAAGTAAAGGCAGAAGCTGGCAGAGATGAATCAGCAGAAGAATTGTTACAATTTCATCGTAGTTATTTTTATACGAGACTTCCAGAAATAGAAGTTCCTGAGGTTAAGGGAGTTAAAGAGGTTTTACGAAAACTCAAAGAACACCAATTTTCATTGGCATTAGCCTCTTCTTCTACAAAAAAATTGATTGATTTTTTTACGGAAAAGCTGAATATTTCACATTATTTTGACGTTGTAATGAGCGGAGACGATGTGCGGTATAGCAAGCCCTTTCCTGAAATATTCCTAAAAGTTGCTGAAAAATACGAAGCTCGTCCTGAATGTTTTTGGGTTTTGGAAGATAGCAAAAATGGTGTACAAGCTGCCAAAAGTGCGGGAATGCAATGTATTGGATTTAAAAATCCTAATTCAGGAAATCAAGACCTTTCAAAAGCCGATATTATCATCAAATCGATGGATGAATTCAACAATGATTTTATTTTTAATTTACTGAAAATAAATGAGTAACGACAAAAAACATATTAAAATCATTGAGTGCCCTCGCGATGCAATGCAAGGACTGAAAGTTTTCATTCCTACACAAAAAAAAATTGATTACATTCAATCGCTTTTGAACGTGGGATTTGATACGATTGATTTCGGTAGTTTTGTTTCGCCCAAGGCTATTCCGCAAATGGCTGACACTCAACAAGTACTTGAAAAATTAGACTTAACAAACACTCGAAGCAAATTGCTCGCCATCATTGCCAATCAACGGGGAGCTGACCAAGCTATTGAATTTCAACAAATTGACTATTTAGGATTTCCGTTTTCCATTTCTGAAAATTTTCAGATGCGAAACACCCACAAAACCATCGCTGAAAGCATCACAATTCTTGATTATATTAAAAATCAGACTGAAAAAAGCGGAAAAAAATTAGTCGTCTATCTTTCTATGGGTTTTGGAAATCCGTATGGCGACCCTTGGAACGAGGAGATTGTAGAGCAATGGGTAGAAATGCTTTTCAAAAAGGATATTCAGATTATTTCCCTATCAGACACCATCGGAAGTGCTAATACAGAAGTAATTACAAATTTATTTACGTATCTTATTCCTAAATATCCAACTGTTGAATTTGGTGCTCACTTCCATACTTCTATTGAAAATTGGCACGAAAAAGTACATAGTGCCTACACTTCGGGGTGTTTACGCTTTGATGGAGCAATTCGTGGCTATGGCGGTTGCCCGATGGCAAAAGATGAACTCGTCGGAAATATGCCTACTGAAAGATTGGTTTCTTACTTTCAAAAAATGCAGGCTAAGACGGGGCTAAATCTTTTAGCTTTTGAAAGTAGTTACAACGAGGCTATGAAAGTTTTTGAATTCAACTAATCTTCAAAAATTTCAATAGGATATTCCACTTTGGTAAGAAAAAGCCCGCAGGCAGGCACAGAAGCCCCTGCTTGACTTCGGTTTTTACTTTCAATAACTTTCTCAAAATCAGCTATCGACATTTTTCCAAGCCCTACATCAAGTAACGTTCCCACCACTGCGCGCACCATATTTCGCAAGAAACGGTCTGCCGAAATGGTAAAAATTAAAAGTGTTCCTTCCCTGCGCCAATAGGCTTCATAAATCGTACAATTATAGGTATGTACATCGGTATTTGATTTTGAAAAACACTGAAAATCAGTGTGTTTAAAAAGTATTTTTGCAGCTTCTTCCATTTGAGAAACATTCAATGGAAGGTTTAAATACATACTCAATTCGTGAAGAAAAACATCTTTCTGAGTGCAAATATGATATTCATAAGTGCGTTTTAAAGCATCAAAACGAGCGTGAGCACTGTCAGAAACGCGATAGATGTTATGCACTGACACATCTTTGGGCAAAAAAGCATTCAGCCTATAAACCAATTGATTATCAATACCTTGCTCAAAATCAAAATGCGCAAACATCTGACGTGCGTGTACGCCACTGTCAGTACGCCCTGCTCCAACTACCTCAATGGGAAAACGTAAAAGTGTGCTTAATCCTTTCTCCAAAACTTCTTGAACGCTAATCGCATTGGGTTGATTCTGCCAACCGTGGTAGTTTTTTCCGTTGTATGAAAATTCTATAAAATAGCGCATTTTATGTTATTTTTACCCAATTTTTATCTTGAAGAAAGTGAAATTTTTCTTTATTTGTTTGTTCCTAAAATATTTTTCACGAAATCGGAACTAAAAAACGCAGGGAATTTTTTATCAAAAAAAGCAATCCATTCCGCTCCTTTTTTCACGGCAATTTTTAGATAATGCTGTGATTTGAAGTGATTTCCGACTCCTGCATTGGCAATCGCTAAACGATAAAGCGTAGTGATATCATCAGGAAACAAACGATGTGTTTCTGAAACTACCTGCAATGCTCTTTCATAATCGCTAATAAACAACAGCAAATCAGCCCAATTTGTCAGTGTATTCAATGAGTAATCTCCGTGCTGAACCGCTTGACTGAATGCGTATTCTGCTTTTTCAAGGTCATTCAAACAGAAGTGTATCTCGGCACAACGTCGCCAATAGTACGGATTGTTATCTTCAATATGCAATACCTTATTAATGTGCTTCAAGGCTTTGATGTGGTTTCCTCGCAAATAATAAAAATCTGCCAAAGTCATCCACGATTTGCTTAATTGAGGGTCTTCGTGAACGGCTTTGTAATAATATTGCTCGGCGGTAGCATCGTCATTCATTTTCTCGAAACATCGCCCAATGTGTAGGTACACCAGCGGAGAGGCATCGTCTAATGTAAGCGTAATTTTGTAATTTTCAATCGCTTTTTCATAACGTCCGAGTTTTTCAAGCACTTTTGCCTTTTCAAAGTAAGCCCCCGTAAAGGTGTCGTCACTAATGATGGCAAAATCGAAACAACGCAAGGCTTCGTCTAAATCCTCACGAATAAGATGCTGTTTGCCCAAATAGTGCCAAGCCACCTCACAATACGGATTTTTATCCAAATAAGCGTTCAAAAAAGCAATAGCCTCTTCGTTTTCTTCCAAAATATCATAACAAAATAACAATTGTTGCAATGACATATAATCTTCAATATCTTCCGATAGACATTTTTTGAAATATTTTTTTGCTTGGGCGTAATCCTCAATAAAAAGATATTCCATTGCTATAAGCGAATAAACATCTACCAAATCATCTGTCAAAGGCAAGGCATATTGAAGGAGTTCAATAGCTTTTTGATGCTTGTTTAGTTTGGAGTAAAGATTAGCTCTCTGCACGTAAATTTCTGAATTTGAAGGTTCTATAACTTCTAATTCATCAAGCAAAAGCGAGGCTTGTTGCAATTCATCTTCAAAAATCATCACTTCAACTTGCAAAAGTTTGAGTGAAATTGCCGTAGGATGCTGATTCAAACCAATTTGCAAAGCGTGCTTAGCTTTGCTCATTTTGCCTAACTCTAAATAATATTCAACAATTTCTTCAAACTCATCAACGTCAAAGAAAAAAATATGATTTTTTTGCAACATTGACTCAAATTTTGAAACCGAATAATTTTCTTCTTCTGAAAAAAAATTCATAAAATTAACCTATGTTTTTGGTTCTGGGAACGAAAGTACAGATTTTTAAGGATATACGGATTTATTTTACCCTTTTTTTATTAACATTTTGACAATACGATGTTTATAAAATTACATAAAACATTATATATCAATACATTACCTCCTATCCCAACGATTGGCATCAAAGGAATTTTTTCGCCAGTACCACATCATTATAAATCCGATTAAAGCTCCTCCTACGTGAGCAAAATGAGCGATGTTTCCGCCAAAAACGGAGAAGCCCGTAACGCCCGAAAATAAATCCAATCCCACTAAAATCGGAATGAAATACTTGGCTTTTATGGGATATGGCACAAAAAGCAACATCAATTTGGCATCAGGAAACATCATCGCGAAAGCCACCAAAATTCCATAAATCGCTCCTGAAGCTCCAACAGCAGGGGTGAAATAAGCCGACATCATATCGTCAAATTTACTCTTCGGAAGAATATGCTCCCAAGCGGTATTGTACTTTCCTTCTGCTAAAATACTTTTGACCGTTTCAGCAGGTATTCCATTGTCTGTCAATAAATTAATTCCTTCTTGAAAATAGTAGTAATTCACGCCCGAATGCAACAAAGCTGCTCCAATTCCGCAAGAAAAATAAAAAAATAAGAACTTATTTTGCCCCCAAATTTTTTCTAACGGACTTCCAAAAGCCCAAAGTGCGTACATATTGAAAAATAAGTGCATCAAACCTCCGTGCATAAACATATGGGAAAGATATTGCCACCACTTAAAATTCGGATTTTCAAAGAAATAAATCGCCATAATGCGTGATAAATCCAAATTTGGAATAATTTTCAATTCTGCTGCAAGAAAGAAAATTACGTTTATGATTATCAGATGTTTAACAACTTTTGTAATACGTTCCATAACAATAAATTTAATACTTTTTTACTTTTCTAATTTTATAAATCCAATAGAATTTGGTCAAGGATTTCTTGTGTCATCACGGCTATATTTTGTTTAATTTAAAACATATATTGGTTGATATGCCATCGTTTGAGCAATAGGTCGGGCATATTTAGCAAGTTTTCGTTTACTTGTGTAACTTGTTAATAATGTGATTATCAAGAATATAAATAATATTCGCATATAAAAATTGAATTTTAAAAATATTTGTCCAAGTCAGTCAGCGAAAAAGTGGTATAGATTCGCTTTCCGAAAGGCGAAGTTAAACTTTCTTTGCAAGCAAACAAATTATTTATCAAAGTTTCTTGTTCTTCATCGGTCAGATTCTGCCCTGTTTTTATGGCTAAATTCCGGCTAAGGCTTTTGGCAAAGGCTTCTTTTTGAGAAATATCGTTTTCGGGTAAATTTTCAATATGCTGCTGAACAATTTCTGTAAATACATTAGAAACTTGATTATCAGATATATGCAACGGAATTCCACTTAAAATAATTTTTTCTTCTTCAATAGAGATGATAAAGCCAATGTCTTCAAAAAGTCCTTTGAGTTTAGCAATAGTTTCAATTTCAGCTTTTGAAAACGGAAGTTCAAACGGAAACATCAATTGCTGGCTTGCCGTACTGCTTGATTGTAAGGTTTTTAGAAAATCTTCGTACAAAACTCGCTGATGTGCCCGATGCATATTAATCACAATGAGTTCACCTCCCAAAGTAGTTACAAGGTATTTTTTTGAAAGAAAAAGAATTTTTTTGCCTGTTTGTGGTTGGTGATTTTCATCATCAAATAACTTACTTTCAATCACTTGCTCTTCAAACTGATGCAATTCAGAATTCAATCCTGAATAGAGGCTTTCCCACGCAGGTTGTTTTTTGGAATAGCTCGGATATGTTGAATAGTTCGTGTTTTTTGGGGCTTTGGTTTCTTCCTTAAACGGATTGAAATTCGGGTCAATTTCTATTTTCGGAAAAACGGGTTCTTTATCCTTATACCCATAAGGAATATCGAAAGAAGCATCGTGGTTAAAATCAAGCGTAGGCATCACATTAAACTGTCCCAAACTGTGTTTTACTGCCGATTTTAACAAAGCGTAAATGCTATGTTCATCTTCAAATTTGATTTCCGTTTTGGTCGGATGAATGTTAATATCAATGGTTGCTGGGTCAACTTCAAGACGAATGAAGTATTCAGGCTGTTGCTGACTTCCTATAAGCCCTTCATAAGCTGCTGTAATAGCGTGATTTAGGTATCTATTCTTCACAAATCGGTTGTTGACCATCAAAAACTGTAAGGTTTTGCTCTTGCTAATGTGTTCAGGTTTAACAACAAATCCGCTAATTTTCAAAATAGGGGTTTCTTCTTCAACGGGAACTAATTTTTCATTGGTTTTCCCGCCAAACAGATGTACGATACGTTGCCTAAATGTCGCCGATGGCAAGTTAAACAATTCACTTCCATTGTTATACAGTCGAAAATGTATGTTTGGATGCGCTAATGCCACTCGGTGAAACTCATCCAGCACGTGACGTAGTTCCACCGTATCGGATTTTAGAAAATTACGTCGTGCAGGAATGTTAAAAAATAAGTTTTTCATCGCAATGGAAGTGCCATCGACCGTAACATAGGGTTCTTGGTACATGATTTTGCTTCCTTCGATGCGTATTTCCGTTCCTAATTCATCTGATGGACGTTTGGTAATCATCTCAACGTGAGCAATTGCCGCAATAGAAGCCAATGCTTCCCCCCGAAAACCTTTGGTTTGCAAATGGAACAAGTCCTCCGCTTTTTGTATTTTCGATGTGGCGTGTCGTTCAAAAGCCAAACGTGCATCCGTTACACTCATACCTATCCCATTATCAATGACTTGGACTAATGATTTTCCTGCATCTTTAATAACAAGTTTGATTTCCGTAGCTTTGGCATCGATGGCATTTTCAAGTAATTCTTTCACCGCCGAAGCAGGACGCTGAATCACTTCACCAGCCGCAATTTGGTTGGCAACGTGGTCGGGTAGTAAACGGATAATATCTGTCATATTTTTTAAAGTATAGGAAAAAACTTATTTTTCTGTTACTTTTTGAATATAGATAAATCAAAATCAAGCACATACAACGCAATCAAAATCAGAATTACCAAAACTATCAAAAAGGTTTTGTTAAATTCTACATTTTTTTTGTTGCGACTTTCTTTGCGTATGCCACGCCACTGCTCCGTAAAGTGATTGGTTTGTGTTTCACGGTCACGACGAATTTTTGAATCTATTTCAAAGGCATTTCCTGTATCTTTTCCGTTGTAATAACGTGGAGTGTAGTTGTACCTTTTGTTTTTTCGCAGAGAAAATAATTTGATTTTCATAGGAATATGTTACAAATTAACTTTTAAAATTAAAAATATAAAATCAACTTTTTCAGTTTTTATTGATTTCATTCCGCAAAGGTAGAAAAAAATAAGAACGAGACAAAAAAAGCTACCTACAAAGTAGGCAGCTTCAACAGTTTATGAAAACAAAAAAACTAAACTTACTCAACAATAAATTTTCCTTTCATTATAGCATAATGACCTGGAAATGAACATATAAAGTCATACGTTCCTTTTTCTGGCGCATCAAAAGTAATCGTAGTCGATTCCCCTCCACCAATCATCTTGGTGTGAGCGATAACTTCTTCACTTCCCGCAGGCACATAACCTGTATCTTTGGCATTCATTGCTTTTCCTGCAAAGGCTGCAAGGTCTGTTCCTTGTTTTAACAGCACAAAATTGTGCCCCATCACCTCCACTGGCATTTTACCCACGTGTTTGAGTGTCAAAGTTACTTTCTCTCCACCTTTCACCTTTATTTCGTTTATGCTATAAGTCATTTGGTCGGTGCTCTCTAACACAACCTCATTTCCCTGTGCTACTTTGTCAGAAGTGGGGGCGGATTCGTGATTATGATTTGCCATTGAGTGCTCAGTTACAACAGCTTCTCCTTCTTTCTTTTTGTTTTCTGTGTTTCCACAAGAAACAACAAATGTTCCCAAAAGGGCGTATAAAAATATTTTTTTCATAAGTGAAATGTTTTAAAATTATCGACAAAGATAGAAAAAAAATAATTTAAAGCAAATCTAAATTAATAAAAATATCTAAAAGTGATAATATGAATTCCGTGCCAAGCATCTATATTTTTTAAGTTTTCGTTATTACAACTCAATCTCACTAATATAAAATACTGATATTAAATATTTTACAAATAAAACAAATACTTATTTTTGAAAAATTACAAATCAAGCTATCATTAGTAAAATAAAAAACGTATTTTTGCAGTTTGAGTTTTTATCTATTGTAGATAAAAATCACCTAAGTTAAATATATACTAACAAATCAAGATAAAATACGATTATCAACAAGTCTACTAATTAATTACTATTGAGACATTTATCGTATTTTTAGCTAAAAAACTAATAAAGAATGAGTTGCAATAATTGCAGTACAAAAGATAAAAAAGGTTGTAATAATAGCAAAGGCTGTAATTCAGGCAGTTGCGGAAGCGGAAAATTATCTGTGTTTGATTGGCTCGCTAATACGCAACTTCTTGGCGGTCAGGAGCAATTTGACTGCGTAGAAGTGCGTTTCAAAAACAGCCGCAAGGAATATTTCAGAAATGTTGAGAAATTATCATTGCAAATTGGTGACGTAGTGGCAACAGAGGCTGCCTCAGGACACGATGTGGGCGTCATTACTCTCACAGGTGAATTGGTGCGTTTGCAAATGAAAAAACACAAAATCAATTGGGAAAGTGAGACTATTCCGAAAGTTTATCGTAAAGCCAATCAACGTGATATTGATGTTTGGCAAGAATCACGCAATAAAGAAGAGTCTGTACAAAAACAATCACGTGAATTAGCAATTGCATTGGGCTTGGAAATGAAAATATCAGATGTTGAATTTCAAGGAGATGGCTCAAAAGCAACCTTTTATTACACTGCCGAAGGACGTGTAGATTTTAGACAATTAATCAAAGATATGGCACGTGTTTTTGCCATACGCATCGAGATGCGTCAAATTGGATTTCGTCAAGAAGCAGCTCGATTGGGAGGAATTGGTTCGTGCGGACGGGAATTGTGTTGTTCCACTTGGTTGACCGATTTCAGAACCGTAACCACCGCAGCGGCTCGCTATCAACAACTCTCATTAAATCCGCAGAAATTGGCAGGACAATGCGGAAAACTCAAATGTTGCATCAATTTTGAGCTCGACACTTATTTAGATGCTTTGCAAGATTTTCCAAAAACAGATATTAAATTACTGACTTCCAAAGGAAAAGCCTCTTGTCAGAAAATTGATATTTTCAAACGATTGATGTGGTTCACCTATGATGAAGACCCCATAAATTGGTATAAGATTTCTGTGGACAGTGTTAAGAAAATTATTGCTTTAAACACAGAACAAAAAGCAGTTTCTTTAGATGATTACGCCATCGTAAGTGACGGAGTGGGAATGTCCATAAACTTAAATGGTGACACCAAAGAAGTGGTTGAGGAAGACATTACTCGTTTTGATAAACCAAAGAAAAATAAGAAGAAAAAAGACAACAAAAACAATGCGCCGAAAGAAGTCAAAAACAATCACCAAAATGACCCTAATGCGCAGAAAAATACAAATAACCAAAGGAATGTAAAACAATCTAAAAATCAGCCACAACCAAAGGAACAAAAAGAAAATCAACAAAATTTGAAAGTTCCAAAAGAGCAAAAGCACCCCAATCCGAATCAACAAAAGGAAAAGGAAAATCAAAACAATCCGAAGAAATTAAAAGAACCTAAAAATACTAATTTTAAGCGTAAACCGAACCACAACCGCAATAATACCAACAAGGAAAAATAACAGAAAAACAAATGAAATTCTTAAAATTACTTGTCATACTTTCTTTTTTTGTAAGTTGTTCAACCAATGTTGAATTTAGCGAATATATCTCAATTTCAGATGGTTGGAACAAAACACAACCTGCTGTTTTTCAGTTTGAACAAGATTCGCTTGCTAAAAAAAATCTGTTTATAATGTTACGAAATAATGAAGCATACGAATTTAGCAATTTGTATCTTATTACTCGATTGGAACAACCTGACAATAAAGTAATTGTAGATACATTACAGTATGAAATGGCAACTCCCGAAGGAGCTTGGCTGGGTTACGGATATTCGGCTGTGAAAGAGAGTAAGTTGTGGTATAAAGAAAATTTCACCTTTCCTGTGAAAGGAAAATATACGATTCGGATTGAACAAGCTATGCGTAAAATCGGTGAAAATGAAGGCATTGAACGATTGAACGGAATAACGGAAGTAGGTCTTCAAATTGAAAAAACAAACTAAATTTATAGATAATTTGATATTCAAAGATATGGCAAAAAAAGGAGACAATATCAAGAAGAATGATAATCCGCTTGTAAAATGGTTCTGGCGGATATTTGCAGGCGGAATCGCTTTTGTGCTTTTGCTGTTTCTATTTGCTTCGTGGGGATTTTTTGGAGAGATGCCTGATTTTAAGCGTTTAGAAAATCCTGAGACCAATTTAGCTACTGAAATTGTGAGTGCTGACGGAAAAACATTGGGAAAATTCTATTTAGATGATAATCGCACCCCTGTGAAATATAAAGACTTACCCAAACATTTAGTCGATGCTCTGGTAGCCACCGAAGACGAGCGTTTTTATGACCACTCAGGCATTGATGTTCGTGGAACGATGCGCGCCGTAGTGTATTTAGGACGAAAAGGAGGCGCTTCAACCATTACGCAACAGCTTGCTAAACAGCTATTTCACGGTACAAAAGCACGTGGCTTGGAGCGTTACACCCAAAAAATCAAAGAATGGGTAATTTCTACTCGTTTGGAAACTCAATACACCAAAGAGGAAATACTAACAATGTATTTTAATATATATGACTTTGGTTATCAAGCAGATGGGATTCGCTCCGCTTCACGCATCTTTTTCGATAAAGAACCCAAAGATTTGACCATTGAGGAAGGCGCTGTGTTAGTGGGAATGTTCAAAAATTCGTCACTTTACAATCCTGTGCGCAATCCCGAAGGTGTTACCAATCGCAGAAACGTGGTGCTGGCGCAGATGGCAAAAAATAACTATATCACACAACGCGTAAAAGATTCTTTACAACAAATCCCTTTAAAAATTAATTTTACTCCTGAAAGCCACAATGAAGGAATTGCCACCTATTTCAGGGAATACTTACGTTCATATATGAAAGAATGGATTGATAAAAATCCGAAACCTGACGGATCTAAACACAATCTTTATTTGGACGGAATGAAAGTCTACACCACCATTGACTCCAAAATGCAAACCTATGCCGAAATTGCAGTAAGAGAACATATGGAACGACTTCAAAAAGCCTTTGATAGTGAAAATAATCCAAAAAAAAATAAAACATTTCCGTTTTTGGAAGTTTCAAAAGATGAATATAACAGTTTGATAGAGCGTGCAATGAAAAATTCAGAACGCTGGCGAAAGATGAAATCTTTGGGACATTCTGAAAAGGATATAAGAAATTCTTTTGACCAGAAAACCGAAATGCGCATCTTTTCGTGGGCAGACGAAAAGGATACGGTGATGACTCCAAAAGATTCTATTCTCTATTACAAAGCATTTTTACGAACCGGAATGATGTCAATGGAACCGCAAACCGGACACATCAAAGCGTGGGTAGGAGGCATCAACTACAAACATTTTCAATATGACCAAGTCATTCAAGGTGCGCGCCAAACAGGTTCTACGTTTAAACCTTTTGTCTATGCAACCGCCATCGACCAATTGCATTATTCCCCTTGTTATGAACTACCTGATATTCAAACTTGTATCGAAGCTGGAAAGTATCAGAACGTAACTGCTTGGTGTCCTAAAAATTCAAACGGAAGTTTTTCAGGCAAAATGATGACTTTGAAATATGCTTTGGCCAATTCGGTAAATTCCATTACAGTTAATCTGATGGACAAAGTAGGACCTGTGCCCGTTATCAATATGGTGCGCAATTTAGGAATAACTGCACAAATTCCTGAAATGCCTTCAATTGCTTTGGGAACTGCCGACGTAACCGTACTTGAAATGGTTGGAGCGTATGGCACTTTTGCCAACGAGGGAGTTTATGTAAAACCTATTTTAGTTACACGCATTGAGGATAAAAATGGAACTGTTTTATTTGAAAACACTCCTGAAACACACGATGTTGTCAGTGCTGATGTGGCTCGTGCCGTAGTGAACCTGATGGAAGGCGTGACGCAATACGGTTCGGGAGCACGACTCAGAACTAAAGGGGCTGATTCATATAACAGTTTGTATAAAAATGTAATGACGGGTTATCCGTATGCTTTTACCAATCCAATTGCAGGAAAAACAGGTACAACGCAAAACAATAGCGACGGTTGGTTTATGGGAATGGTTCCCAATCTGGTAACAGGCGTTTGGGTTGGTGGTGAAGACCGAGCTGTGCATTTTAGAGGAACAGCTTATGGGCAAGGAGCAACAATGGCTCTTCCCATCTGGGGATATTATATGAAAAAATGTTATGAGGATAAGGAATTAAGCATTTCAAAATCACCTTTTCCAGCACCCGAAAATATGGAAATCATCACTGATTGCTCCAAAGCAGAACAAAGCAGCAGTGATGGTGATGATTTTGGCCAAATTGATTTTTAACAATAAGCCAAAATATTGATTATGAAAGATATATATTATCTAACGGGTGATGCCACTTCGCCAAAAGCAGATGGCAATAAAATCATTGTACATATTTGTAATGACATTGGTGCTTGGGGCAAGGGATTCGTTTTGGCTATATCCAAAAAATGGAAAAAACCCGAAACGGAATATAAAAAATGGCATAAATCGGGGCAAAATTTCAATCTGGGAGAAGTGCAATTCATTCAGGTTGAAGAAGATACGTGGATAGCAAATTTGATAGGGCAACATAAAATTAAAGATGAAGTAGGAAATCCTCCGATTCGGTATGAAGCCGTGCTACAAGGATTGCAAAAAGTAACCAAGTTTGCCATTGAAAAGCAGGCTTCTGTTCATATGCCCCGTATTGGTTGCGGACTGGCAGGAGGCACGTGGGATAAAGTAGAACCTCTGATAAAACAGAGCCTACTTTCTGCCAATATAGAAGTTTTTGTTTATGATTTCGCAATACAATAAAAAAGGATAGTTTTTTTCCACTATCCTTGAAACTTTTTTACCATATTTTTACAAAAAATGAATTTTTGATGTACCTCGCTTTAATCCCGCAAACTCGCTCCCAGTTTTTCTTCAAATTTTCGTAGGAGATTTTGCATTGATTTCTCTATTTGCTTATCTGTCAATGTTTTGTTATCATCTTGAAGAATGAAACTTACGGCATAGCTTTTCTTTCCGCTTGGAAGTTTATCCCCTTGATAAACATCAAATAAACTTACATTCTTCAAAATTGATTTTTCAGTATCGAAAGCAAGTTTGTAGATTTCATCAAACGTAACTTTTTGATCAAGCAAAAGTGCTAAATCACGTCGAACTTCGGGAAACTTTGCAATTTCTTTGTACGTAATTTTCTGATTTTTAATATTTTCAAGAACAATATCCCAACAAATATCAGCAAACAAAACTTCTTGTTTAATGCCAAAATCTTTTAAAACTTTTCCCTTGACCACTCCGAGAGTTCCCAAATAGGTGTCCCCCACGAACCACTGAAAGCCTTCTTGTGTAAAAACGCAATCACTTTCCAATAGTTTGATGAAAATATTTTTCAATCCTAAACGTTCAAAAACAGCTTCCAATGTTCCTTTGAGTAAGAAAAAATCTGTTTTTTGAGTGGTCAAATTCCAATTTTCATTGCTTTTATTTCCTGTTAAATAAAGCATAAGATGCTTATTTTCAATATATTCATTATTTGAAAAATGATAACTTTTTCCAAACTCAAAAAACTTCAAATCGGCACGTTTTCGGTTGATGTTATACTCAATTACTTCCAATCCCGAAAACAACAGATTTTTGCGCATATAACTCAAATCATTACTCAACGGATTAAGAATTTGCACAGCTTGCGCCGTTTCTTTCTCATAATCAGTAATGACCTTTTCAGGAACAAGGCTATTGGTCATAATTTCAAAAAATCCTTGTCCTGCAAGTTGCGCAGCAACAACATTTTGCACATTGTGGTCATCATATTTTGATGAATGCGACATCGAAGCATTGATTTTTTCTGAAAATCCGATGTTATTGTATCCATAAACTCGTAAAATATCTTCAATTACATCAGCTTCTCGCTGTACATCAACACGATAAGAAGGTACTAAAAGCCCCAATCCTCGTTCCGTAACAGAAGTTACTTTTACGTCCAAAGAATGTAAAATATTTTTGATAGTATCGCTTGGAATTACCTGCCCGATGACCTTATTCACTCTATCAAAAGCCAAGAAAACTTGAAAATCTTGCTGTTTTTTAGGATACAAATCAACAATATCAGAAGAAATAACACCTCCAGCTATATTTTCTATTAAAATAGCTGCATACATCAAGGCATAATTCACATCATCTATGTTTATTCCTCGCTCAAAACGGAAAGAAGCATCAGAACTGATTCCGTGTCGCTTCGCCGTTTTACGAATTGCAACGGGATTGAAATAAGCACTTTCCAAAAAAACAGTGCGAGTGCTGTTGGTTACCCCCGAATTGACTCCTCCCAAAACTCCTGCAATGCACAATGGCTTTTCGGCATCACAAATCACTAAATCTTCGGTGTCAAGAGTTCTTTCCACACCGTCCAAAGTTGTGATTTTACTTCCTGCTTCGGCTGTTTTTACAATGATTTTTTTTCCTACAATATGGTCAACATCAAAGGCGTGTAAAGGCTGCCCAAGCCCGTGAAGCACATAGTTGGTAATGTCCACCACATTATTTTTCGGTGTTAAACCAATGGCTTTTAACTTGTTTTGTAGCCATTTAGGTGACTCGGCAATGCGTACATTGCTGATTGTTACACCCGCATATCGTGGTACTAAATCCTTATTTTTGACCTCAACATCAATTTTTGACAATCGATTATCTACGTGAAATTTTGTCACGGAAGGAGTGATGAGTTCCAGTGAAATTCCTTTCTGCATTAATCCGGCACGCAAATCACGAGCCACTCCATAATGGCTCATAGCATCGGCTCGGTTAGGCGTCAGCCCAATTTCAAAAACTTCATCGGTTTCAACCTCAAAAACTTCACTGCAAAGCGTTCCTGGCTCATATTTATCGTCTAAAACTAAAATTCCATCGTGCCCCTTTCCTAAACCAAGTTCATCTTCGGCACAAATCATTCCATAGCTTTCTTCCCCTCTGATTTTTCCTTTTTTTATTTCAAACGGATTTCCTTCTTTATCAAAAAGAACTGTTCCGATGGTTGCCACTGGCACTTTTTGTCCTTTGGCTACATTCGGAGCTCCACAAACGATTTGTAGAACGTTCCCTTGCCCCACATCTACCTTCGTAACTTTCAATCTATCAGCATTTGGGTGCTGTTCACATTCCAAAACGTGCCCAACAACCACACCTTTCAGTCCTCCTTTAATACTTTCAAAAGGTTCAATTCCTTCAACTTCAAGCCCTAAATCAGTAAGCAAAGCACCTGTTTGGTCAGAAGGTAAATCCACTTTAATAAAGTTTTTAATCCAATTGTATGAAATTTTCATAGTATGTTTTTCAGTAAATTCTTAATCATTGTTCGAAAGGCACAAAGTTACAATTTTCTTTCGAAAGAAAAACGCTTTTTTTCTTTAAAAATTAAAAAAATAATCTCATCAAATAAAATGGTTTTCTATTCTTTCGTAATATATTGAAAATAAGCATTAAAAGTCACCATAATTCACTTGAAAACAAGGTAAATTAAGTTCTTTTCTCCACATATCCACCACTTGATTGCGGTCATCGAGTAAAAACTCTATGAAATATTTCCCTCGAATTTCTTGCTCAAAAATTTCCCGCTTGACGATGCTATCCTTGCGGAAATCATTTGCATTACGCATTATCAGAAGGTCATAATCAATAGCGTATTTTTCTAAAAATCGTTCTGTTGGTTCACGGTAAATATTTTCCCTTCCTGAAAGTAAAATAATTTTATATCCTTGATTTTTAGCTATTTTTAAAAGATTAGCAACAGGTTGATTTAGCAAATCTTCATCACAAGTTGATGCGTTATATGGGTCACGACCATTTAAAAGAGAAAGCGTTCCGTCTAAATCACAAATCACGGCTCTTGGTAAGTTCATATCTTGCTCAGCGTACGTCAATCCGGATTCTTTAATTGTTCTCGGAATAGGCTGAAAATCAAATCTTTCTTGGGTCATTCGCAACTGATTTGCGTGTTTTTCAATAGCTGATTTTGGAATAAATTTCCCTATTTCAGCATTTCGTTTATCACATCGGTCAACGAGTTCTCCCACAGGCAAATCAAACACTTTAAATTGAATATCAGCATATTCTGTGTAAGTTTGTACCATATCTTCAATGGTTCGCAGCCCACAATTGGTTGCATCTATCACCACGTTGGTTTTGCTTTTCAAAAGTTCAATCACACACGCTTCTACCATTTTGGAAATACGCTCTTCATAAAAAGGAACCATTTGACTATCACCAAATTGCATCATTCTAAAATCATCTCGGTTCACACGTACCCAATTGTCTTCGGTGCGTAAAAGATACTTGGCAAAAGTAGATTTTCCTGAACCAGGTGCACCAACCAAAATAAGCAATTTTGGAAATTTATGTTTGTTAATATTTCGTGTTGTCATAATCTGCTATCTAATTGATTTTCTGTTTGTTCTTCTAAAATTCGGTCAAGTACCAAATTTTTAAAATAATAATTTTCTTCGTGAATTTGATTGTAAGGGGTTTCTATCATTTTTCGGTTAATTGCCCAATCATTTATCGAACATTTTAGTTTATTTTTGATGTTACGTTTAGCGATTTGTTCTTGCAATCTATCCTGAAAATCAATTCCATACACTAATGTCAAATAATCATTATTCCGCACTTTGAATGCTGGCGGCAAACCTTTCAAGAAAGCCGTTCGGGGTTTTATCATCACGCCTTCTTCATTGCTCTGATTCACATTATTCACCCAACTCTGAATTTCAAGAAATTTTTGTTCAAAATCTTCTTGATTTTCAAATGAATAATGCAAAAAATCGTCATTATTCACTTGTTTGAAACTCAAATTGTCGTTCACAAAATGTTCTGAACCATTCGTGTAAATTTCTTTTAAAATATTGAATGGTTTAAAATAAATTTCAGCATCTTTTCCGAATATATCCAACTGATTTTTAAATAGTTGTATATTATTAGTATAATTTTCAATATTTATAAACCGAAAATTTTTCACCGCTTCATATTGTCGGACGATATGATTTGGATATTTTTCTTTCAATTCTTTGTTAGTCAAAGACTTAACATCTTCTTCAAAAGCGATATATTCAGGGGTTTGTCTGATTTTTTCGATTTTTTCATACAAATCAGTTTGTTGCAAATAATCCGAATAGATTTGATGAGAGATGTAATATGCTGAAAATTCATTGTTAATCAGTCCTTTACCCATTGCTGACCAAGGCATCAATTCCGATTGAATAACACGAATTTCCACATTTTCCCACGAGAACCGTTTGTGAAGCCCTTGCAAGGCTTTGAGCCATTGTTCATTATCTAAATGGTTGATTTTAAAACCATTTCGGCTTACTAAATAGGTTTCTTCCAAGTTTTTGTGTAAGTAAATATCACAATATGACCCCATATATTTTTTCTGAATCACAATTTCAGAAACTCCATTTTTCAAAAACCATAAAATTCCCTCATACAAACTTTCTATTTCATTGCGTTCCAATGATTTGGGTGCAGGTGAAATGGTCGGAGAAAAAGCATTAATTTTGTTTTTACAAAACCAATCAATGCGTTTTTTTATTAAATTTTTATCTTCCATAATTACTTTCAAATTTTAGATTTTTCAATCACTGCCACCTGTGTCGGACAAACACCATTGATTTTGTCTCCCACACCGTAGTAAGTAACAGTATCGTTTTTTTCTTTCATAATATTATTTATAAAACTCTGAAATTCAGATGTATTCCACTCAAAATAGTGGTCGTCGTGTCGCATATTTTCGGTATCGTCTGTGTAATGAATATTAAATTCGCTATTTGGTGTTGTTATTACTAACTTATTGAAATTGAACGACAAACATTGTTCTATTAACTTCTGTGCTTGTTCAGGAGTGTTGTGTTCAATAACTTCCGTTAAAATGATGTTCACGGGCTTATCATACTTAAAATCAGCTAAATCCGTAAAGAAAAACAAATTTTCAGCATCATACCGTTCTTTGAGTACTTCGGCAAATCTCTCTGCTTCTGGGTCAATATCTACGGCAAAATATGGATGCGTATAATTGTAATTTTTTCGCATAAATCGGCGGAAGTATTTTAGTTCTCCGCAACCCACATCTAAAATAGGCAAATCGAAGCCTAATTCATTGGTAATAAAATCCATACGACATCCGTGCGTATCTGAAAATTGAAAATCAATTTCAGAATGTTTCTTGCGAAAATACGCCTCAAAAATAGGCTTAATTTCAGAAAATTGACGTTCACTTTTTACCGCTTTTTTGATAAAAAGGTAGAATACAAAATAGGGCACATCTTCAATATTGGTCAAAATTCGGGCATATTTTTGAGCAAAATGGTCATCAATATAACAAAATTCACCATATTCATTTGTGATATGTACGGTTACTGCAATGAAACTCAATAGATTAAAAGCCTCAAAAACAGTTTTTCCTTTGATTTTCAGACTCACATTTTTGCCTATCAAGGGCGTAATCTCAATGTTTTTAAAATATTTTTCAAGTAAAAAATGACCATTTTTGTACCAAGGCGTGTTCATATAAAGATTTTTCACAACAATGGTACATTCCTCTGTATCAACCTCTTGCTTGATTTGATTCAGCCATTTAATAGTTTGATTGAAATATGTTTCTCTCTCTTGCAGAAGCTCTTTAAAAAGTTCATTACAAATGTGTAAAATCACCAAGGGAGAGCAATAACTCTGAAAATCAATCTGATTGCTTTCTTCGGGCAAATAGCTATATCGTGTATCTTGAAAAATCACATCATAACGATTTGAATTTAAAGCGTTTCCGATAATTTGCCCATTACGCCACAATTTTGCATAGATTCCAAAATCGGTATTTGGGTTTTTGTTCAAAATATCCAATAATTTGGGATTGTTTGATTGAATTTGTATAATCATAATCTTGTTATTTTTATTTCACGCTGCAAAGTAAAAAAAGAAATACGCAATGTTTTTGCGTAGTATATTTTTTTTTTGAGATTCAAAACAATTTTGATAAAGTGCAATATATCAAGAATCCATAAAAAAATTATGATTTTCCATTTTGAAACATAAAGCCTATTCAAACTTTCCTAAAAAGAAAAGTTCCGTGAAAATTAGTATTTTTATATTGGCTAAAATACTAAAATTCAGTAACTTTAAGCAAAAATATAACTAAAAAACGGATTTTATCTCATTTAAGTATCGGAAAATGAACTATTTCTTTACGCACTTATAATCGTGATTACAATCGGAAAAACAATGAAGTGCAATATAGCCCTTCTAAATATCACGGACCTACTAAATTAGACATTACAACTAATTTTGAACAACGTTTCACCACCGATTTTACTATTGACTATTCAAAAACGTTGGGTGTACACGCATTTCACGCTCTGGCAGGGTATCATACTGAAACCTTTAACTTAAAGCAAAACTTCGGATATCGTGAAAAATTCCCATCTACTGTATTGGAAGACCTCAATGGAGGGGCAACTCAGGGAATGAAAGCTGAAGGTTTCACGCGTGAGCTCAATATGATTTCCTATTTTGGTAGGTTAAACTATACTTTGCTTGACCGTTATTTGTTTGAAGCCAATTTACGATACGACGCATCATCGCGTTTTGCAAAAGAAAACCGCTGGGGAGCTTTCCCATCGGTATCTGCTGCGTGGAGACTCTCAGAAGAGCGCTTTATGGAGGGTGTTAGAGATATTTTCAACAATATCAAATTCAGAATATCGTGGGGTAGATTAGGAAATCAAGATGCTTTGATTAATAATAACTCAAATTCTTACTATCCGACCATTCCTACCCTTTCTTTGGGGTATGATTATCCTTTCAACAGCAATATCGCTTCCGGAGCTGCCATTGCTGAGGCTCGAAACACCAATCTGAAATGGGAAACTACGGAAAGCAAAGGTGTAGGATTAGATTTAAGCATATTCAAAAAGGTAAACTTGACCCTTGATTATTATGATAAGCTCACTTATGAGATTATTATGAATGTTCCTTCACCAGAAACTTTTGCAAAAAGTAATTACTACGATAATGTCGGAAAGGTTTCTAACAAGGGAATCGAACTTACGCTCGAATACCGTGACAAATTCGGAGAAGTGGACTTTAATTTCGGAGGTAACATAGCTTATAATAAAAATAAATTGTTAGAATTAGCCGGTACGAATGAAATTATTTCAGAAGGACGCATTCGACGCATAGGAGAACCTATTGACGCTTTCTATGGCTATAAAACTGATGGACTTTATAGAGTTGATGCTGATTTAACCTCTTGGGCTAAGAACGAAGTTGGAACTGTTCGATTAGGAGACCTACGTTATGTTGATATAAATAATGATGGAAAGGTAACGCCAGATGATAGAACTGTTTTAGGAAGCTCATTCCCGACCTATAATTATGGTTTCAACATCGGTTTTGCGTACAAAAATTTTAATTTATTAGCCATATTTCAGGGAACATTAGGAGGTTATGGATATATGGATTATGTAGCTATCGGAGGTGCGGTAGGTGATACTGAAAAACCTTCCTCTATTTGGAGAGACCGATGGACTCCTGATAACATAAATGCCAGCGTTCCTCGAATTCAGCTAAGAAATATGAGAGGAACAAGTATGCCACAACCATATACGTTAGAATATTGGCTCAGAAGCACTGATTACCTACGATTGAAAAACCTACAAATAGGATATAATGTCCCATCACATCACTTAGAACGATTTAAAATGAAAAACCTTCGCATTTATTATAGCGGACAAAATATTTTCACACTCACAAATTACGTAAAAGGGTTCGACCCAGAAGCTCCTTCTGGTAGAGGTAGTGGTTATCCTGTTGTTATGGTAAATTCCGTAGGATTAAGTTTAACTTTCTAAATTAATTTATTGAACAATGAAAAAAATAATATATACAACCGTGTTAAGCGCAAGCCTTTTATTTTCTTGTGCTCCTGATTTAGATACTTATCCGAAAGATGCGCTATCGCCAGCTATATTTTGGAAAAATAAAAAGGAAGTTGACCTTGCTCTAACGGCTTGCTATAATAATTTTGAGAGCGGATATAACATTTTGGTAACAGATTGCCTCTCTGATGATGCTTTCAACTATCACGCACACGAAGGTTGGAGAAAAATAGCCAATGGAACAATCACTGCGGCTGACCCCGGCATAAATTATTATAGCTACACAACCATTGTGCGGTGCAACGAGTTTTTAAAAAACATAGATAATCTCTCATTTCTTGATACTTCTACAAAAGATGTATATAAATCACAAGTCAGATTTATCAGAGCTTATCGTTATTACTTAATGCATATCAATTATGGTGCTGTACCGTTAGTTTTAGACGTATTTGACACTCCTGAATCTTCAAAAGTTCCTCGAAATACGAGCGATGAAATCTATGGATTCATAAAAACTGAGTTAGAAGAGATTATCCCGCTATTGCCAGCTTCTTATTCGAGCGATGAATATGGGAAAATTACCAAAGGAGCTGCTCAAACTTTATTAATGCGACTATATTTGCATAGAGATGATTTTGCAAACGCATTAAGCATCGCAAAACAAATAGAGGGATATGAATTATTTCCAAGTTATGCAGGGTTATTTGAACCCGAAAATGAACAAAATAAGGAAGTAATATTATCTATTCAACAAACAGAGGATTTATATGAAATAGATTATGTGCCTTTACTTCCTAATGGTGTAGGAGGCTGGTCTTCGGCAGTGCCTACACAAGATTTAGTTGATGCTTATCAAATGGCAGACGGAAGAACGATTGATGAAGCTAAGGCAACAGGAGACTATGATGAGGCTAATCCGTATAAAAATAGAGACCCTCGATTAAGAGCAACCATTATTTACCCTGGTCAGCTATGGCAAAGCAAAGCATTTGGTTCTATCATATCAGGAAATGCTGATTATTACAACAAAGCTGATAATGCTTCTAAAACAGGATATAACTATCGTAAGTATTTAAATCGCTATGACAATAACTTATCAGGATATTGGAATTCAGGCGCTGATATTTTTCTATTCAGATATGCTGAAATTTTGCTAACCATAGCCGAAGCAAGCAATGAGGTATCAGGACCCTCAGCAGAAGTATATGATGCACTCAATAAAGTGCGTGCAAGAGCTGGAATGCCTAATGTAGATACTTCAAAATATGGTACAAAAGAAACTTTACGTGAGTTTATCCGCAATGAACGTCGTGTAGAGTTAGCTATGGAAGGAGTTCGTAGATGGGATATTCTTCGCTGGAAAATTGCTCCAACAGTTCTAAACAAAAAAATCTATGGAACAAAAAAAGGAACAATACTTACAACACAACAAGCCAACGGAGATTATGATGTTAATCTAAATCTTGAAGCAAATGAGATTGAAACTCGTCAGTTTGATGAATCTAAACATTATTTACTCCCTATACCTCAATCAGCAATTGATAAAAATCCTAAATTAAAGCCTAATAATCCAGGATATTAAACCACTTAAAAAATACCCAAGTATTAAAAACTTGGGTATTTTTTTATATATAAATCTATTATTCATAAGAAAAATTAAATTTCTATACCTTTAAAGAATCTAAATCACTATATTTTCATCA
>JBGYFE010000150.1:0-18003 GCA_041819925.1 Capnocytophaga sp.
AACTACATTTTTTGACATATTAAACACATATTTATTTTATTATCGAAACAAATAAAAGCAAATAATAAGTTAAAAAACTTATTATCTGCTTTTTGTATGTATTTAATTCTGTTTCATAACTTTTTATGTTATTATCTTGCAGGAATATTTTTCAAAATTTCGAGTAAATATTTCCAGAATTTTTGAACTGATTCAATATTTACTTTTTCATCAGGAGAGTGTGCTCCTTTGATTGTCGGACCAAAACTAATCATTTCCATTTTGGGATAATTCTGCCCCAAAATTCCGCATTCTAATCCTGCGTGGCAAGCAACTACATTGGGTTGTGATTTAAAAAGTTTTTCATATTGTTCTTTCAAAACTTTAAGTATGGAAGCATTTACATTAGGCTCCCAACCCGGATAGCTTCCTGTGAATTCAACTTCACAGCCCGAAAGTTCAAACGCAGCTCTGAGTGCATTCGCTAAATCAAATTTTGAACTCTCCACAGATGAGCGTGTAAGGCAATAGACTTGAATCTTTCCGTCCTTAATCAAAACTCTGGCAATGTTGTTGCTTGTCTCTACAAGGTCAGCCATTGTTCGACTCATTGCATACACGCCATTATGTGCAGCGTAAAGAGAACGTAAAATTCCTTCTTGAACACCTAATTCCATCACTTTTTTAGGTAAATCAACCTTGTCTAAACTAATTGACAGTTGTGGTTCAGTTGCCGCAAGCTCGTGTTTTATAACCTCAGCCGTTTGTTTAAATTCAAACTCAAAAGATTCTTGATGCACTTTGTCAATAACTACAATCGCTATGCTTTCACGTGGAATAGCATTGCGAAGACCTCCTCCATTGATTTCGGCAATTCGCAAACCAAAGTTTTCAAATCCGTCAAACAATAATCGGTTCATTATTTTGTTGGCGTTTCCTAATCCCTTATGTATGTCCATTCCGCTATGCCCGCCTTGCAATCCTTTCACCGATATTTTATATGAAACCACAGCGTTTGGAGTTTCTTCCTCGTCGTATTCACGATAAGCAGTTACGTCAACACCTCCGGCACAACCTATGTCAATTTCATCATCTTCTTCGGTGTCTAAATTCAATAGTATTTCACCTTGCAACAATCCGCCTTTGAGCCCCATAGCACCTGTCATTCCTGTTTCTTCGTCGATAGTGAATAGCGCTTCAATTGCGGGGTGTGGAATGTCGTTGCTTTCAAGTATTGCCATAATGCTTGCTACTCCAATACCGTTGTCAGCACCCAAAGTTGTGCCTTCGGCTTTTACCCAACCGCCGTCGATTTTCATTTTAATGCCTTCGGTATCAAAATCAAATATGGTGTCGTTATTCTTTTGATGCACCATATCTAAATGCGATTGCAACACAACTGTTTTCAGGTGTTCCATACCTTTTGTTGCAGGCTTTTTGATAATAACATTGCCTACCTCATCTTTAAAAGTTTCGAGATTTAGTTTTTTCCCGAAGTTCTCCATAAAGGCAATAACCTTTTCTTCTTTCTTCGACGGACGAGGAACTGCATTCAAGTCGGCAAAATTTTGCCACAATGCACGAGGTTCTAAATTTCTGATGTCTTGGTTCATTTTTATATGTTTTTGTTATAATTATCAATGCTTTCTATATTAAAACATATTTGCTATGCCTCACACACTTCACTATAAGGATTGTCGCAAATAAGTTTATTCAATTTGATAGATTTTATTTTGAAAAAATCTTCGACGACAAAGTTAATAATAAATTTTTATTATTTTTGCAAACATCGAGTAAAAAAATATCATTTTGTAAAAAAATATTTCCATACAAAAAGACTTTCATTAACGAGAAAAAATAGAAATTTATGAAGCGTAAATATATTTTTTACATCGCTTTTTCAATGCTTTGGCTCTTTTTCAGAAATAATCCCGAACAAACGGAAAAGATTTACAGTGTGGGCGTTTATCCTTACATAGCTAAAACATTACACTTTTTATTGGGTTGGATTCCGTTTTCTTTTGGAGATGTATTTTACACATTTATAGCATTTTATGCGCTTTATTTTTGTATTAAAAACCGCAAAAAGATTTGGAAAAGCCCGCTTTGGTTTTCAGGGAAAGTCTTTTTTTTCATAATGACGATTGTGTGTTGTTTTTTCAGTTTATGGGGGTTTAATTACTTCCGAGTTCCTTTGTCAAAAACATTGGAAATTAACACGTCATACTCTGAAAATATGCTTTTTCAAGCCACCGAACTTTACATAGTCGAGGCAAACAATTTGCACCAAAAGTTGGTAAAAAACGACAGTTTGAAAGTAGATTTCACATTAAGTAAACAAGAAATTTACGACCTTGCTTCAAAAAGTTATCCGCTTGGAATAAAAAACATCACTGATTTTTCAACTATAAACAGTGTAAAATCATCTATTTACAGCACTTTTTTAACATATATGGGATATAGCGGATACTTAAACCCTTTCACAAATGAAGCCCAAGTCAATGGGAAAATGATTGGCTATGCTGCGCCAGTTACTGCGTGCCACGAAATAGCGCATCAGATGGGTTATGCAGCCGAATCAGAAGCGAATTATTTAGGTTACTTGGCTGCGGAAAAAAGTGAAAATCTGTATTTTAAGTATAGCGCCGCTCTTTTTGCTTTGCGCTACTTGCTGAATGAAACTCACAAAGTTGATGCAGAAAAATACAAAGAGTTTGTCCTTAAAACCAACAAAGGAATTTTAAAAAACTATCAAGAAGTACGTGATTTTTGGCGTCAATATGAAAACAAAGCTGAACCTATTTTCAAAGCCACGTATGATTCTTTTCTAAAAGCGAACAAACAAAAGCAAGGCATACAGAGTTATGATTTTGTCGTAGGTTTGCTTATCAACTTAAAACTAAAAAACTGAAAATCTTACGATTAATTTCTTAAAACACAAATGTAATTATTTAGCAAACAAACGTAAAAAGCTGCAAATCAAAGTTTGAAAAAACTATTTTATCTTATGAAAGAAAAAAAATATGTGTCTTTTTGTAAAAAAATATGTTTGTTTTCTATGATATATCAATTTTAGTAGTATATTTGCTTACAATTTTCAACCGAAATAATGACAACAGAAATAAAAAAAGAGGGAAAATTTTCATACATTGAGCGAGGAGAAGGCACTCCTATTATTGTTTTACACGGACTTATGGGCGGATTGAGCAACTTTGAAGGAGTTATTTCGTTCTTTTCAAAAGCAAATTACAAAGTTGTAATTCCTGAATTGCCGTTGTTTTCAATGCCTTTGCTGACAACCTCAGTCAAAACTTTGTCAAAATTCTTACATAAATTTATCAAACACAAGAACTTTGAACAAGTCATTCTTTTAGGAAATTCATTAGGCGGGCACGTAGGGTTGCTTTACACCAAATTGCATCCGCAGCGTGTCAAAGCCCTTGTTTTGACAGGAAGTTCGGGGCTTTATGAAAGTGCTATGGGCGATGGTTATCCGCGTCGTGGTGATTATGATTTTATCAAAAAGAAATGCGAAGAGGTTTTTTATGACCCTGCCGTTGCTACCAAAGAAATTGTTGATGATGTATTTCAAAATGTGAACGATAGAGGTAAACTCATAAAAACACTTGCTCTTGCCAAAAGTGCCATACGGCATAATATGGCAAAAGATTTGCCCAAGATGTACACCCCTACGTGCCTGATTTGGGGCAAAAATGACACCGTAACGCCTCCGAAAGTTGCTGAGGAATTTCACCAACTTTTGCCTGATTCCGATTTGTTTTGGATTGATAAATGCGGGCACGCACCAATGATGGAACACCCCGATGAATTTAATGAAATTTTAAGCAATTGGTTTCAGAAAGGAAACATTATTTAAGCCATAATTGAAGAGAAATACCACTGATAGAAATCTTTTTCATAGGTGGTATTTCGTTTTCTAATCGCAAAAGCTCGAAAAAAATGATTATTACCAAAGCTGAATTTGTTATAAGTAACTCAGACGTAAGCAAATGCCCGAAAGAACCTCTGCCTGAATATGCTTTTATTGGGCGTTCAAATGTAGGCAAATCATCGCTTATTAATATGCTTACCAACAATAAGAATTTAGCGAAAACTTCAGGCAGACCTGGAAAAACACAGCTCATTAATCACTTCAAAATCAATAATAATTGGTTTTTAGTAGACTTGCCAGGATACGGATATGCTCGTGTTTCAAAAACTACTAAAAAAGTATTTCAAAAATTCATTACGCAATATTTCGAGAAACGTAAACAGTTGGTTTGCGCCTTCGTGTTGGTAGATGTTCGGCACGAACCTCAAAAAATAGACCTCGAATTTATGCAATGGTTAGGAGAGAGCGGCATTCCGTTTTGCATTGTTTTTACCAAAGCCGATAAACTTAAACCCACTGTTATTGAGCGAAATGTGGAAATCTACAAAAAAATACTACTCGAAACGTGGGAACAAATGCCTCCATATTTTGTAACTTCATCTGAAAACAAGGCGGGAAAAGAAGAACTTTTAGGATATATTGAGCAAGTGAATGAAAGTTTAAGATAGATTTTTTTCAATGAAAAAATGAAAAAACGAAAACGCATAAATCAATGTCCCAACTGCCAAACAATGCTTTCAGCAAAGGATAATTTTTGTCCCTCTTGTGGGCAGGAAAATCACTATACTGATTTATCAATGAAAGAATTGTTTTATGATTTTTTCGGTTCGTTGTTTAATTTTGATGGAAAAATATGGAACACCCTAAAAACCATCGTATTACAGCCTGGTCAAATCACCAAACAATATGTCGAGGGGAAGCGCATTCGGTTTGTTCCTCCTTTTAAGTTGTATTTGTTTTTTTCGTTTATTATTTTCATTTTGCTCAGTCTTTCTTTGAAAAAAGCATCTCATTCTGAGTTTGTTCAACAGATTTATTTTAACATACACCAAGTTTCAAGAGGCGATATGTTAGAAATAGACAAGACTCAATACCTTCGACTAAAAGATGCTGATTATCAACAAATAAACGCTTTTATTGATAGTATTTTTCAACATAAAACCAAATGGAATAAGCTAACAAAGGAACAATACTATGCTACTTTCAATAAACAAATGCTTGATGAACCAAAAGTAAAAAAAATCACAACAGATATTGAAATTGGCGCAAAAAAAGAGCAGTACGGTTATGCAATTCAAGTAAAACGAAAGACAGAGTCTGATACACTTCCAATAACTGACACAAAAAAAGAGCAGTATGGCTATGCAATTCAAGTACAACGGAAGATGGAATACGATACTATTTCAATGAACGAATTGAAAATAACAATGCGTGATTTGAAAAAAATGTGTGATTATCCACAACTGACCGATTCTCTCATCGCAACTCATTGGAAGAATGCGGACTTTTTGGAAAAAGCAAAAATCAAAAATGAACTACAAACCCTCGGAGTATTTTCGTTTGGAACAGTACATCAAATGACGGAATATATTGATAATACAATAGATAGGATATTGTCTTTATCGTCATACACAATGCTCTTGATGATGCCTTGCGCAGCTTTATTTTTGTTGGCTTTTTTCCGAAAAAAATATAACTTTTTTTACCCACACTTAATCCATTCCATTCATTTACACACGGTTGGTTATTTGTTTCTGATTCCAATTATGGGAGTATTTGTATGGTTAAATATGAATACCTTATTCCTAATCTTGTTCCTTGTTTTTTTGGTATGGCTATTCGTATATTTTCTCATTTCAAACAAGGTTGTTTACGAAGAAAGAAAGCGTTCAACCATCCTAAAATCAATAGTTTTGGCTTTTGTCTATGTTCTATTTTCTTCTGTTGCAATATTATATATTTCTGCTGTTTTGGTGATGTACACCTAAAAACAAACGTTTTAACCTTAAATTCACCCGTGAACCGTTGCTTTTTTAGTCAGAATACGTTATCTTTGTCGTCCTTGTGTGGATTTTTCACAAAATTATGATTTATGAAAAAAAGTATTGTTTTTTTTAGTCTGTTTGCATTGTGTGCTTGTGATTTCATTCAAAAAAAAGAAAAAACAAACCATAATACGTCACAAAACACAGAAATTTTAGACACTATCCCTTCCGATACTACAAAAAAGGAACTAAACCGCTTTTCTGCGGAAGAAACTCCTATCACCATCGAAAAAATCAGTGAAGAAATCTTTCTTTCTGAACAAAAAAAAGCTCCAAAACAAGATTCTATCCGAAAAATAACAAATTTTGAAAATGCTAAACAACTCTTAGAAGGTGTTGTTGAGTTTAGAAATGGTAAGGACGAATGGGAGCAAAAAATGCCTCAAAAAATCCACTTTCGCAATGGATTGGTTTTAGAAGACAACTACTTGTTCAGCGAAATAGGTTTTGTAGCTTATTTCCCTTTCGAAGATATTTTGCTTTTTGAAGGAGGACACACTTCTGATTTTAGTTTGCATCTTGCCAGCGGAAAACAAACTGAAGAGGTGGGAAATCCTGAATATATCGTCGCTTCGCCTCAAAATAAAATCCGCTTGAATGGCTCGTTTGGCGGACAAGAATGTTCACATTATTTCATTCAGCAATATCGAAATGGCGAATGGCTAAAAATCATTGAATTAGATGAAATATTTCAAAAAATTACCGAAAAATGGCTTTGTAGTGTAGCAGAGGCTTTCTGGACAGATGAAAACACATTGTATCTTCCTCTTATAGAAGCGTATAACGAAAATGGGAAACACAAATATAGCTACTATAAAATCACGATAAAACCACTTGAAAATCAATTTGATTGGTCTGATTTTCAACATATTTCTTTCCCAAAAGAAGAAAAAACAAATTTCGATAATTATGAGTCTTTCAAGATTTTAGATAAAGCCCGAGCGAAACAGTTGCTTTCTGGATTATTTCCGAATGCGGAAGATTTCCGAATGCTGTATTCCGTGCCTTTTTCTACTCATTTTACTTCGGTGGTAGTTGCCTTCCGAAAAGGAGAACACGAACTTTTTACGGTGCTTTTCAATTTGGACAAGAACAATCAAATTCTGGATTATTTAATCATTGGCTACGACGAAATTGCCGAAAGTGCTTCTTTAACAAACTCTGTTTTGCAGCAAGATTTCATCGTTATCAAACGTGAGAATTTTGGAAATATAGAAATTTCAACATATCAAATCAGTCCGGAAGGACGGTTTATATTAAAGAAAATCAATCAAAAAACCATACAAAATTAATTTCTACATAATGAAAAACATATTTTTAGCAACCATTTTGCTGGGAATCAGTTCCCTGAGTATTGCGCAAACCTCGCAAACTCTCGAAAAAGGCTGGAAATTTACGCGGGAAGACCAAAAAAACTTTTCGCAAGTTTCTGTAAATGACAAAAAATGGCAAAACGTCGTTGTGCCACACGATTGGGCTATTTATGGACAGTTTGACATCGAAAATGATGTACAACGTACAGCCATCAAGCAAGACGGACAGAAAGATGCCATCGAACATTCGGGGCGTACGGGCGGACTACCGTTTGTCGGAGTAGGCTGGTATCGTAACAAATTTGATCTTCCGCAGTTAGATAAGAATACCCAAGTTTTCATCAAGTTCGATGGGGCAATGGCAAATCCCGAAGTATTCATCAATGGGCAAAAGGCTGGAGAGTGGCACAACGGCTACAACACCTTCTACTTAGATATCACTCCTTATGTAAAGCCCCAAAACAATACGCTGGCTGTCCGCTTGGAGAATTTTACCCAGCAATCACGTTGGTACCCTGGTGCGGGGTTGTACCGAAACGTACATATTATTACCAAAAATAAAACTCACATTCCCATTTGGGGGGTTCAGATAACCACGCCAGAGATTGAAAAAAACTTTGCCAAAGTCCATATAAAGACAGAAATCTCCGCTGAAAATCCACAACAGACCGAAATCCTTACGGAGGTATTTAACCCAAAGGGGAAACTAATACAATCGGTACGGAAAAGCTACGACTCATACACCGTTCGTAGTACTATATCAGCCGATATCTATATTGACAACCCAATGCTTTGGGACATCAAGCAACCAAATTTATATAAAGCTATCACCAAATTATATGAAAACGGAACGCTTAAAGATGAAGTCAGTACCACCTTTGGCATTCGTAAAATCGAAATAAAACCCAATGATGGTTTCTACCTAAATAATCGTAAAATTAAGTTTCAAGGAGCGTGTATGCACCACGACTTGGGTGCTCTGGGGGCGGCGGTGAATGAAGCTGCTATACGCCGACAAATCAGAATGTTACAAGATATGGGCGTGAATGCTATCCGCACTTCGCACAATATGCCAGCTCCGGAATACGTGCGTATAGCTGATGAAATGGGAATGATGCTCGCTGTGGAAAGTTTTGACGAGTGGGCTATCCCGAAAGTACAAAATGGCTACAACCGATACTTCTCTCAATGGGCTGAAAGAGACTTAACAAACCTCGTGAAGCACTTTCGGAACAATCCGAGTGTGGTGATGTGGTTTATTGGTAATGAAGTTGAGGAACAAAGCGTGGAAGAAGGTGCCAAAATAGCTCGTTTCTTGCAAGATATTATTCATAAACTTGACCCAACACGCCCCGTTTCAAACGGAATGGACAGACCTGACCATATCTTTGCTAATAATATGGGAGCTACGATGCAAGTGGCTGGCTTTAATTACCGTCCGTTTAAGTATCAGGAAGCCTACAAAAAGCTACCACAACAAATCATTTTGGGTAGCGAAACGGCATCAACTATTAGTTCGCGTGGGGTTTATAAGTTTCCTGTTCAACGAAAATCAATGCCAAAATATGAAGACCAACAAACATCTTCGTACGATGTGGAGCATTGCAGTTGGTCAAATCTTCCCGAAGATGACTGGATTCAACACGAAGACCTTCCTTATACTATCGGAGAGTTTATCTGGACAGGCTTTGACTATCTTGGAGAGCCTACACCCTACTATGTAGAGTGGCCTGCACATAGTTCGTATTTCGGAGCGATTGATTTGGCTGGAATTCCCAAAGACCGTTTTTACCTCTATCGTAGTCATTGGAATAAAGAAGAACCAACCTTACACGTGTTGCCTCATTGGAATTGGGAAGGTCGTGAGGGAGAAACAACTCCTATCTTCGTTTATACGAATTATCCTACAGCTGAGGTGTTTATCAATGGTAAGAGTCAAGGAAAACGCACCAAAGATTTGAGCATTCCGCTTGACGGAAGCTATACGGAAGCTGCCCAACAGTCGTTCGAGCGTCAGAAACGGTACCGATTGATGTGGCTTGATACTAAGTATGAGGCTGGTGAAGTAAAAGTGGTGGCATACGACAAAGATGGTAAGCCTGCAATGGAGAAAGTAGTCAGAACCGCTGGTAAGCCTTATACCCTACGCCTTACAGCTGACAGAAACACCATCAAAGCTGATGGCAAAGACCTATCATTCATTACCGTAGAGGCAGTGGATAAGGACGGAAATCTTTGCCCCAATGAGAATGCTTTGGTAACGTTCAAGGTAAGCGGAGCGGGAACATATCGAGCCGCAGCCAATGGTGATGCTACATCGCTTGACCAATTCCACTTGCCTAAAATGCACCTTTTTAACGGAAAATTGGTTGTTATCGTGCAATCGGGAGAAAAAGAAGGAACTATTACACTTACCGCCGAAGCCAAAGGATTGAAATCACAGAAAATTGAGGTGAAAGTAGAACACTAACAGACGGATTTATAGCTCAAACCATTGCCAGAGTCTAAAACTTTGGCAGTGGTAATACGGCAGAAATTATATTTTATCAACAATTTAAATTTATTTTTTATGAAGAGATTACTTATAATCATTTTTTTAGCCATTGCTGTTTTGTCTTGCTCAAAAAAAGAAAATAGTACGGAAGAAACTAATCCTCTTGTTGGTATCTGGCTATTGGAAAGTGAAACAGAAAATGGAGTTCCTCCTAATAAATACACTCCTCCTTGTTATTTTCTGAGAACGCTCGCTTTTGATAAAGAAATAGTTACTATAAAAAGATACAATGCAATTGTGAGGAAAAAACTACGTCTTTTAAATATACATTGCAAGGAAATACTATGAGATTTGTAAGCGAAAATGAAGAAAAGACATTGACTTTTACAGTTAATGGTAATCGAGTAGTTTTCACACAAGAAGTTGAGGGAGAAAAAGGAGGCAAAGTAATTCTTATTACTACTTATAAAAAACTTTCTGACAATCCTAATGACACTTCTGTAATACCCACGATACCGACAATTCCTGCAAGTAAGTTATTAGGAACTTGGTATTTGCATTCTGAAACTATTGATGGTGTAGCAACTTCTGACCCTTGTTTGACTCAAACCGAAGTCGTTTTTACAGAAAAAGAAGTTACAACTACATTTTATTCCGGAACAAATTGTTCAGAGAAAGAAACTGTTACAAATCCATATACTTTTGAGAACAATATCATCAATATAGAGAAAAGCATTGTTGAAGTACAAGTCTTAACTGCTGATAAATTGGTGATTCGCAGTGAAAGTACAAGTCCTAAAAAAATTTATATTACAACTTACGGAAGAACTAAATTATAAGATTACCCTATAAGAACGAAGTTTCTTTTGGTTTTTTATAGAGAGATATTAAAGAAATATTTGTCTCCTGTTTTTTGAATATTTACAAACCATTGTCAAAGTCTGAAATTTTGGCAATGGTTTGTGTTATAAATCCTTCGTTTTAAAACAAAAAATATATATATGAAAAAAATGTACGTACTTTTCACGGTATTGCTCTTCCTTTCGTGCGAAAAAACACAAGAATCTTCCACGCCGACGGAAAAAAGTTCGGTGGATATGACACAAACAGTAACGAGCGTTATTCTAAACGGAAATCAATCCTACACGGTATATCTTCCGCCAAGTTATTCCAAAAATGAAACCAAAAAATATCCCATTCTGTATCTCTTACATGGAATGGGACAGAACCATACCGATTGGGCTAAAAACGGAAATTTACAGCAAATTGCCGATAAAGCGATTGAAAATGGCGCTCCCGAAGTGGTTATCATTTGTCCGAATGGATATAATTCGTTTTACTACAATACGCCCCAAATGCGTTACGAAGATTTTTTTATTACGGAATTTCTGCCCACCATCGAAAACCGTTATCGAGTGCTTTCTGACCGTGAAAATCGCCATATTGCAGGACTTTCAATGGGCGGATTTGGCGCTACGCACTTCGCTTTCAAATATGCTTCTCTTTTTGAAAGTGCCTATTCATTCAGCGGTGGATTTCTTAATCCTGCTTTGACCGTAATTCAGGCTATTTTGGAAGAAAAAACAGCTTCGGAAATGGCTGCTCTGCCTCGCTACACAATGGAATGTGGCACGGAAGATTTTTTAGTATTGGATTCAAACGACGCATTGGATACGTTGCTGAATCAGAAGAATGTAAAGCATACTTACGCACGTCGTTCGGGGACTCACGATTGGGCTTTTTGGCAAGAATGCCTGCCGAAAGCGTTATTCCAACTTTCGGATTAGTTTTTTCAAGATATAGCCACTCATCTTAAATTGTCTTTACACAAATCCTCCTTTGAAGGAGGTGTCCGAAGGACGGAGGATGTTAATTTTAAAGTTATATCCCTCCTAATAAAATTATATCCCCCCTTTCACATACTCCGCTTTGCGGACTTCCCTTAAAAGGGGGATTTGTTGCGGTAAATTACTTCAAATTAGCTATATTGAATTTGCTCTAAAAGATAAGAACCAGCAAAATCAAGGTTTGTCGGAGCTTTTTAAGGATACGGAACAGTAAAATCAAGGTTTGTCGGGGCTTGTTAAGGATACGGAACAGTAAAATCAAGGTTTGTCGGAGCTTTTTAAGGGTACGGAACAGTAAAATGAATAAAAAAACCAGCAAAAAGCTCCGACGGAAGAGTAAAAAGCAGCGACGGAGCAGCTAAAAGCATATCCGAAGCGTCAAAAAGCATATCTGAAACATCAAAAAGCATATCCGAAGCGTCAAAAAGCATATCCGAAGCATCAAAAAGCATATCCAAAGCAGCTAAAAGTACATAGCTAACTCATTTTAAATTGTCTTTATACAAATTTTCCTTTGAAGGGAGGAAGTCTGCAAAAGTAGCATATATTTCTTTTAAGATTACATCTCCCCTAATAAGATTACATCCCCCTGCCCCCTTAAAAGGGGGAATTATTGCGACAAAATACTTTGAATTAGCTATATCCGGAGTGGCGTATGTTTTCTTTAAAAGGGGATAAAAAAACGGAAAATGTTTCTTTTAAAGTTATATCCCCCCTTTCACATACTCCGCTTTGCGGACTTCCCTTAAAAGGGGGATTTGTTGCGGTAAATTACTTTAAATTAGCTATATCCGGAGTAGCGTATGTTTTCTTTAAAAGGGGATAAAGAAACGGAAGATGTTTCTTTTAAAATTACATCCCCCCCTTTCACATACTCCGCTTTGCGGACTTCCCTTAAAAGGGGGATTTGTTGCGGTAAATTACTTTAAATTAGCTATGTTGAATTTGCTCTAAAAGATAAGAACCAGCAAAATCAAGGTTCGCTGATGCTTTTTAAGGGTACGGAACAGTAAAATCAAGGTTCGTCGGAGCTTTTTAAGGATACGGAACAGCAAAATGAATAAAAAAACCAGCAAAAAGCTCCGACGGAGGAGTAAAAAGCACCGACGGAGCATCAAAAAGCATATTTGGAACATCAAAAAGCATATCTGAAACATCAAAAAGCATATACGAAACATCAAAAAGCATATACGAAACGTCAAAAAGCATATACGAAACGTCAAAAAGCATATCCGGAGCAGCTAAAAGCATATCCGGAGCAGCTAAAAGTACATAGCCAGCACATTTTAGATTGTCTTTATACAAATCCTTCTTTGAAGAGAGGAAGTTTGTGAGAGTAACATATATTTCTTTTAAGATTACATCCCCCTGCCCCCTTAAAAGGGGGATTTGTTGTGGTAAATTACTTCAAATTAGCTATATCCGGAGTGGCGTATGTTTTCTTTAAAAGGGAATAAAAAAACGGAAGATGTTTCTTTTAAAGTTATATCCCCCTAATAAAATTATATCCCCCCTTTCACATACTCCGCTTTGCGGACTTCCCTTAAAAGGGGGATTTGTTGCGACAAAATACTTTAAATTAGCTATATCCGGAGTGGTGTATGTTTTCTTTAAAGGGGATAAAAAAAGAAAATAGAGAAAGAGAGTAAAAAAATTATTGTCTAATATCCTCCCTTTCTCTATTACCTAATGCTCCTCCCCCATTGCCTTTGATAGGTTTTCTTCTTTTATTACCTTTTAAAAAAAAAAGCCACTCTTTCGAGTAGCTTTTTTTAGTTATCACTATTGTCCGTAACCCGGATTTTGGTCATTTGCTAAATCAGGATTAGCGTCAATTGCTCCACGAGGAATTGGCAACTGCCAACGGAAACCATCTGCTGGATAGGTTAATACTTTTGCAGGTGTTCCCGTGCCATCAGAAAATTCTCCATAACTTCCTCTTTGTAATGGCAAAGCAAGTCTTTTCAATGTGAAAAATCTGTCCCCTTCAAAAGATAACTCAAAACGACGTTCTAACAAAATAGCATCTAACAAATTAGTGCCTGTTTCAGCTCCTGATACGAAATTTTCGTATCTATTTTTTCTTACCTCGTCCAAAGCTGCGAGTGCTTCTGCTTCTCTGCCTCCTATACGGTAAAGAGCTTCTGCCTTAGTTAAATACACTTCTTCTAAACGAAGATATTTTCCGTCAACCAAGTTTTTTGTACCTGTTGTTCTTCCAAAGTATTTTGAAATACTGTTGTATGTTTTTCTGGCATATACTCCCGTTGAAATAGTAGTTGTTTTTCTAATATCAGAGTCTTTAAACATATTATAAAAATCATAGGCACATACGTATTCAGCTCTGTTACTTCCCGCAGCATTGCGTTGTCCGTAAGTATTTCCGATGGCTATGTCATTTTTCTCCGTAATTAATATTTTGAAAAGAACGTTATCTGAGAAATCATCTGTCCATACATTAGCGAACTCAGAACGAGGAGCTACTCTGAAAGTAGCGTCGGCAATAGCAGCATCAGCGTGTGTTACTGCATCGCTATATTTACCATAGTGAAGATATACACGAGCCAACAAACCATTGATAGCAGCTTTATTCAATCTTCCTTGAATTTTGGTATCCCCTATAAGAGATAGCGCTTGATTGAAATCGGCAATCACAGCATCATAAACCCCTTGAACGGTAGTTCCTGCTCTACGAGGTTTTGCCGTTGGTTCAAAAGTTTTTGAATAGTAGATTCCCAAACTTGTTAAAGCGTCTGACGATTGTGTAGGAATTTTACAGTGAAGACGAGCAATATCAAAGTGTACCAAAGCTCTCACAGCCAGCGCTTCTGCTTGTATGCGGTCTCTGGATTCACTTTTAGCAATCTTGTCGATGTTATCTAAAATTGAGTTTGCTCTACTGATAATTTTGTATCCTACCTCATAAATAGGAAACACTTCATCATTCGGAGTAAATCTCCACTCAAAGAGCTCATCTTGTGTTAAACGCCCCTGCGGATTAAATGTAAGGTTATCTGACAATATATCAGGAGAACTGATAAGATGCCCATCTTGCCCAAAATAACCAATATTCATAAATCCTGCATACATACCTTTTACGGCGCTTTCAAACCCTTGTAGGGAAGAAAACTGCTGCTCCTCAGTGAGCCCATCATAGGGCGTTCTATCTAAATCACACGAAGCAAAAAATGTTGCTATCAATGCTAATATACTTATTTTTTTCATCATTAATCAAATTTAAATTATTAGAAAGTAACATCTATACCCATTGTGTAGGTACGTGTTGTTGGATAGCTATACAAGTAATACAATCCTGGAATGAAATTCTGAGTTGCACCTAATTGGCTTTCTCCTGAACCAATAGAAACCTCAGGGTCTCCCTCAAATTTTGTCCAAGTATATAAATTTTGACCTTGAACAAAGATTCGTACGTCGCTAAATCCTTTTATAGTTCCTTTCGGAAGTGTATATCCCAAAGACAATGTTCTGAAACGAATGTAAGAAGCATCTTGCAAGAAACGGTCAGTTGTTTGATTAAATTTAGAATCTAAACGCGGAAGTTTATTATCCCCTACTTGTTTCCAATAATCTAATGCGTCTCTTCTTTTGTTACTTGAAATAGAAGCCCCGTCACTGAGCAAATGTTGTGCCATATAGTTGTGTGTGTATTGCCCCAATTTGAATGAAAAATCGGCACTTAAATCAACACCTTTGTATTTGAAAGATGTGTAAAATCCTCCGTATTGTTTTGGCAAAACAGACTTACCACTGTGAACGAAATTCGTTGCCAAACTGAAATCGTTTGTTGTTGTTATTGCTTTTGTAGTTTCATCTTCGTGATAATATAAAGCATCACCGTTATTAGGGTCTACTCCTGCATAGCGAGGCATATAGAATGTAAACGGAGTTTCACCTTCTCTCAAAACAGAAATACCACCAACTACGATATCATTTTGACCTCCTAAATCTTTGATAGTATAATCCATAAATGTAATGTTTCCTCCTACATTCCAACGGAAATCTTCTGTTTTAATAACATCTGCACTTAAAGATAATTCAAATCCAGAAGAAACCATTTTCCCTGTGTTTGTATATTGAGTATATGCACCTGTTTCATAAGCCAATGACCTTTCAAATAAGAAATCCTTACGGGCATTGTTGAAATAGCTCGCTGTGAAAGATATGCGGTTATTGAAAAAGTCAGACTCTAACCCAAAGTTGTATGAAACCTGCTCTTCCCAAGTGAGGTCTTTGTTTGAGATGATAAGATTAGGTCTTGCTGCTGGTTGCCCTCCGTAGGAAACAGAACCATAATACCCTTGTGATGCATAATTAGGAATATTCCAGTTACCGGTTGTTCCGTAAGAAGCTGTTAATTTTAGGTTATTTAACCACTCAACAGAACTTAAAAAGTCTTCTTTGGAAATATTCCAACCTAAACTTCCACTCCAAAATAATCCGTAACGATGATCTGCTCCAAAACGAGAAGCTCCATCTCTTCTCAAAGAAGCTGACGCTAAATATTTTCCTTTATAATCATACTCTACAAGCCCTGCCAAAGAAAATAAAGCGCTCTCTTCTTTGCTTGTTGTTGTTTCAACCGGTGCCGAACTATTTTCTTGTGTTGTTAAGAGACGATTGCTATACCCTTTACTTTCAAAGAAATAGTAATAGAAATAATCATCTGTGTATTCTGAAAATACGGTAGCATTCAAATTATGGTCACCAAAAGATTTTTGATACGATAACTGATTAAGCCAAGTATAAACATACGTATCACGCCCTCTATCGTTTTTAGACCCTGGTGCAGCAGGATCTCCCACATATCCGTCTAAGATAGAACCAGGCATTGTATAGTTTTCTCTTATAAAACGGCGATAATTAGCAGAATATTTCGTCAAAAAGGACAACCCTTTAATGATTTCATATTTAGCATAGAGGCTTCCTACCAACTGAGTTCTCTTATCAAGAGAAGGAGCTGTTTCAATACCTTCTAAAATGTTAAATCCTTGATTTGTTTCATTGTAAATGGCTTTTCCTTCACTATCATACAATATCGCCCCATCTGCATCACGTGCATATACCGGTTCGTAAGCATTATAAAGATACATTGCACGGAAAGGGTTTTGTACGTTATTTCTGTCACGTAACTCATCTGAACGTGTATGCGCCACACTTGAATTAAGCCCTATTTTTAATTTATCGGTTACTTTTGTATCGAAATTAAAACGAACGGTATAACGTTTAAATCCTTCTACCTTTCTAACAATTCCTGTGTTTTTATCAAATCCTCCTGATAAGAAGTAAGAACCATTATCAGTTGCTCCGGAAGCAGACAATGAGTGAGACACGATTTGAGAATTTCTCAAAATATCTTTTTGCCAATCGTGGTCATAGCTCGCCAACAAGGATTTTTGAGCATCAGTACGTGTGTATGTAGTGGCATTATATGCTTCTTCATAACGCATTTTTTCTTCAGCGTTCATCATTTCAAAAGGGTCTTCAATTTTTTCACCAAATCCTGTTCTTGCCGAATATGAGATTTTGGCTCCGCCTTTTTTTCCTTGCTTTGTGGTAATAACAATAACACCATTTGCACCTCTTGAACCATAAATAGCCGTAGAAGCTGCATCTTTAAGCACTGTCATTGTTTCAACATCATTAGGATTGAGTATGTTCAAATCTGACTCACTCACAAAAACACCATCTACCACATAAAGAGGTTGTGCTTTGTCTCCTCCTTTTGCATTCAAAGAAACCGCCCCACGCACTTTGATAGTTGCTGTTTGTCCTGGTTTTCCATTAAGAGAAGTTACATCAACCCCGACTGCCTTACCTTGCAACATATTGTCAACAGATGTGGAAGGGGTTAATTTTCCTAAATTTTCGCTTCCTACTGTTGTTACCCCCGAAGTTGTAACGTCTTTCTTGCGAGTGGTATATCCCGTTATTACCACCTCATCAAGTTCTTCGGTTTGTTCTTCCATTACCACATCA
The DNA here is from genome assembly GCA_041819925.1 of Capnocytophaga sp. GTDB lineage: Bacteria > Bacteroidota > Bacteroidia > Flavobacteriales > Flavobacteriaceae > Capnocytophaga. Next base: position 17,568 of record JBGYFE010000150.1, read on the forward strand.
ATTCTTGTGGTTGAGTTAGAAACTACTTTACTCACCAATTTAAGTCCCATTCCCATAAATTGGAGAACATCATTTGGTTTTGCACTGATTGAGTAGTTTCCGTCAAAATCTGTGGAAACACCGCGATTAGTTCCCTTAATGGTAACCACGATTCCGGGCAAGGGCATTCCCGTCTCGTCCTTTACCGTTCCGGCAATAGTTTTCTCTTGTGCAAAAGAGAATTGCAATGCTGCAAACAGAAGCACTACAAACGATACTGTTTTTAATTTCATTTTCATCTTCTTTAATGTTTGACAGTGCAAATTTCTTTCTTTTTTACATAAACCGCAAATGTTTCCACCGTTTTTTGTTTTTGTAAAATATTTTTCAGATAAAATCGATTTAGAAAATATTTGCTATTTTTTGTTTTTCGTAATACACTTTTGATTTTAATAAA
>JBGYFE010000151.1:0-3060 GCA_041819925.1 Capnocytophaga sp.
ATGACACTTCCTCCTGAACATTGAGTCACATTTATTATACATATTCCTTTTTTTATCGCTTTTTCAATGCTTTCCAAAAACCATCTTTCTGTGGGTGCATTTCCTGAACCATAGGTTTCTAAAATTACAGCTTTCAAATTTGGTATGTTGAAAAATCCGTTTAAAATCTGTTCCGTAATACCTGGGAACAACTTTATGATAGCAACGTTTTGCTCAAAATCTTTCCAAACTTTTAGTTTGCATCCTTTTTTATGAGGTAATAAATTTTCTTTCATCACCCTTAAGTGTACACCACTTTCAGCAAGCGTTGGATAATTCATCGAAACAAACGCCTGAAAATTTTCTGCATTAATTTTCGTTGTACGATTTCCTCTATATAGTTTATACTCAAAATAAAGCCCTACTTCTTGAATGACCGACTCTCCATTTTCTTTCAACGCAGCCAATTGAATAGATGTGATGAGGTTTTCTTTGGCATCAGTGCGCAAATCGCCAATTGGCAATTGTGAACCTGTGAAAATCACCGGTTTAGTTAAACCTTCTAACATAAAACTCAAAGCCGAAGCAGAATAACTCATCGTATCACTTCCGTGTAAAACGACAAATCCGTCATAATTATTATAATGATTTTCAATAGTTTCCGCTATATCAACCCAATGTTGTGGATTCATATCTGATGAATCAATTGCTTTTTTGAAAGAAACCGTGTCGATTGTGCAATCTAAATGCGACAATTCTGGAATGCGATGATAAATATTTTCAAATTCAAAGGCTCGGAGAACTCCTGTTTCATAGTCTTTCATCATTCCGATAGTCCCGCCCGTGTAAATTAGCAATATCTTTGAGTTTTCAGTTTTCATTTCCTATATAATAAGGACATTAATAATTATGTTTATTTTTCACCGGATTGGCATACATCTCTAAAAATTTCTTCTGTGAAACCACATTGTCCGACTTGCTACGATTGTGTATTCGTCTTTCAAACTGACGAATTTCTTTTTCGTTATAGCATTCTTTATATTTATCGGTGCTATTCAAAAAATCATACGCGATATAGTTCGCTGGAAAAAGTTTGTACTGCGTGTGTATCGCTTTGTCCAACACTTCTGCCAAAGTTTGCAACTGCCGATTTATATGTGTGTGTTCTTTCTCAATCCGCACAAGTTCCTCATCTAATGGCTTCCCTACTGAAATGTGCACACGCCCCTTTTGCCCAAACCAACCTTGCATAATATTTTCAAAATCTTCTTTTTTGGACTTAACGTACTGAACTCCGTAATGTTGCGCCACGAGTGCAGGAATTTTCAGCATATCAGTGGGGTCAAATTCATAAGAAATAGACACCGGAACAATATTTAACTTCCTGAAATACTGCAAAGTAGTACTTCCTTCGGGAGTTGCTAACGAAAGCATTTTCAAAACACCTTGTTGTGTGCGGTCGTCGCCATCTTTGGTGCGTCCTTCTCGTTGTGCCGTCCAAACGGAACGCTTTTCATCACAAATGCAATGACGAATATATTCTGACACCAACTTTGAATGTTCCAACGCTTCCCGCGGCGGAAGATTTCTGAAAATAATGAAATTCCGATTAAGTTTTGCCAAATTTTTTAAATGCTCCTTCTTAATGAGGTTATCACCCATCGCCGAAGTGGTCATTTTTAAATTATAATCGTGCAAAGTTACATTCAAAAGTGATGTATCAAGAACAATATCTCTATGGTTCGAGATAAAAACATACGCCTTTTCTGGGTCTAATTTCTCAAACCCTTCATAAGTAAACTCTGTGATGCTTTTTTCTGTCGCCTTCTTTACTACCTTATACATTATCTTGTCTTGAAAATCATAGATAGATTGACAAGAGAATAACAACCGGAGCCTCTCATCTTCCGAAAGCTGAGGAAATCCGTAAGCTAACATCGCCTTCATAAACGAGTGGCTACTGACTTTATGCAACACATCAGCCACTTCACAGTCATAATAAGGACGAATCGATTTAAAATAATCCACAGTAGTATTCTTATTTATGGTGTAATGAGTAGCAAAGAAACGATTTTTTTTTCATAAAACAATACTAAATCCCAAAAATTTTTTTAGAGTTTTCAGTAGTGATGCGCGCAATTTCTTCTTTCGGAAGCTGATACAAGGCTGCTACTCTGTCTAAAACTTCAACAATATAAGCACTTTCGTTGCGTTTTCCACGATACGGAACCGGAGCTAAATAAGGAGAATCGGTTTCCAAAACGATATGTTCCAAATCAATTTTATTTAGAAAAGTATCTATCTTTCCGTTTTTAAAAGTTACCACACCTCCGATACCCAGTTTCAAATGGCAAGCAATGGCTCTTTGAGCTTGTTCCTCCGTTCCTGTAAAGCAATGAAATATTCCGAAAAGTTTTTCATCTTTTTCTGCTTCTAAAACTTCAAAAATTTCGTCAAAAGCCTCACGACAATGCACCACAATGGGCAAATGATATTTTTTTGCCAACTGAATTTGCTGGTGAAAAGCCTCTTTTTGCTCTGACAAAAAAGTCTTGTCCCAATACAAATCCAATCCAATTTCACCAATAGCACAAAACGAATGTTGTTGCATTAAGCGTTCAACGTGGGCGAGTTCATCTTTGTAGTTTTCTTTCACATCACAAGGATGTAATCCATTCATTAAAAACACGTTATCAGGAAAATCTCTTTTTAAAGCAAACATACTTTCAGTGTGAGAAGAATCAATAGCAGGAATAAAAAATCGGGTTACGCCAGCATTGATGGCACGTTGCATCATTTCATTTCGGTCTTCATCAAATGCCTTACTATAAAGGTGTGTGTGTGTGTCAGTGATTATCATTATGAAATAAATATTTTGTATGTTTGCAAAAATATAAAATATAATGACTTTAAAAAAATTACTTACCGAACAAGGATACTTTTCAGTTTCTTTAACTCCGACTCTTACGCAACATTTTGAATTACAAGCAAAAATAAACGGTATTGAAGGGCGATTTATTTTAGACACAGGAGCTTCAAACACGTGCTTGGGGCTTGACAGCATTGAACATTTCGGGTTGG
>JBGYFE010000152.1:0-2821 GCA_041819925.1 Capnocytophaga sp.
CTTTTTTTCCAATTCTTTATGAATGTCTTGCGTTCCGCAAATGAAACGCTCAGATGACATTCCAAAACCGTGCGTATCCAACGTATCTTTTGTCACTTGAATCACTTCGGGATGCGCCGAGAGCCCTAAATAGTTGTTAGCACAAAAGTTAATCACCTCTTCCCCTGAGGAGATTTTAATTTCTGCTCCTTGTTTTGAGGTAATAATGCGTTCTCTTTTGTAAAGCCCCGCTTCTTTAATCGCTTCAATTTCAGCTTGTAAGTGTTGTTTTATTTTTCCGTACATAGTTTAAGTATGGTTTTGATTGTGTTTTGAAAGCACAAAAGTAGATATTTTCTTATAGATTTCAAAAAAAATATACTTTTTTTACAATCAATTTTTCCCTTTAAAGTTAAAATACTATCTTTGCTTTTTGACTTTCCTTTTCAAAAGGATTGAAATGTATAATCTTTATTTTTAGATAATGCTCACATTGATTCTTGTACTTTTTTTAATCCTTTCGGTTGTCATTACACATTTGTCTGTCAAACGAATGAACCGAAAATCCAACTCTGAAAAAAGCGGATACTTGACGTATGTTTATGCGTACCTGCTTGTGGCGGCTATTTTAGGTATCGGAATTACCAGTTTTATTTTTGCAGGTGATACCTTGGTGGATTTATCAAAAGGCATTGGTTTAGATAGTTACGAAGCAAAGGTCATTAACTATGAAATGCACATCAGTGAAAAGCCTTACAACAATCCTGACGGAAAAACACGATATCGCGATGTTTTAATGAAAGCCCCTACGGTGGAATTTATTACTAAAACCAACGATACCATCGTTAAGGAATTGGATTTTTCATCGGAAAAACTTCGAGAATCATATACCGTTAAATACAACGAAAAAACAGGCGAAGTTATTGTTTGGGGATTCGTTTTCGTTTTGAAATTGGCAGTATCTATCCTATTCTCGTTTATTTTCGGAGGTTTAATCATCGGGCTTTTCATTTATGTATCAAACGGAAACATCAAGAAATATATTAACAAATTCATTTCCATTACGTTACAATTTTTCATTCCATTTCTCATCGTTGGACTTGAAGCTCTGCTCATCTACGGATTTTTTCAAATGGAATCGTCAGAATCTTTTTGGGTAAAAGCCTTACTCATCTTCTTTATTATGGCGCTTGCTGCCGTTATTTTAGGTTTTGCTTACGCTTTTTGGCAAAAAATACGCAAAAGATACACTACAAACATAGAACACAACCATTTAAAAAAACAAGACAATAATTATGACATTTGATGACATTCTCGGATACGATTCCATAAAGAAATACTTGATAGACAGTGTAGAAGCCGAGCGCATTCCGCACGCACAACTTTTTGTGGGCAATGAAGGCTGTGGCACGTTGCCTATGGCGATTGCTTATGCTTCTTACATCTTATACCGAAAAAATGAATCGTGTTTGCTCAAATGCAGTCACCTCTCCCACCCTGATTTGCATTTCGTTTTTCCGACTGCTACGAACGCCAAAGTAAAAAAAGATCCTATAAGTTCCTTATTTTTAGACGAATGGAGGATTTTTGTAAAAGAACAACCTTACGGAAACACTTTTGATTGGTATCAACAGTTGGGCATTGAAAACAAACAAGGAAACATCAGCGTAAACGAAGCCAAAGACATCACATCAAAATTGGCTTTGAAAGCCTTTGAAGGCGGATACAAAGTGATGATAATTTGGATGGCGGAAAAGATGAATACCGAGTCTGCTAACAAATTGCTTAAACTTTTGGAAGAACCTCCACAACAGACCATTTTTTTGCTCATTACCGAAGATGAGGCTTCAATTTTAGAAACCATTCGTTCGCGTTGCCAAATTTTACGTTTTCCTCCATTGAGTGAAAATGCTATCCGACAAGGACTTATAAGCAAAGGCGTTCCAGAGAGTGATGCCGCTAAATTGGCGGTTCGGGCACAAGGAAGTTTTAATAAAGCCTTGCGTTTTCTGGAAGAAAGCGATGAAGAAGATGTTTTTGAAAAATGGTTTATCGCTTGGGTACGAACTGCTTACCGAGCCAAAGGAAATAAGTCATCCATTCACGGATTGTTACAATGGAGTGAAGAAATCGCCGCTACCGGACGTGAAACCCAAAAGCAATTTCTGCTGTATTGCATCGAAATTTTTCGGCAAGCAATGCTCTTGAATTACGGTTCAGGCGATTTGGTCTATTCCATTTTTAAAGACCCTTCGTTTGAATTACGGAAATTTGCTCCTTTTGTTCACGGAAACAATATTGAGCAAATCCACGAGCGACTGGAAGAAGCTCTTTTCCATATTGAGCGCAATGGAAATGCAAAAATCATCTTTACGGATTTATCAATCAAATTAACGAGATTATTACATACTAAATAAAGGGAATAGGCAATCGAAGTAATGATTAAACTTTGTTGAAAATTCGAACTTTTACAAACGTAAGTAGCTGAAAAACATATTTTTACACTTGTTCACGACTTATTTTCTCTATTGCCTATTGCCTGATACCTATTGCCCGTTTAACAATTAACTTTACGACAAAAAATGACACTGGTTTTTGTATTTATTTTTTTAGCGATTACGTTCGGATATAGTGCTTTTGAAAAAACGGTGGATTTCAGAGGTTCAGTAGCTTATTACCAAACCTATTTAGCAAGTACATTTTTAGGAAAATATGTTCGTCCGATATTGTTTTTAATCACTGGAATTGAGGCAATTGCTACACTTTTTATGACCATCGGAATCTTTGAATTTTTTATGCAAAAAACGATTTTCTACGGATATTGGGGATTGATTTTAGCTTC
>JBGYFE010000153.1:0-3610 GCA_041819925.1 Capnocytophaga sp.
AAAAAGGAATCAAGTACGTATTTTAGTTAATCCTTATTGTTTAAAATAGTTTTTTAAGACAAAGCACTTACAATTATAGCTAAAAATATAAAAAAATAAAGGGATATAATCACAATTGAAAGAATTCCAATGAATTTATAGTGCAATTTCAAACTATTTATAGCATCTGAAAACGATTGCTGGTCTGTCATCATTATGGAGCGACTCATTTGAGTTGAAAAATCATACAAGTATTTTATCGGCATAAAATAAATACCCGCAAATACTAAGTAAATAAATCCCAAAAGGTGAGGAGAAACTGAATTTGTATCAGGCAACATATTTCCTACCAATAAAAAAAGTAGCGCTACCAAAACCATTATTCCTAAACCTATAAAACCTAAAATAGCCAAGAATTTAGCCCATTTGGAGGCTTCTTTGAGCTGAGATTTTATCATTGGAGTTATCTCCAAGCCTTTTTCTGTTTGTGAATTTAAAAATTGATTTTCCATAGTAGTTATTATTTAATTGATTATTCAAATTCTTTTAGCGTGCTTATAATAATGTCGATACATTCACGCAATTCACTTTCATTGATGACAAGTGGCGGCGCAAATCGTATGATATTACCGTGCGTGGGCTTCGCCAAAAGTCCTTTATCCCGCATACGAATGCAAATGTTCCAAGCCGTATCACTTTCTTCGGTGTCGTTGATAACAACGGCGTTCAAAAGACCTTTTCCTCGCACCAAAGTAGCTACGTTTGAGTGTTCGATGTAGTCGCCCAACTCCTTGCGGAATATTTTGCCCATTTTTTCGGCGTTTTCTGCCAAGTTTTCATCTATCACGACCTGCAACGCTTCAACAGCTACGGCAGCCGCAATCGGATTCCCACCAAAAGTGCTTCCGTGTTGCCCCGGTTTGATAACGTTCATCACTTCATCATTGGCAAGCACCGCACTGACAGGATATGCGCCCCCGCTGAGTGCCTTTCCTAACACCAAAATATCTGGTTTCACGTTTTCGTGGTCAACAGCCAGACGCTTTCCAGTTCGCGCCACGCCCGTTTGCACCTCGTCAGCAATGAAAAGAACATTGTAACGCTCACAAATGGCTTTTGCTCCGCTCAAAAATCCTTCCGAAGGCACATAAACGCCCGCTTCTCCCTGAATGGGTTCTACCAAGAAGCCTGCAACGTTTGCGTTTTCAGCCAAAACACTTTCCAGCGCCTCTAAATCATTAAACGGAATAGCTACGAAACCTGGCGTGTAGGGACCAAAGTTCTTTTTTGCATTCTTGTCAGATGAAAAGGATACAACCGTAGTGGTTCGCCCGTGGAAATTCTGTTCGCAGACTACAATAATTGCCTGACTCTCTGGCAATCCTTTTCGTTCGTAAGCCCACTTACGGCATATCTTGATAGCCGTCTCTATGGCTTCTGCTCCCGTATTCATCGGAAGCACCTTATCAAATCCGAAGTATTCAGTAATATACTTTTCATACACGCCTAATTTATCATTGTAGAAAGCGCGCGATGTAAGTGTGAGGGTTTTAGCTTGCTTGGTCATCGCCTCGATGATGCGAGGGTGGCAGTGACCTTGATTCACCGCAGAATATGCCGAAAGAAAGTCAAAATATTTTTTCCCCTCCAAATCCCAGACGTAAATGCCTTCGCCTTTACTTAAAACCACCGGAAGAGGGTGATAATTGTGCGCCCCGTGATGGTCTTCAAGCGCCATTGCTTGTTGCGATGTTAAATGTTCTGTTGCCATAGAATAAATTTGTTTTTTATTTGTAAAATGATTTAAAAAGCTCCGCAATATACAAATTATTTTTATTTTTCAAACAAAATAAAGCAAAACACATTCATTTCTTCCTCCAATCGGATTGTTTTTGCCCTATAATATACCTCAGCAAAGGCAAATTCAAATAACTTCCCCTACGCCTACCCAATTGCTTCTATGTCGCTAAAAATTTTTAATAAAATAAAAACGCCCCCAAAAAGAGGCGTTTTGTTTTTGGAGTATTTTGTTTTTCGTCAAAGCGAAAATCTTTTCAAAACATTCAAATTCCGGTGTAGTTTTCGGGCGTAACAGCTTTCAGCTCGCTTTTTATTTCGTCTGAAATGTCCAAAGTATCAATAAACGCTGCAATAGTTTGCTTGTTTATCTTCTCGTTGGTTCGCGTGAGCCCTTTCAATGCCTCATACGGGTTCGGATAACCTTCCCTGCGCAGAATTGTTTGCACAGCTTCTGCCACGACAGCCCAATTCTGCTCCAAATCCCAACGAATTTTATCCTCGTTAAGTAGCAGCTTGCTCAATCCTTTGGCGGTTGCCTTCAAAGCAATAAGCGTATGCCCAAACGGAACACCGATGTTTCTAAGCACAGTGCTGTCGGTCAAATCACGTTGCAAACGAGACACGGGCAACTTGGCTGATAGATGCTCAAAAATCGCGTTGGCTATGCCTAAATTTCCCTCTGAATTTTCAAAATCAATCGGATTGACTTTATGTGGCATCGCCGAAGAACCTACTTCGCCCGCCTTAATTTTTTGCTTGAAGTAGTCCATTGAGATATATGTCCATACATCTCGATTGAAATCAATCAATATGGTATTAATCCGTTTAAGCGCATCAAAAAGTGAAGCTAAATGGTCATAATGTTCAATCTGCGTCGTCGGAAAAGAATGATGCAAACCTAAATCTTTCTCCACGAATTTTGTCCCGAAGGCTTTCCAATCAAATGAAGGATACGCTACTTTATGCGCATTATAATTTCCTGTTGCGCCACCAAACTTCGCTGCAAACGGAACGTTTTTCAAACTTTTCAGCTGCTCCTCCATTCGTTTTATGAACACTTCAATCTCTTTTCCCAAGCGCGTTGGCGACGCCGGCTGACCGTGTGTGCGTGCCAACAACGGAACATTTTTCCACGCATCAGCAAAGCCTTTTAAAGCATCGATAATTTTCTGCAACTCCGGATAATACACCTTTTCCATAGCCTCCTTAATTGACAGCGGCACAGCGGTATTGTTGATATCTTGCGAAGTTAATCCGAAATGAATGAATTCTTTATACTGGGTTAGCTCCAAACGGTCGAAAGCGTTTTTTATGAAATATTCCACCGCTTTCACATCGTGGTTCGTTATCTTTTCAATATTTTTCACTTCTTGCGCTGAATTTGCATCAAAATTTAAGTACAAATCACGCAACTCCGGAAACAACGCCTTCGGAAAATCTGTCAACTGAGGCAAAGGCAATTGGCAAAGTGCAATAAAATACTCAACTTCAACCAATACGCGATATTTTATCAAAGCCTCTTCCGAAAAAAACGAAATGAGTTCAGCGGTTTTGTCGGCATAGCGACCATCAATAGGTGAAATGGCTTGTAATGACATTCTTTTCTTTTTTGGTGAGGGACAAAGATAATAAATTCTTGCTGATATTATAAAAATCTGGTGAAAAAAGTCTATTTTTTCATATTCTCAAAACAAGAAATATTTTTATTGATTTTCAAAAACTTACAAACGCACGTCAGGATATAAATTTCTTGACGTCAGAAAAAAAATTTTCTGACGTCAAGAAATTTACAGGCGCACGTCAATCTTTTTACTCTGAAAAGTCAAAAACT
>JBGYFE010000154.1:0-19888 GCA_041819925.1 Capnocytophaga sp.
ATTTTTACGAAGCCACAGGCGACAGATTGGGCATTTTTATTTCTGAAAAAACCAAACAAGTTTTTGAAAATTTAGCTCTTCCGCTTGTTTTTGACGAAGAATTGTAAAAGGTTTATTCAATAATCTTCAAATGGTAAAATCAATATAAATAAAAAGGACTAAATTTAAAAAATGACAAATTACATACAGCAAATCAATCGTATTAAAGAAAAGTTTGCCCAAGCGAAGGCAAAAGATGTTAATTTAGAAGTTTTTGGAGCAGACGCACACGAATATCATCTAAATCCGCCTGTGAGCGAACAAGAAATTGCAGAATATGAGGCGATGATAGGCACTCGTTTGCCAGATTGCTTTCGGGCGTTTTTATTGCACATAAATGACCCCAAGGCAACCACCGAACAGGATATTGCAGGTCCCTACTACGGACTATATGATTGGGCAAGTCTGACAAACCCAGAAAACTCCGAAGCCTCAATCCGGTGCCTGAAAAATCCGTGTTTGATAACACCAAAAATGACTGATGAACAGTGGGATGCACTCATTGCACCACTTGATGACAACGATTTGGACGATGAGGCTTACGACCAGCTGACCGATGAAATTTTAGGCGGATTGCTACCAATTGGAAGTCAGGGTTGCACTTATTACCACGCTTTGGTGCTCAATGGCGAGTATGCCGGGCGGGTGGTTAATATGGATATGGACTTGCTAAAACCAAAATTTTGCTACGAAGCCAATTTTTTGGATTGGTATGAACGCTGGCTTGATGAAATTATTTCAGGAGAATTGATTGGAAAACAAGTGGCGTGGTTTGGCTATCAGCGAGGCGAAAAAAGCGAAGAACTTATTCATATTTTTGAAACTTCCACCGAAAAAGAAGACAAAATAGATTGCCAAAATGCTTTGTTGTCCAAAAAACTGCCTTTTTCTCGAGATATTTTGCAAAAAATAGAGTATTTTTTGAGCCAAGAAGATGAATATTACACCCGTTGGGTGCGGATTTTATGCAAGTCAGATTTTGAGCGTGCCAAAAAGTACCTACCTGAACTTGCCAACAAAGATTTATTGGCATTTTTCCAAAATATTTATTGGTATGCCCCTGACAAAAAAGCCGAAAGCTGCTACTTTTTGCCTTTGATAGAAACGAAAATGGCACAAATCGATGATGAAGAAACACTCGACTTTTGTGGCTATGTCTTGCGAGAAACAGGCACGGATTACACCGCGTTTATGCTTCCTTTTGCCAAACATTCCAATCCGAAAATTCGCCAAACGGCAATGTACAATCTTGGCAACTCGCCCAATCAAGAAAAGTATTTGGATATTTTTATCGCTGGTTTGCAAGATGCTGAGTCTGATGTTGTACACGCCACTTTACAAGCCATTAAATTAACGGACGAACGCTTATTGCCTTATTACAAAGAAGTTGCCTTGCGTTTCCCAAAAGAAAATGACTCAAAGTATATTATTCCCAATCTAAATCATCGTCTGAAACCTTACGGATTAGACAATGAGAGTATTTTGAAAAAGAATTAATGATACCAAAATCAACGGATTAAAAAATAAAGTGATGTCAAAAGAGAAAATGAATGCTTGTCAGATTACGCCTTTTGTGGGCGTGAATGAGGTGAGGTTTGGAATGTCGCACGATGAGGTAAAAGAACTTCTGGGCGAAGCTCCTAAAATAGAGATTGATAACATTATGCAGATGACTTATGAGTATCGAGATGCGTCTGTGTATCAGTATCGTAGCGGGAAACTTGTCAGCGTGGTTTGCAACAAACATACAACGCCAATGATTCACGAAATGCCGATTTTTGATGCCGAAACACTCGAATTTTTAAAAGAAAAATATCCAAATTTCACGGAAGAAAAACGATACATCGCTTTTTGGGAATTGGGCATTTGTGTGGGTGGTTTTGGCAAGAAAAAAATCCCCGAAGGCAAATTAGCCATTGCTTTTGCCCAGAGCGAAAAAGAATTTTATGAATCGTTTGTAGAAGTTTAATGACTCATTTGAAATAGAAAACTATGACAATGAATAAAGAAAATACCCCAAATCAAGAGCAAATAAAAACCAAAGTTTTGGCTATTTTTAATGCGTGTCGCACCCAACCCGAAAGTCCGTTTGAACCATCGCATTTTATGGATTTTTTGGTTGCTCCACCAAGTGAAAAACACCAAATACGCAATTCCTTTAAGGGAGCAAACAAACACGGCAATTTTTTAAGAAAAATAGAATTAGCCTTTGGCATTTGCTTTACTTTGGCTGATTACGATACTTCGTTTACTTTGGACGAATTTGTGAAAAAAATTGAAGAGCGAATACACAAAAAAGCCTCCAATGTAAAACTCATCAAAGAGCGAATGAATGAAAAAAATTATTTTATCTTTGAACTTGTAATGTTGTTGATTTTAAGTGTGTTGTATTATATTTTTGGTTGGCATTGGTTGCCTATTTTGTTGTCGCCTTTGCTACTATTTGCCGCGTATTGGATTGCCTCGCGGCGAATCAAAGATATGCTCCACACCAAGCGATTGAGTAAAATTATTTTAAAAGATTAAATAACAGAATATCAATAATTTAAAAATACAAAAAAAATGGCAAACACAGAACAAATCCTTAACCGAATTGACAAAGAAATGTCAAAAATGATGGGCAAGAGTAAAACCAAAATGACCAACGAAGAGTTCAGAACTTTTGTAACCGAGCAATGGGAACTGATGGGCGAAGACAAACGCCGCATTCACGATGTTACCATTCTCATCGGGCGTATGATGAATGAAGCCGTGCGGGCAAACGACCCAGCCGACCTTGTCAAGTGGATTAAAGAAGACCAAAAACAGCAAAAAATCCATCAAAACACACCTGAACAAACCTATAATTACTACGCTAACCATTTCATTAATTGCAAGGCGTTTTCCGAAGGGCTTTCTTTCTTCCAAAACGAACAAAAATCAGGAAAAAATACCGAGACGGCAAGCCGATTTGTGCAGTTTTTTCAAGAAATTATAAATAATCCTGACAAAATGAAGCAATTTACAGCCGAAGCAGATGACAAAGATGATGATTCTGACTATCAAAGCATTGAACTAACCGAGTGGCAAGCGTTTTTTGATGAAAAAACTGCCCAAATAGGTTATGAAATACTTGATGAAGACGGCGAATCTACCGAAAAAGAGAATGAAAAACACAAAAACGGACTAAAATACCTGAAAGAAAACCAAATGTTGGTACTAAACAACATTCTTTCCGAACTTTTGGAGCAGTATCCGTCTCTGCAAGAAAAATACAATTATTCCGATGAAGACAAAGCCGATTTTATGCCTGATATTACGGATATTTCGGGGTTTGCGATGCTACTTTCGCCCACGAATATGTATGTTTTTTCGGAGTATAAAGATGATTTTCCGTACATCGGCATCGGTTTTAGTTGCTCTTGGGACGAGGAACACGGCTTGGGCGTTGTCGTCCACAAAGATAAAGTGATAAAAATAGGTGATGCCTCCGATGCGTTTTTGTTATAATTTTAATTAAAAGAAAATGAACACATTAAGAAAAGAACTCCGCCCCGATTGGGAAAAAGCAGAAAAGCATTATCCGCTGATTTTAAAGCGATTGCAAGAATACGAGCAATTTTGGGACGCTCAAAGCGAAGACACGCCCGAAGAAGTCTTTGAAACCGAATATAAAAAAATGGAAAGCTATCTATCCGAGCTGACAGGCAAAGATTTGTCCGATGTATGGCTGTGGGAATGGTGGGAAGGCAATGGCATTGAGGTATTTGCGTTTGATTTGGCAATGAGCGAACCTACCAAACACAATGACTTGACCAAAGACGATTTAAAAGCCTTTGTGCAAATCTACAAAAACAAAGAATTTGAATGCCAAAGCGATTTTCAGGCGGAATTTATGCCGTATATGTTTTATAATCACAACTATTTTTACCGTTTTTTGGAACTCAATTTTAAAAAGTTTGATTATAAATTTTTCCAAAGACAAAAAGACAAAAACGGCAATTGGTATAAGCTAAGCGTTGATGAAATTGTAGAAAAAATCTGGAAATAAAATAACGATGAGTGAAATCTTTAAAACCATCGCCGAACTGATACAAACAAGTGGCGGCAAACCGATTGCTTATGGAGAACAAACTTATGCTTTTGAATTACGGCACAAAGTACAAAAGGCTGAAATAGAAGAATTTGAACGCCTGTACGATGTAAAAATTCCGTCGGTGTATCAAGAATTTTTGTTGACTGTTGGGGCGTGTTCCTTGTTTGTTGATGACTATTTTGGCGGATATGTTTTTTTGGCTCCACACGAAATTTACGAGTATTCAAAAGAAGTTTTTACGGGAACGGACTGTGATTTATTTCCTGACATTTTAATTACGGTATCTGTGCCTTCACTTGGGGTTCAAGCAGGATTTTTGACCTCCCGTAAGGATAATAACTTTGGCGAATTTTACCCTGATATTCCGCCTGAATATTGGCAAGAAGATACTGATTTTCAATAATTTGAACATTGGCTAAAAAATCTGTTATCCGAAAGAAAAGAATTTTAGCTTAAAAAAATTTTGAAAAACCATAAAAATGAAAAAGAAATTACGGAAAATCGTGGTAGAAGACAGTACTTATTGGTATGTGCTTTCTGACAGCATTTTGATGGAAACTTACCCTGATTTTATGCAAGTTAGGATATTTTTGGACGGACACAAAGCCACGCCATTAACATTAAATTTTTATCACGATTATGATGCAATACAAGGCTTCGCCCTTAACTCTGGGCTGGCATTGTTTAATGCCATCAGCCAAACCACCGAAATGGTAAATATCAATCAGCCCAAATATATTCGTGAGTTTATTTTATTGGGTAAAAAACACGGCTGGACGGGCGATAAAAAATTTGACACCCAAAACGGAATGGCGTATTTGGCAGAATTGGGTTTTGATGTGAGTAAGATTGTTAAAACTTTAAAATAGAGTATAGATGACAGAAGAACAAAAAATCAGAGAAGTAATACAGAATTTTTGGACAGAAATGTTCTCTTGGGAGAGCCTTTGCAATGAGTATGTGGATAAAGACCAAGACCCCCCCGATGAGGTTTATTACGGAAAACTGATCGCCATTTACGACCAATATGTCGTTCAAAAAGAGCGAAAAATGGGATTGTTGCAAAATAAAACAATTCTTTTTCCGCCTACTTTTGACCCTGAAAAAGAAGTAATTACATCTGTGGAGATTACGAAAAATTCGGCTACGGCAACCAGCAAAGGCACACACGCCAATAGGGATATTTCACGAACTTACAAACTCAAAAAAGTGGCAAATAACTGGCGAATTGACTCTGTAAAAGAATTTTTTTCTTATGAGGAAAAATGGCAAAATCTTTATTTATAAAGAGATATCAGTCAAACAAAAATCAACCTAAAAATATGATGATTAAAGAAACTGATGCGGCTTTTCAGCTTGATGAATTGGTAAAAAAATTCAAACGATGGGCAAGCGAAAATTTTCCTGATGTAACAGAAGAAAATGACAACGGCGAGTGGGTTTTTTGTGATGAATTTGATGAAATGATAAAGTTTTCAGTAAAATTTTTGGAAAATGTAAATGCCGAAAACACCACGCCAGAAACCATTGATAACCTGCTTTTTTGCATTGCCAGAGATAGCGAATGTTCTATTTTGATAACCCATTTAGAGCATTATGACCAGTGGTTTTCGCTTCTGTGCAGGGCTTGTTTTAAAACCAATTATATAAACGCTAAATGGCAATTTGCCAAGCATTTGCCAAATTATAAAGGTAATGACAATTTGCAAGAAGTTGTTTTTGATTTTTTAGAGGTAAATGATGAATATACGCAAAGAATGGCGTTGCAATCATTGGCGATTTTATATCCCGAAAAAGCCGAAAACTACGCCATAAAACACTGGGAAAAGGCAAAAGAATTTGACAAGATAGAAGAATATCACAAAATGATGGCGTTAGATGTTTTATATAAAATTCAATCTTCAAAATTAAAACAATATTTAGCATTGGCACAAAAATCAAAATATCAATATTTGAAATTATACGCTGATAAACTCATAAAAAATGAGCGAAATAACTGAAAATACTTAACAAAATGAAAAAAATGATTCAAGAAATTTGGAAATCAGAACAAAAGAAAATGCCTTGTTTTGATGTGATTGTCTATCCTGATGACACGCTTACAGTGCTGGATTTTAGAGTGTTTTACGACCCAAGCACCCAAAAAAGCACCGCCGAAGTAACGCCACTTTGCGATTCGGATTTGGAAAGTGTTTTAAAATACAATCCCACCTGCTGGGCTTTGGTTAATAAATGGACTTCGCTACATCACGAAAATCGGCGGTATTTAGGCGGAGAAGGTGTGTACGGTAATGAGGGATTTATCGCCTGTGAAGACCTTGAAGGCAATTTGGTTTGGGCAATGTTTTTTGAAAACACCAATCCGTTTTGTGAGCTGAAAATACAAGACAATTGGCTCATCGGCATTAGTGAACACCGCGATGCCCAAATAGAAATTAATTTGGACAACCTAACCGAAATTAATTTTGTTTTTTATTGAAAAGTAACTTAAAAAAGAGGAAAAATAAACATTGAATTTGAACAATTGTTCACTAAAAAAATGACCTTGGAGACAAAGCGTTAAAAAAATCAATGAATTGATTTTTAGCGAAGTATCCACAGTCTTGAATCTTTGTTACTTTTGTTTCAAGACAAAAGTAAAGTGTTAATTTAGAATAGAAATCAACCTAAATAATCTTAAATTTTTTAAATAATCAAAAGTAACGCCTATGAATATCTATCAAATGAACTGTGTGGATATGGTGATTTCAAAAAATGAAATTACTTTTTCGGCTGACCCAATGTCCTTAGACCAAGATTGCGATATGGTGGAACTGTACAAAACCAATTATTTGCAGTTTTTTTATAATAATGGTTCAGAATTTTCGGCGTATGCTCCTGCGTTTAAATCTCTTTATGTGGATAGCCAAAATGAGCGAGTGGATATTTATGTTTCCAAGCAATATTTGCAGGACGATTGCCCCAAGAACGACTTTGAAATGATTTCTATTAAACTCAAAAACAGCAAGTTACTTACCCGATTGGCAAACGCATTGCCCTTTGATAAGATGATAAGTTTAGAAGATTGGTTACAGATTGTTTAGCTAAAAATAAAAAAAGTAAGTCTATGAAAATATACAGCATAAAAAGCGATTACAGCGAATTAAGCAAAAATACCGACATTAAAGGCGATTTTGCCAATATCTTGTGGAATGGTTTTATCATTCACAGCCGAAAAAAAGACCATACGGCGGTGGAGCGTTTTGGTGCAGATGTACCACCAATTTACACAGATGGTCGGCAAATTATCCTTACGGACGAAATTAAAAAACTGTTGGAGCAAACTGATTTACAAGGATTTGAATTCAAAGAAGTGGAAAAACGCAAAATCATCAAAGGCGATTGGAAAAATTTTTCGTTTGACTTTTTTGAAAAATTTAACGACCCAACTTTTGACCCGATTGAAAAAGGCAAACACTCCGAAGAAGCCTCGCAAAAAATGCCAAAACTCTGGCGGATAAAACCTTTACACGCCATTGAGTTTAAAAAAGTGGATAAGGACAATTTTACATTTTCCACTTCGGAATATGCTGATTTTTACGAAGCCACAGGCGACAGATTGGGTATTTTTATTTCTGAAAAATCCAAACAAATCTTTGAAAATTGGGCTCTTCCACTTGTTTTTCACGAAGAAATGATTTAATACCAACAATGAACATTCAAGAATTTTTACTCAAAAATAAATTTGACATTGAGGCGTTTGCCAGAACCAATGAATTATCCGATGAGCAATTTTTGGAGATTGCCCACGAATTGGTAAGTTTTGTGGAAGATGCCAATTATCCGTGTTATCAGGCTGCGGTGGAGGTTTTATTGGCACGGCAAACCCTTCTAACAGAGATATTTATACACTATTTATCGGCAAATGATTGGATTTGGAAATATTGGTTTTTGACAGATGTTTTTGATAAACTAAACACAGACATTAAAACGGCTTTATTCCCCAAAATCAAGGAGTTAAGCACACATACATCGACCGATGATGATGAACTTTCGGTTGTTTTAATCGCAAAAAAGATAGTAACCAAAAAATAAAAAATGAGTAAAATAACTTTCAAAAAATACGGATTATCGCCCGAAGAGATTGAAAATATGAAAAAATTCAATCTGAAATTGGACAAACGCACCACCAAACAGCTCGTCAGTGCCTACCAAACCGAAGCGGTCAATGAAGAAGAAATTACCAAGTTAGAAACCTTAATCGGCTTTTCACTTCCTGCGGATTATGTGCGTTTTTTGCTTGAAAATAATGGCGTTGTGCCATCAAAAAGTAGAATTAAAGGCACAACAAAAGTCATCGACCATTTTTTGGCGACAAAATCGGCTTATAAATACAATTCCATTGCTGATTTGTACGAAAATTACGCCAAAATAGGCATTCCGATTGCTAATAGTCCGTCAGGCGATGTCTTTTTGATGAATAACAATGGCGAAATTTATTATTTTGACCATAATTTAGGCGAAATAGACACAAAAATTGGCTGTATTGCCACTAATTTTTCCCATCTTTTGGAATTATTATATTAAATCGTAAATATTAACTTAAAAAGAGATTAAAAATGAACACACAAACCTTTAATGAGATTATCCGTGAAAATTTAACGGCTTTTCATAAAACGATAAAGAAAATCGGTGGTGATATAGAGCCGATTTGCATCAAAAATCCCGCAACCGAAAGCCAAATCCAAGCCCTTGAAAAAGAGCTTGGCTACACACTTCCAAGCGAACTTCGCGAGGTGTTTTTAACCTTTACTTCGGGCATTGAATTTTATTGGGATATTAACGACAAGTTAGAGGACAATAACGATTTTTTGCCTGATGAATTTTGTGGGATTTTCTGTGGCGAATTGCAATTTGATTTGGATTTAATGCTTGATTATGAGACAGATAGAAAAGGCTGGATTGAGAGCGTTTATCCCAACTACGAAGATGAGTATGACCGCGTTTATCACAACAAATTAGCCTTTCAAAAGGTGGGGAATGGTGATTTTCTTGCCATAGAATTAGAATCCGAAAATTATGGCAAGGTGGTTTATTTAAGCCACGACGGAAGCGATAATCACGGGCGTTATATGGCGGAAAACTTCAAGGAATTTTTGCTCAATTATACGGCAATCGGTTGCACAGGCGGAGAAGATTGGCAATGGGAAGTATTTTGCACCGAAAAAGGCATTGATGCCAAAGGCGATAATGCCAAAAAATGGCGTGAGTTTTTGAACATTGCAATGCAAATTAATTTTTAAGCCAATAAAACGAAATTATTAAACTTAAAAAGAGATTAAAAATGAACACTTTACAAAGCATTGAACAACAGTTCGGATTTAAGTATCCCAATCTGTATAAACAACTTTTTGATGACAAAATGCTCGATTGGGGCGAATCACAGGCAAATTGGTATAAGACGGTCTTCCCGACACTCAAAGATAATCCGCCACTTTTTTTGTTCGCCACTGATTTTGAAATGATTGATTTTGAGCAAGTTGTTGAAGAAATAGAAGATTTGACAGACCCTGATTATTTTCGGGACATCAATCCTGATTTTCTGTTTGTGCCATTTGGGCAATCTGCGGCGGGCGATTTGTTTTGCTTTTTTTATAACAAAAATACGCCATCGCAACCGACTGATATTCCGATAGTTTTACTTTGGCACGACAGCGATGAGGCACAATTTTTAGCCAAAAACTTGCAAGATTTTATCTTTCGTATGCTCATAGAAAGCGTGGTGGATATTTTTGATGCAGGTTTAATCGCTGATGGGGATTTTTATCAAAATATCACTAATTTCTTAAAAACACATCAACGCTATTTGCCTGAAAATCAAAAACTTATTGTAAAAGAAATTTTTGAGCGAAAAATCACCCATTTCACTGAAAATCACGATACTTACAAAGGCTTACTTTCCAGAGGTGAACTTCAAGAAATTTTAAAACAACACATTGATTTTGAACAATTTGATGAAACCTTTAATCCGTCAGTGGAAAGAGAGTGGCTTCCCCCCAAAAATATAAAAGGCACTTTGTATTTGCGAATTACGCCCATTCCGCCACTTGATAGCTTGATTTACAATGATTTAAAGGCGTTGAATTGGCGACAAAACAAAAATTTTGAAAATGGATTGGAATATTTTCGTAAGGTAGATATTTTTTGGGTGGTCGAGGAAGAAGTCAATGTGCTTGACTACCTGATGGGAGCTTTCAAAGAGCGTCTTGATCACATCAAAAACACTTACGAAGGTGTGGAAATCGTCTTTGAAAATGAATGATATATAATAGAACAAAGTGAATTGGCGAAATTTTCGCCTAAACAAGTAAAAATATTTTTAAACAAGTGCGAAAACCCATTCTAACGCACAGAGACCTGAAAATCAGGTTTGGGAAAGAAAAAATTTATGTTAAAAATCAATCAAAAATCAGACATTATTGTGCCTTTTGAAAAAATTGGCGAAAACGGTTGGCAAGAAAAAACCAAAATTATTTTAGAAGCCCTTGCTGATAATTGGGGAGGCAAATTGCCAAACCCCAAAACCGATAAAGAAATTAACGAGTTGGAAGAAAGGCTAAATACTTCATTGCCTGAAAGTTTAAAATTATTTTATAAAACTTTTGGCATTGCCGATATTGGCGAGGAGTTGATGCATTTTTCGGATATTGGCTGGACGAATGACATTTGGTTTAAAAATGGTGAGTATATTGAATACGCTCCTGATTTTAATGATGACGACAAGGCGGTTTTGCCGTATTTAGTGCATTTTAGCGATTATTTGGGCAATGGCAATATGTTCTGCTTTCACAGTCAAACGCACGAAATTTATTATTACGACCACGAAAGTGGAGCACCTTATTTAACCAAACTTTTTGACACAGCAGATGATTATATTCGCGGGTGTTTGATTCATTGTCAAGCTAATTTGTTTGGTGAAAATATTGACGAATATGAAGTGATACAGTG
The DNA here is from genome assembly GCA_041819925.1 of Capnocytophaga sp. Lineage (GTDB taxonomy): Bacteria > Bacteroidota > Bacteroidia > Flavobacteriales > Flavobacteriaceae > Capnocytophaga. Next base: position 11,102 of record JBGYFE010000154.1, read on the forward strand.
GACGGAAGAAATTATGGCTGAAATTTTTGGGGAAGAGGTTATTAAAAAATGGCAGTATTGATTGACTAAATCATCAAAAATACTTACGAAGGCGTGGAAATCGTCTTTGAAAATGAATGATATATAATAGAACAAAGTGAATTGGCGAAACTTTCGCCTAAACAAGTAAAAAATATTTTTAACCAAGTGCGAAAAATCCCATTCTAACGCACGGAGACCAAAGCGGTCAGCCAATTGTTTTTGGTGGCTACTTTTGGGTTGGGGTAAATAAATTATGAAGGACTTAAAGCAATTATTGGCAAATTATGGCAATTTGGACAATGAGCAAAAATTTGTAAGTGTATCCGATGATATTTGGCAAATTGGAGCATTGGAAAATATCAAAAAGGAAGTCAGCGATGAGGCTTTTGTGTTTCATATTGCGGTGAATATGATAGGTAATTGGCAATCAGACGGCTGGCATTATATTTTTGCCGAGGGAAATGCGTTGGTGCCTTACATTGGAGAAACTTTATCAAAATTGGGGCTTGATGAATTAAAAAACGCTTTTGAAAATGTTCTTTCTGTATTTCCCGATTTTGCCAAAGACTGTGACGAAGATACTTACTATGATGTTATAAATTTTTTATCAAATCCCAGATTTAAAGTTTCTGATGAGAGATTAAACGCTATTGATATGGAAAAAAGAAAGCAAATGAGCAATCATTTTAATAATGCCATTGCCGATTTGGACGATATTTCCGAAACATTATGGGGTTATAATTCAGAAGATGAAGGCTGGAAAATCATTAACGATTATATATCAAAAATTGAGTAGAAAAACCAAAAAAGGCGTGGAAATCGTCTTTGAAAATGGCTAATATCTAATGAATTGAGTATGAATAAATTAACCTGTCATTATAACGAAAGTATCCGCTGCGTGGAAGTATTGCCTGAATATTTGCAAAAAGGCATTAAAATGGCAAAAAATTATAAATGCGGATTGCGAATAACCGCTGATTTTGCAGGACTTTTTGGGCAATTTGAAAGCACAAGCGAAGAAGTTATTTTAGACTTTCTGCCTTTACAAAATTATCCTGATTTGCCTCAATTAATCATTGAAGATGATTTTAAAATTGCCCAAACTCTGAATACAGAAGTGCTTTATACTTTGCAAAAACTTGCTATTTTACAAGTGCCAATAACGCGTAAATTACGGCAAAATTTACAAATTGATGTAGGGAAAATTCCTAATTTGACCGATTTAAGATTTGATTTTTCGTCCAAAATTGTGGGATTAAGTGAAGCCAAAAAACTAACGCGATTACACATTTGGTCATACAAGGGCAAGGATTTGAGCGAGTTTTCAGAGTTGGTAAACCTCACGGATTTACTATTGGTTCGCCCAAGTATTGAAACTTTGTCGGGTATTGAAAATATGACACAATTGGAAAAATTGGAAATCGCTTATGCCAAAAAACTTACAGACATTTCCGCTCTTGATGTTTTGCAGAAAAAACACAAAATCAAATACTTGGGCTTGCCTGAAAAGTTTTTTAAGCAATGATTTAATCATCAAAAATACTTACAAAAGCATAAAAATCGTCTTTGAAAATAACCGATATTTAATAAATTGATTATGAACAGAATAGAAAAAATTGAGCAGGAAAATAAGTTTACATTACCTGCCTCGTACAAAAAGTTATTGACTGAATTTGAGCTTTTTATGTTGCTTGAATTTAACGGCAAAGATATGGACATTGAAAATATCAATCTGATTACCGAGCCTATTAGAAAAACAACTTTACAAAGTTGGCAATGTATTCAATTATGGGTTTTTGAAGATAATAGAATTGTAGATAACAAGGTCAGAAGGCACGATATAAAAGGTGAATTTTTGGACAAAGAGCGTTTTGAAAATACCTTTATGTTCGGAGGTTATGGCGATGGCGTGCGTTTGTTTTTTGATACAAACGATTGGTCGGTTTGGCAATATTGGATGGATGAAGGTAGCGTAGGCAAAGTCGCTGATAGTTTTGATGAGATTGTGCAACATAGCAAAGTCATTGCAAGTGAGTAATTTTGATTAAAAAAGAACACTATGGAAAATACATTTTTAAAGAAATTTAAAACTTTGGACGAAGATGATAAATATGATTTTATCAGAGAAATTGAGTATGAAAATACCGATGAAAAATGGGATTTTTTTAACGAGATTATTGCCGATGAATCAGAATATGATTTGGCAAGAATTGAGGCTTTTAAAATCATTGCCCTTTATGACATTCCAAAGCAAACAAAAGACAAAATCGCTCAAAGTTTGGAGCTTGTGATTGACAATGAAGAAGATTATTTGATAAAAAATTATGCCGTAATGGCGTTAAAAAATTTTGTGGAATATCCAGAACTTGTCAAGTTGGCAATCAAAATTTTAGGCACGCCCAATGAAGATGAAAATTTAAGGCATAACGCTCTGTCAGCCGTTGAGAAATTACCCAATGATGCCAAAAAAGAAGTTTTAACCACTTTGCTTTCAGACAAATATATGAAGCCTTATGCCAAGCGAATTTTAGATGAAATGTAAAAAATACAATTTTGATAAAATCGTGCAAAATGCTAAAATGACAAAACAACCTTTTAAGAAATTGATTATGAATGCTTTAAAACAAGAAATTTATCACGAAATCGCTGCATTTTTAGAGGCGTATAAAGCCAAAAATACCTATATTCTAAAAGAGCGATTTGATATTTACGGGGAATTTTTAGAAGAAATCTACGAAATGCTTGATTTTGTGGAAAATAAAAACACGCTACATATTTGTGGTATAGATGACATCGATAAACAATCCGCAGGGCAGGCATATTTAGAAATTTTGGATTTTGATGAAAATTCAGAAAGCCCTCCCACTTATAGCATTGAATGCGTGTTATTTATGGATAATGAAGATATTGGTTACATCAGGGGAGAATATCAAGCCGATGGCTCTTTTCCAAAGTTTTTATTTCTGTATTTTAGTATTTAAAAATGAGATAGTTATGACAACAAAAACCGCTACACAATTAGCCTTTGAAGAAACCATAAAGGAAGTTCACGCTTTATTAAAACCGCTTGGATTTAAGAAAAAATCCTTGAATTTTTACCGACAAAAAAATGGATTTCATCAGCTTATCAATATTCAAAAAAGTGCTTACATTTCAGCAAATAGCATTCGCTTTACGATGAATATTTGCACAGATATCATCAAAAAAGATGATAAAGAATTTCCCTCACAGTTTGATTTATCCATTCGTGAAAGAATCGGTTTTATCAATGATAATTCAGATAAATGGTATTATTTTGAGGGAGAGCATCTTGATATTTTCAAAAGAAAACAGCATTTTTTAGAAGAAAAAGAATTGGTTTTAAACGACATCAAAACCATCGTTTTGCCGTTTTTTGAAAATACTAATTCGGTTGAAAAAATGGAAAATAATTGATAATTGTTAATGGTTAATTGTCAATGGTTAATACTGTTTGATAAGAGATATAAAGACATATAATGATTAATTTTTTAAGAGATAAAAACAATGAATACTTTTGATAAATCACAGAAAAAAAAGATAAAACAACAATTCAAAAAGCAGGAACGAGAGCTTTTTCTAAAAAATTTGCCCTTGCCTGAGGCTCAACTTTTAGAATTATTTAGCGATGTGGAAGCTAATTTACAAAAAAATGCTTGCGACCACACGCCCAAAAACGCTCGACAATTTATTGAAAAACAGCAAATTGACAATGTCGATGCTGTACTGACTTGGCTTGCTGACCACGGTGGGCATTGTGATTGTGAAATATTGTACAATGTTACCGAATATTTTGACCAATGGCATAAAGATGTTGAGCCTGTGGAAATTCCCAAAGAGTTTAAACAAATTTTGGCTAAAAAACAGAAAATCAATAATCTACAAACTGATTTTGGTTTTTGTTTGCCAACCGTGCCATCGCCTTGGAAATTGACCCAAAGCATAGAAGGTGAAAAAACAGAGTATTTTTTGCAAATTGGCAAGGGAATGAGTGTTTGTTTGGCAAGTCTACAAACCGATGTTGTTGAAAGCCAGATAGATAATGATAACTTTTGGTTGAGCGATAAAAATTCTTCTAAACAGTTTGCCGACAATCAGTTAGAGCGGTTGCAAATAGAAAATTACACGGTGATTGTCCTAAAAACCACCACAACTATTGTCAAAATATGGTGTATACCAACTTTTACCAGCCAATGGCATTTGGAAATTACCACCGAAAGACAGCGTTACAAAGGCGATTTAAAAGAAGTAGAAAAATTACTCAAAGCGATTTTGACTAATGGTTAATTGTCAATTGTTAATTGATAATTGTAAATTGTTAATTGTCAATTGATAATTAACCATTCACTTGTAGACACTTTGTAGACGCTTGTTTCTTGGTGGGTGTTGCGTTTGTACTTATCTTTGCCTAAATTTTTTACACCAATGAAAAGGTGACAGAGTGGCTGATTGTAGGCTGCTCGGAGAAATGTTTTTTGCATTTTGAAGACAGCCTGTATCGATGATTTTTTCAGACGATATCGTGGGTTCGAATCCCACCCTTTTCACTTATTTTAAAACTGTTTGTTATGATTACAAAACATTTAGAACGCGAAATTCCTAAAAGTTATCTTGATTTTATTGCTCATTTTGAGAAAAAGGATTTGTGGCTTACCTATTATCCGAATACTGAAAATCAGTTTAGCGAAGAAATTAATCTTTGGACAGAAAAAGATTTGTTTTCCAAAACTTATGATTCTCAACATTTTGATTATGAATGGTTAAGTGCCTCTGATTTGGATTTTTCTTCTATTGATTTCAAGGAAGAAGACGGAGAAATTACACCCGAAGAGGTTCAATCGGCTTTGGTGATAGGCTCGGTTGATAGCGGATTTTTATTTATCAACCTGTTTGATGGCTCGGTTTGGGCGTGGTATGATGATATGTTTTGCCAAAAACACGCCGACAATTTTGCTGATTTTCAAAAACTTCTGACCGAAGAACCGATATTTTAATGGTCAATGGTTAATTTTTAATTGTCAGTAATTAATTGTCCCAATTTTAAAAAGAAAAACTATGTTAGACGAAAAACTTATCAAAGTACTTGCAAAACTCTATCGCTTTGAAAATGGGAAGTATGATTTGCAAAAAGGTTTCTATCACTATGCAATTCCGGCTTCTTTTCCCGAAAAAAGTAAGCAAATATTGGCAGAAAGTGGTTTTGAAATCAATAAAATTGTGCTACATTCGCACGATGAGGTCATAAAAGCCCTAAAAAAATGCGTAGAAACCGAAAATCTGGAACAAAAAGTCAAAAATCTGTTTTTTAAGGCACTTGCCGAAGGGTTTCATCGGGGTTTGCAACCTCTGTTTTCGTATTATTTTGCCAAAAATATGCCGCTACACACCCATCAGCCGTTTATGCACCCCGACAGGAGCTACGAAGAGGGCGAGTGCCCGTGTAAAATTTGCGGAATACCCCAAAACGAATGGGATAATGATAGCAAAAATCTGTATGATTTGTACATCGGATATTGTCGCTTGGGCGGTTACGCCGAACTACTGCTCGACCTCGAAGAAGTGATACAATCGCCTGAAATAAAACGAGATAAAAACGGAGAAGCTATCTTTTTGCAACTTCTCGACCTAATAAAACAAGCTCCCCCAAAAGAAACTCCCTCCGAGCTTATTGCCCGAATTTCAAAGGCGAAAATTCTGCCAAAAAGCAATAACACATCTCGCACTTGGCTGGTTCGCATACTCGCCGAAACGGGCATTTTACCCAATAAATTGAGCGATGGTTACAGCATTTTCAATCAATTTTATTCGTATGACCAACGCGAAACTTGGTACGAAATTCTTTTTGAGGAAGCTCCCAACCACCGTGTAGAGGTAAATTTCCCCATTTCGGCGTGGCGAGGACAATTGGGCATAAACGAAGAGATGGCAAAAAAACTATTGGAAGTTTAATCTAATTACAAAAAATAAAAAGATGATAAATTACGAATTAAAAGTACGAGATTATTTTCAGCAGGCGGTGGATTATGTTTTTGAACGCCTAAATGATACGGGTTACAAACGCCTAAAATCGGGCGACATCAAGAAAAAAGAAGGCGATTTGACTTACCAGATAACTTGGCAAAATAGCCGTTATAATTACATCTCTCACGAAGACCAATCGTGTAGTTTGAGAATAATTAGCCTACACGCAAGTATTATTCACAAATCGGGCGATTGGTTGTATTCCTTTTCTTTTGGTGCTCCGAAGTCGTATGTTTGTAATTTTCAATTGTTTAAAAAATATTTAGAACTTGATTTTGAGCTTTTGGATTGCATCATTAAAGACATCAACGAGATTTTTATTCCTGCCACCCAACTGCTTAGAGACAATCCCAAAGCTCTGATGGAAAGTCTCGGATATGAGCCTGAAACAGCCGCCGCCGATTATCACTATCGCATACTTTTAAGCGATACTCTGTTTGAAATTTTTGGCACAGATGAAGACAGGCAACTGTTTAACCAAAAGAAATCTGCTTTTGAAAGTTATAAAGGTCGTGCTTGGCGGGAAAGTGAAGAATACTTATACCTTTGTCTGCATATAAATCCCAACGCATTGGATATGAGCAAAGCAGATAAATATAGCACCGAAGATTTGCTCAAAATCTTGCCCATCATTCTCGAAAATATCAAAAAAGACAAACATTATGAATATTATGCACAAGTTTGCCAATACATTCAAAATCGGGAAAGTACGCATCAAGAATTATTTATTTTAACCGCCTATTTTGCCCGTATTAGTGAAATGGAAACTCGTGTAAATAAGGCTATTCAGCAACAATTGGGCATTGATTTTCAGTATTGAAATAAATAACAATATGACCGACAATCATTTAAAAGAAATTCTGACAAAGAAAATAGAAACGGGCAATTGTTTCACTTGGGAGGTTCGTGATGTTTTGGCTGAATACAAAAGGTTAGGAGGAGAGCAAAAAACGGCTCAAAAAATTGTGGAAACATTGGCGGTTGGCTTTTCAAACAACGAGATTTTACAAGATAGAGCTTATGATATATTGGATATTATCACAGGTTGGTGCTCGTCCGATATGAGTGTTTGGAAAAACACCGACGAAAGTAAAGAGAAACAAGCATAATAGAGAATTAACAGCTATTATTTCATTACTTCTAATTGAAAATGGATAATTAATAACTATTATTTTGTTACTTTTGAATGGAAATAACGAATTAACAACTATTATTTCATCACTTCTAATTGAAAATTGACAATCAACCATTGAAAATTAACCATTAACCATTAAAAATTGACAATTACCCATTGGTAATTTTAAATAAAACTGCAAAAGGAAGAATAAAATGAAAATAACAACCTCTGAAATTCAAAAAAATGACTTTGCCTCATTGGCTTTTCGTGATACAGTCAAAGAAGCGGTCAAAAGAATGCGTCAAATCATCGATGATTACAAAGATTTGGATAATCAACCATTTTAGTATTTAATAAAAATAAAAAAAGAATAGTATGATTGACAGAATTTTACAATTACAGGAAGATATTTATCGCTACGAGACCACCGATTTTGATACGGGCGAAAAAAGAGATTATCAAATTGGGTATTCGTCTTCGGTATTTTTTTCAAAAATAGGAACATCGTATAGCCTCACTTTTTTCGGCGATGGGTTTGATGAAGACCCCGAAACCAAAGCAACGGACTTTGACGACGATACGAACTTCGCTTTTTGCCATTTTCTGGATTTTATCAGCAAACCCGAAAACGCTCAAAACATCGTGGCGTTAGACTTTCGCGGGGCAGACGAAGGAGCGAACGGAACGAAAAGCTGGTGTTTCGACCGACTCACCAATTCGCAGGTAATGTTCCCAAATTTGCAAAGTTTTTCGGTACAGCTCACCGATTTGGGCGACCACAATTCAAGCATTATCGATTCTTCCGATTTTTCGATGGAAGAAAACGGAACGGTGGCAAAATTGCTCCAAAAAATGCCAAATCTCAAACACTTGGTCGTTCCGTCGGCTCCCGACAAAACTTTTTTTGAGATTGGGCAACATCCTTTGTCTTACTTGAAAGTACAAGCGGGGTACGACCATCAGAATTTTATCGAAAATCTGTCGTTGAGCGATAATTTTCGTCAATTATCAGCGTTGGATTATTCCGAAAGAATTGATTTTTTTGATGCCGCGAGCGAGGATTATACGCCTTTTGAGAGTTTTAAGAAATTATTCGTTTCAAAAGCCTTTTCTTCTGTGGGGCATTTCACTTTGAGAAATTCTATATTGATGCAAGAACAACTCTTTGAACTTCAACGACTAAACAAAGTGCAGTTCCTAAACATTGCAGCTCACGGCGGAAGATATATTAGTCATCTGATGCAGAAATAACGGCAAATGGCAAATGATTAATGTTTAATTTACAATAGTTAATGAATAAAATAATCAATAAGATGAAAACAAAAGTCTATCGCACCCAAATTTTGGAAGGTTTTTCTCTCCCTGCGTTCATACATAACGGCACACACTTTTTTGTAGATTTAGATGTTTACGAAAATGGCAGAGTCAGTTGCTGGAACTTTGAAGATTTTGACCATTTTGTGAAAGATGTGGAGCGGGGATGGGTCGCTACCTCTATTCCTAACGGTCAGGAAATCAGCATTCACGGCACGGGAAGCTGGCTTATCGATAACGGAAATTGGCTTTTTGACCCCAAATCGTTTGTGGAACATATCAAAAGTTGTATCAAA